>CAYJKM010000026.1:0-20672 GCA_964370805.1 uncultured Alphaproteobacteria bacterium | reverse complement strand
TCCGTGAAGAGGGTCGCGATTCTATCCCCTATCCCCTACCCTTTACCCACAAGCTGTGGAGAAAGGGAGGAATCGGCAGCAGTTTACTTTAGTAGAATCACCTTTGTCGTGGCGGTGAATTCCGGCGCATCGAAGCGCGCGAAATACAGGCCGGACGGAAGGTTGTTGGCATTGAAGTAAACGGCGTGGTGGCCGACTTCCATGCTGCCGTCAATCAAGCGAGCCACTTCTTGCCCCGTGATGTTGTACAGCACGAGTGACGCATGACCGGCACGGGCCATGTCAAAACGGAACTGGGTGCTGGCGTTGAACGGATTGGGGTAGTTGCCCTCGAACGAAAACGCAGCAGGCACGGGCGACTGTTGGTCGTCGGCATCTAAGGGCGAAGTGACGTGAAGAGTGAAGTCCACGATCCATCCGGTGTCTGCAGGAAATGCGTCATAGACGACCAGAGTCCATTCCCCTTGCGAAGAAAAGGCATCGAAGTCGGACAGTACACCTTCCGGCCTGTAGGAACCCGTGAACGGTGCGCTACCACTACCGATGGGCGTCGCCGCTTCATCGTCAAAACGCGTGTCGATGAAGTTATTGAATTGACCGCCAACTCCATCGGCAAGCAGAACGCGTTGGTCCCACGGGCTCTCAAGCCAGATCGTGAGATCACTGTCATATGTGTGGTGCAAGTTGATGGTGATATCAAGGTCGCTGATAAGGTAGTCGCCAGCGACGTTGAGACTCATGTAGGCGGAATCCACGTCGGCAATGAACACGGAATCGGCTGTGGTCTGAAAATCGTGGAATTCCAGTGCCAGCGGTTCGAGCAGGACTTGAATATCGGTTGCTTGTCCAGTAGTAATGACGACGTCACTCACGTCCTCGTCTTGATAGAGGGGATGCGAGACGTTGACATCGTAGGTATTAGCCGGGACGCTGCCGATGGAGAACTGGCCCTGCGCGTTGGTGGTTGCAGAAAACGCCGTGCCCACGATTTCCACCGTCGCGCCGGAGACAGGATTGTTGTTGTCTTCGTTGCGGACGGTGCCCGTCAACGTGCCGAATTCGCCCAACTGCTCCCCTTCCAGAATGAGGTCGTCGATCTTGAACACAAACTCGTCAAACGAATTGTAGTGGAAGGCAATCCAAAACGGGGCACCGGCGTACGCGGTTAAGTCATGCGTATGCTCGGCCCAAGGGTTCGGCACCTCGTTGACGTCGGCGACGAGATTCGTGAAATCGGCCGGCTGATTGCCTGTCGTTGAAACGCGAACTTCATAGCTTTCGAGATACAGTGGATCCTGAGACGAAGCCCAGTAGCTCAACGTGATGGTCCCGCCGAGGTTTTGCTGCGGGAGGATCAGCCAGTCATCGTTGATGGTTGCAGGAGAGTTGTAGAAATTCGCGACGGACTTCGTTCCGCCGTGTGCCGGCCAACCTTGGCCGCCAAACACTTGCCAAGTGGACATGCCATCGGCATTCGGAACCGGCGTGGAGCCGCCATCCACGTCAACCTGAGTCCAGCCGGGAGGAAGAGTGCCGAAATCATAGGCCTCGAAATCCTCCGAAATAATGATCTCGTCTAAGCCGCGGCCGGTACGAGTGCCGACGGTCGGCAGCGTAGAGACTTCGCTCGCAACGGGAGCGACGCCTTCCACAAGTTGGCCGGACTTGGAGAATGATCCCTGGCTCGCCTTGAGATTACCAGCCACAGAGGTGCTGCAAAGCGCAATGGCGAGAATCAGAGTTGCAAAAATGATAAGCCTTGAACGCATTTTGTCCTACTCCTTGAAAAAGCTATCCTTAGAGAAAACTTCGGGAATTGTAGCGGGTCAGATTTTCTAATAAACGCAATCCGCTGATAAGAGTCAAGTTAAGCATGACATCGTCAAGAAAAAGGCCCGGCGTTGAGCCGAGCCTGAAATCCGGTAGCACGACAGGTCGAGCGACCTTAGCCCTCGACGTGGTTCATCGCCCGCCGCCAGAGGTGGACTCCCTTCTTGCGCAGGAGGAATCCGCCTGCGATCAGCGCGATTGAGCCAAGAATCCAGTACCATTTCTTGTTGATAGCCATATATCACCTCCGGTTATACTGTTTCGTCAGACCTTACGACGTTGCTGAGCGGGATATTCCTTTCTCTTGAAGTCGTCGAGTGGGGGCTTTGTTCCCGGTGACAGGTGGCAATGACCGCCCCGGGCACTGATGACGTGCGCGGGATCAGGGACTCCGCGCAATCGAATTCAGGCAGTGGAGTGCCGATGTCTATCTCAGCAGCAACAGCTTCACAGATTTTATCTGGTTGAGTACAGTGAGGCGTGCGATATACACGCCGGAGGGCAATGCAGAGGCATCGAAGGCGATGGACTGCGAACCGGCTTCACGGCGCACATTCAGGATCTCGCTCACTTCCCGGCCAAGTAAATCATAGAGTCTTAATTCGACGAGTCCGGCGCGAGGAAGATCAAATGCGAATCTGGTTTCCGAATTGAATGGATTGGGATAGACGGAAAGGTTGAAAGATGCAGGATGAAGGATGAGGGGGTCATCGACCGCCACGGGGTTTGGAACGCGCAAGTGCAGAGTGAAGCCGAGAATCGTGCCCACATCAGCTTCGAAATCATCGCTCGCCTGCAATGACCACGTGCCGTTTGATGTCAAGCTATCCAATTCGGATAACGGCTCCAGCGGCCGCCAACTGTCGGTCCACGGAGCGTGGCCGTGAGCGAACGGCTGCGCAGCTTCATCGTCAAAACGGCATTGCGTGAAGTTGTCGGTCGAATCCGTTCCGAATTCCGACTCCACGAGCTGCAAGATCTGATTGCCGGGTCCGGTAAGAAATAACGATAAGTCACTGGGAAACGTGTGCGCGATATTCACCGTGATGTCCACGTCATAGACCAAGAGCGTTTCGCTCAGCGTGTACGTCAAGGTGGCTTCGCCCTGGTCGGGGATCGCGACGGAATCGGTGGGGCGGGTGCTGAACTCGCGGAGCAGGAAACGCGGATGCAAAGCAACATCGAGCTCGTAAGGTGAACCGGCGGCTATCACCACGTCGGGATACGTGAGCGTATCGTAGTTTTCATTCGTGAACTGCACGGAGTAGGTGCCGGGAGCAATGCCTTCAATCGCGTACTCGCCGGCATTGTCGCTGATCGTTTGCGCGGCGCCGCCGAGCACGACGACACTGACGCCGCCAATCGGATCGTCCGTATCTTCGTCCGTAATCGTCCCGGCGAGACTGATGTCCGGATTGACGAAGATCGCCCACGCTTCGACACGGCCGCTGTCCACGCGGAACATGTCTTCCACGCGCAGGGTCCAGGTTCCGTTCGCATTCAGGTCGTCGAGAGCGCTGAGCGGATTCTGAGGACGGAACACTCCGGTGAACGGCGGCACGCCGTCATCGATCAGCGTCACGGCTTCGTCATTGAACCACGTGTCGACCATGTTAATCGCGCTGTCCTGTGGGAGCAGTTCCAGCAGAATGACTTCCAGCGTGTCGGACGCCGGTGGAATCAGGCTGATGCGCAGGTCGCGAATCCAGTTGTGCGTGATCGAAACCATCACATTGATGTCCGTGATGGTGATATCTTCCGGGACCGTGATCGTGGACAGGGCGACACCGCCGGGACCGTCGGGAATGTCCACCGGGACGTTGGTGGACGGGTAGAGATCATCGAGCGAATAGCGCGGCGGGCGCGGCGCCTCCTGCGCCTGCCTGGCCGGATGGCCGCTGTGCTTCTGCGGCGGCACATGCGACTTGGCGGCGGCAAACACGACGGCAACCGTGCAGAGCAACATGAGCACGATGATATGTCTTGCGGGGACTTTCAGCATTTCAGGCCTTCAGCTTCTCAGCTTTTGCTTAATGTGCGTATGGGTCTTCCATCACGAAGAAAACGTCATAGCGATTGCGGCCGTAATAATACTCGTACGTGTTCGTGCTCGAGACCTGCACGTCAACATAGGCCTCACGGCCGTCCTCTGTCTCGACAATCAGGCGCACGGGGCGATTGTGGTTCCAGCCCGCGACAACTTCTTTTACGACCACCGGTTCATAACGACCGGTTTGAATTGACCA
This sequence comes from uncultured Alphaproteobacteria bacterium, assembly GCA_964370805.1. GTDB lineage: Bacteria > Electryoneota > RPQS01 > RPQS01 > RPQS01 > CAYJKM01. Next base: position 16,596 of record CAYJKM010000026.1, on the reverse strand, counting down.
GAGTTGTCCGGTGTCGTCGTCATAGATGTAAACCGGGCTGCTGTAGAACCAGACGGTTTGCCCTTCCCATTCGGTGCGTGCGTGCTCAAAATCGGAAGCGAGCGCAATCTCGGGAAAAAGTCCGGTGGCGGAAACGGCGGTGTACTCACGGCCGTCGTCCATGCGCAGTGTGACTTTGCAGTCCGTGCGGCCGTCGTTCTGTACGTCAACGACGGTGCCGACTTGTCCCGCACATTCTCCATAGGTCGGAATGATGAAGCCGCCGTTAGGGCGCCGCAGCGTGGAATAGCCGTACCGCTGCAAGTGCTTGGGCTTGGGCAAAATGACGAATTCCATGCCGACCCACTCCTGCATCGGAACGCCATCGTCATCGATCGCGCTGTACATGCGCGGCGAATCGGGCGTGCCGACGGAACTCTCCCGCACATACGTTTGCGCCAGTAACGCGCTGCTCACCAGCAGGACCGCCAGAATTACGAACTGAGTTTTGGAAAGAAACCGAGTCATACTTGCCCCCTTTGTATGAACCACTCGCTTTCTTACTTAAACAACCTTATTCTTTTCTAAGATCCAACATGTAGCCGACCCAACCGGAAATGGTTGGATTATATGCATCAAACATGTACTGGGCGGGGAGGTTCAGATTCTCCACCTGCCAATGCAGGCGCGAATACTTCTTTGTTTTGGCCCATCGCACCACATGCTCGAACATCTGTCGCGCAAATCCTTTGAGGCGATAGGCGGGGCGGATATACAAGTCCGTCATATACGGGACCCATTCCGCCGTCAAGGTGGAAGGACGACGACAGACAATCGCAAAGCCAACCGGCTGGCGACCACTCGCCGTACGACCGATGAAGATGGTTCCCACCTCATGGTCGGCGAGAATCTGTTCCAGATACTGCTCGTTCTTCGCTTCGTCAATGGGCATTTCCGATTCCAAAGATTCCTGATACTCAGTGAGCATCTCAAGCACGTCCTTCAGGTCGTCATGCTGAGCAACCGTAACCTTCATGGCAGTAGTTGATAAGACCTCGATTTGATTTGCGATTCCAGTGCAGATTATGAAACCAGTTCGAGGAGCAGGGATTGTCCCTGCCCGACGCCGACGCAGAGTGAAGCGATGCCGTATTTCACGTCCCAGCGGCGCATGTTGTAGGCGAGCGTTCCGGCCAGCCGCGCGCCGCTCATGCCCAAGGGATGACCGATGGCGATGGCGCCGCCGTTGGGATTGACGCGATCAATCGGCGGATCAAGCTCGGCGATCACGGCCAGAATTTGCGCGGCAAACGCTTCGTTAATCTCCCACAAGCCCACTTCAAAGCGGGTGAGGCCGACGCGCGTCAGCAGTTTTTCAGTGGCAGGGACGGGGCCGATACCCATGTAGCGCGGATCGACACCGGCGGAGGCGGTGCCGATGATCTTGGCGAGCGGTCTCAGCCCATGCTCTTTGACAAATTTTTCGCTGCAGACCAACAGCGCGGCCGCGCCGTCGTTCAGCGAAGAGGAGTTACCCGCTGTGACGCTGCCCTCTTTGCGGAAGACCGGTTTCAAGGCGGCGAGCGCTTCAAGCGACGCATCTTTGCGCGGCTGTTCATCCTTGTCAATGACCAGCGGATCCTTGCCCTTCTGCGGAATCTCCACGGGGACTATCTCGTCCTTGAAATAGCCTTTCTCCTGCGCCGTCACGGCCTTTTGATGCGATTCGAGCGCGAATTGATCCTGCAGCTCGCGCTTGATCTGCCATTTCTCGGCGACGTTTTCCGCGGTCTCACCCATCGATTCGAGCGGGAACATCTCCTTCATTTTCGGATTCGGATAGCGCCAGCCGAGCGTGGTGTCATACGCGGTGAGATTGCCGAACGCGAAGCCATTTTCCAATTTCGGGACGGAGAACGGCGCGCGGGTCATGGACTCCACACCACCGGCAATGTAGCAATCGCCTTCGCCGGATTTGATGGCGCGGAACGCACAGGCGGCGGCCTCCAGGCCTGATGCGCACAAACGATTGATGGTTACGGCAGGTACGGAGTGCGGAAGACCGGCCAGCAGCGCGGCCATGCGCGCGACATTGCGATTGTCCTCGCCGGCCTGATTCGCGCAGCCCATGTACACTTCGTCAATGAGTGCGGGATCAAGTTTGTTGCGCTCAACGATTTTTCTCAGGACCAGCGCGGCCATGTCATCGGGGCGTACGGATTTCAGCACGCCATTGTGACGGCCTACGGGAGTGCGGAGGGCGTCGATCAGGTAGATGTTGGGCATTAAGAAGAAGGCTTGAGACTTGAAATGTGAGACTTGAAAACGAATTCAACTACCGAACAGGACAACGCGCGCCCCCCAACCCCAGGTGAGCTGCTCGCGAAACACGAGCTTGCCTTTGCCATGCCCCATCGCGAGCGCGGAATAGAGCGCGAAATCGGCGAACTTGCCCGGCAGCACGATGCCCGCAAGCTGGCGGAAGTGGTAATTATCCGGGTTCTTCAGCGGCAGCCCGAAATTGAAATTGTGATCGCCGAACAGATGTTCGTAGACGTGCGACACGAACGGCTGCACGCGTTTCGCGGCCGGCCAAAGGGTGATGACTTCGACACTCGGACCATAGCTATACGAGCGCTTGTTGAGCTGCGTAAAGAGCTTGATGCGCGTACGCAGATCCATGCGAACCGGCCCTGTCCAAAAGCGCGCGGCGGCTTCGGGCATCAGATAATCGCCGATGTGCGAGGTCAGCGCATAACGCTCGTCCGTGCCATCCGACTCATGATCGGATTCATGCTCGGCGGAGAGGGCGACTTCCATGTTTGCCCGCTCGCCGAGATACTGCTCCGCGAACTCAGGAAAAGCGAACGCCACGAACGCGCCATAATGTCCGCGCCAGAGCTTGTTATTGTGGCCGCGGAAGTTGAAGGCCGGGACATCATCATCGTCCGACTCGATCTCCGTGAACCCCATGATGCCGAAGCGGAAATCAAGCCGTTCGCCGACGATTTGAACGATACCGACGTCCGCACCGCCCATGCGCGCCTGACGGGGGAGGTTTTGCCACTGCGGATAGGCGGCGTCGCGCGACGCGGACAACCCGCGGGAAATCGCGCGCGAAGCTACGCCCAAATTCAGACGATCGTCAGCAAGTGCGCTCGAAGTCAAAAGCATCAGAACGAGCCAGCATCTCATTTGTCCACCTCGAAGCGAAACTCCGCGAGCTGCAGTCCCGGTTCATGCGAAATCAGGATCGTTCTGCCGCCGTCGCGGGCATAGTCCGGATGCTGATAGACATTGCCGAGGAACATCTGCTCGCCCAAGTCCACGTCAAAGAGCGCGATGGGATCGCTCCACTCGCTGTCAATCTGCTCAGCGATGCGCATCATCACGCGGCTGCCGAGCGGCTCGGGATAGACGGCGACGTAACGCTCCAGATACGAATTGTAGGCGACAGAGAGCTGCGGGCTGGTTTCCATCACCGTGACCGACGGAGCGGGACTGCTGCTCCAATCAAAGCCGTCAAAGTACTCGTAAGCTGAGGAATTCTCGATTCCGGCCACCGGCACGCGGGCGAGCTGCACATCCCACGCAAATCCATCGTTCTTGACGGTGCGAAAGAGATAGACCGTTACGTCTTTGTCCAGAAACGCGCCGGTGCCCCAGCCGGACTCCGAGCCAGTCCACTCGATGCTGCGCACTTGCTCACCTTGCGCGGTTTGCTTCCACAGGAACGTGCTCACGACGTCGTAATCGAAGTAGTCGCGAAAGAGGACTTTGTTCACGTACAGATAAACGTCGCCGCCGTCGCTGACGCCGCCGAGCGGCCAGAGGCGATAGGCGCCGGACGACGACGTGTCGTTGAAGGCAAGCTCATCAGCGGTGTAGGAGACGAACGGGCTAAGTTCGCTGGTGCTGTCAGTCAGCCAGATGAATTCACTGGCGCAGGGATCTCCGAGTGTCTCCAGCATTCCGGCGGAGTTCGTAACGACGCGGAAGCCAATCTCGCCTTCGGTCTCAATGAGCGTTTCGCCGAAAATCCACAGCGCAAACGGTCTCATGTAAGGCACCGAGAACGCGCCGCTCTGTGCGAGCGCACCGGGATACGTTGGATGCGTGCACAGATGCCGCACGTCACCGATGCGCGGCTGCTCTTCATCCCAGGTGCGGATGCAGCTTGCACAGAGCAGAGCAAGAACCAGAAGCAGGCAAGGCACAATCTGCTCTCGGGCATGGCAAGCCATGTCCCTACTCTTCCTTCATCGCCTTGTCCTGATTTTTGAGGAAGCGGTCGAAGAATTCGACGTGCTTGCGGTATTCCTTAATCGTGTTGACGCGCTTGCCGGAGCCGTGGCCTTCGTCGGCGAAGATCAGCGAATCCACGACCGTGCCGTTCTGCGCGACGGCGGCGAGAATCTGGCGCGCCTCATCCACCGGGACGCGCGGATCGTTGGCGCCGTGCACGACGAGCAGCGGCGTCTTGATCAGATGCGCCTTGTGAATCGGCGAAATCGAATCGAGAAACTCAGGATCGGACAGCGGGCCGTACTCGGACTCGCGCAGGGCGCGGCGATACGAGGCCGTGTTCTGCAGGAAGGTTTTGAAATTGGCGATGCCGACAACGTCAATCGCGGCATTGAAGAGATCCGGATATTCCGTGATCATGCCGAGCACGACGTAGCCGCCGTAGGAGCCGCCGCGAATGCCGATCATGCCGGGAGCCGTGTAACCATTCGCAATCAACCAGTCCACGCCGGCCTTGTAATCCTTGAGCGAATTCTTGCGCAGCTTGTAGTCGTCCATCGCGAGAAACTCACGGCCATAACCGGACGAGCCGCGCGGATTGGGCGCGAGGATGCCATACCCGTTCAGCATCAGGTATTGGAAGTTGCGAATGAAGCCGGGCTGGAACTGCCCTTCCGGTCCGCCGTGCGCGTCCACGATGAACGGCACGGACGTGCCTTCCTTGTAGTCAGGCGGCAGATAGAGGAAGGCGGGGATTTCGAGCCCGTCAAAGCTCTTGTAGCGGATCAGCTTCGGCTCGGTGAACATGGTGCGGTCAATACCCGCGTAAATCGAATGCGTGAGCTGTCCCCAATTGCCCGTCTTGGGATTCCACTTCCACACGTCGGAGGTGCGGGTCGCACTGGAGAGCGAGAGATAGAAATTACCGTTCTGATCGCAGCCGCCATAACCGTACATGCCTTCGACCGGCGGAATCGGCAATTGCTTTTTGCCCTCGAATTCACGCAGATGCAGCCGGGCGTAGCCGTCCTCATTCGCGACGGCGAACTGATACTTGAAATCGCGCGCGAAGCCCATGCCGTCCACTTCCCACTTGGTGTCGAACCAGCCGTCATTGACGTACTCGACCTTGGCCGAGCCGACCGTCATTTTGGCGATGCGCGACATGCCTTCCTTGTTGTCGTTGCAGGTCAGCCAAATGGTTTTGTTGTCAGGCAAAAGAGAGACACTGCCATATATCACGTCGCTCTTATCCTTGGTCAGGCGATTGTACTTTTTCGTCGCGAGATCAACGACGTAGAGGTCGTTGTTGACGTTGGAGGTGTAGTTGGACGCGATCAGCATCGTGCCGTCAAACGAGAGATCGGCAATCGCATTGGAACCGGCGATGCCCGCCGTGTCGCCGAAAACCTTCTCCTGCTTGCCGCTGGCGAGATCCATCTTATAGATGAAGAAGTCCTTCAGATTCTCCTCGTTGGAGCGGAAGTAAAGTGTCTTATCATCGCGCGTCCAGACAACGGAGCCGTACTGCACCTTGGGATTGAACGTCATTTGAGAAAGGCGGCCGGTCTTGGTGTCGAGCAGATAGAGCTGCGCGTTTTCATCGCCGCCGACGGATGCACCGACCACGGCCATGCTGCCGGCGTAGTTGAGCGTGAACGACTCGATGCCGTCGTCAAACGTCGTCAACTGATAGGGCCAGCCCTCTTCCGTGATGCGATAGATTTGATAGGCGCCGGACATGTTGGCGCCAAAATATACGTCTTTGCCATCCCAGCTTACCCCTTGCGGACCGCAGCCGCCAATATTCAGAAACGTGGAGATGTCGGGAATGTACTTGCCTTTGGTGAACGCGGTCTCTTCGGCCAACGCGAACACGGCGCTGCAAATGAGCGCGAACACAACCAGCAACTTCTTCATGAGAGCAGAACCTCGATGGAAAATTGGAAATGGGAAATCGGAAAACGCTGTCCGGTCATGGCCTCGAAGCTGAGATCCTTCCGCCGAAAACGGCGTCAGGATGACAACTGCAGGAGGAATCAGTTCTTGTTCTTCCAGTCTTGCCAATGCGAGAGCAGACTGCGGGTGTTGTCCATGTCGTCCATAACGGTGCTGCGAATGTAATACTCCTTTGCATCGCCACCCCAGGAGATGAGCGGAACGTTCATCGTTTCGTTCAGGTTCGTACCATTCGTCTCGGTGAGCGTACCTTCGAGGCTGCCCGTGGGATAAAGCACCGGCGCGCAATCGCAATCCGCGGTGAGGTAAAAGCCTACATCAGCGAGGGACTCAAAGGTGAACGTGACTTCGCCGTTCAGCACTCCGTTCTCTTCGAAGAGCCGCTTGCCGGTGACCTTGTACTGGGAATTCTGATCCTCGAAGCTCGACCCTTCGAGATAGTCGGTGACAAGTTCACCGAAATCTTTGAACGATACGTCGCGCTCGTCATCATCAGCCGAGACGATGTTGATAAACTTGATCGTGCCTTCGCCGGAGCCGTCGGCGTTGACTTTGAAACGGTACTCTTTGACTTCGGTGGTGAGGCAGCCGATTGCCATCAGCCCGACAAATACGACGAGCAAGGCAGCAAGGATTTTCGTAAACATGATTGAATTCCTATCTTTGTTCCAGACTGGCGGCAAAACCAATCCCGGTGCGAGTTCCGTGGAAGCCGGCTCTGACTAACTTTTTGAGCAGCGGGGCCGGGCGATAGCGTTCTTCCTTGTATTCGGCATATAATCCTTCCATCACGGCGAGGACGCGGTCGAGACCGATCTTGTCGCCCCACGCAAGCGGGCCGCTGGGATAATTGACTCCTAACTGCATCGCGCGATCAATCTCTCCCGCTGTGGCGATCTGCTCCTGCAAGGCCACGGCGGCTTCGTTAACGAGACAACAAACAGTACGCGCGAGCACGCCGCCGGGGGAATCGCCAACTTGAACGGTAGCCAGACCGACACTCTCAAAGAAGCGCTCCGCCGTGCGAATCGTCTCGCGCGACGTGTGCGGCGTGGGCATCAGCTCAGCCAGCTTGGATTCATTGAAGGGAGGCAATAGGGACGCGCCAATCACGCGCTCGGCAATCAGCATCTCCTTAGCCAGTTCGCCGGCCGAGATGGCCAGCGTGAGCGTGATGATGGGAATGTTTTCGTCGAGCGCATCTTCGAGATAGAGCAGACTTTCGGCCTTAAGATCGAGATGCGTGGAATGCAGCTCCACGACCAGATCGAAGGCGTCCGACTCGATCCCTTCATCCGGCGCGAGCATGCGGTAGGGAGTCTTGGCGCTTTCCATTTCCTCGTCGGGCAGGAGCAGCGTTACGGTGTGCCCGGCCTTGGCAGCGCGGTCGGCAAACGGCAATACGTCGGCGAGCGTGCCGACGATCAGGGCGCGCTCAATCGGATAGAACTCCGGCTCGATGGAAACGCTTTTAATGGTCATCGGGATATTCGTAAAATCCGCGGCCGGTTTTGCGACCCAGATAGCCCGCGTCCACCATTTTCTTCTGAATCGGATGCGGACGGTAGCGCGCGTCGTGAAAGCAACTCTCCCAGATCGTGCGCGTGGCGGCATAGTTGATGTCGATGCCGATCAGATCCATGAGTTCAAACGGCCCCATCTTGAAGCCGCCGCCTTCTTTCATGATGCGGTCAATGATCTGCACGTCGGCGATGCCTTCACCGAGACACCGCAGCGCTTCGCCGTAGAACGGACGCGCGCAGCGATTGACGATGAAGCCCGGCGAGTCCTGCACGGCCACCGGTTCCTTGCCGATCTCTTTGCAGAAACTCATGCAGCGCTCCACGACGTCCGCCGACGTTTGATGTGCGCGCACGACTTCGACGAGCTTCATCCGCGTGGGCGGATTGAAGAAGTGCAGGCCAACAACCCGATCGGGGAAGCGCAGCTTGCCCGCAATCGCGGTCACCGAAAGCGAACTCGTGTTCGTGGCGAGGACGGCGGGCGGCGGAAACATGTCATCGAGTTTGGCGAACAGCTCCTGCTTGACGTCGAGCTTCTCGGAGATCGCTTCGATCACCAACTCGCAGCCTTCGCACTCGGAGAGGATCATCGCGAACTTGAGCCGCTCGAGCGTCTCCTGTTCGTGCTCCTTCGAGAACTTCTTGAGTTCGACGCCTTTCTTGAGATCGGCTTCGATGGCTTTCTGCGCGCGCTTGGTGACTTCGGGCGACGCTTCATAGACCGTGACGGCGCAGCCGGCCTGCGCGCAGACCTGCGCGATTCCGGCGCCCATCGTCCCGGCGCCGATGACGGCGATGGTGGGAAATTGCATGATTACTGTTTGGCCTCACCTGCTGTTTCTTTTATTTCACGTCGTTGACGCAGGTGCACATACAATTCAGTTAAGTAGTCTGAGAACTGATACTCTCCTGGTTTCGACCCTGGCACAAGGACATTCAGTTCCTTCATCTTGTGCAAGAAGTTATCTAACTTTCTTCGGTCCTCAGGGTCTAGCTTGCTAGCGAGCGCTTCTTTCCTAAATACGCCTCGGAAACCCTCAGCTACAAGTGTCTGCAATATCTTCTTATAGCTATCACTCTTGATTGCATCATATACCTTTGGGTCAATGAACTTGCGGCCGACCTCTTCAGCCGCTCGCAGCAATCCCGTGATAGTGTCGTGCGGATCAATCTCTCCATCTACATCGCTGTAATACACCTCATCCCCAATTATGTGCGCCAGTTTGGGTAAACCACCTGAGTACATGGCTAACAAGTCAAGAATCGGGCGTTTAGTGGTTACTCCGACTGACGAAAATGCCTTCTCGAAAAACTCGACTAATTCCTCCTTCTTCAACGGACTCATTTCCGCGATCTTGAATATCCGCTCTACCGGCTGATGATTTGCGATTATCTGTTGGCGCACGCGTTCTGTACCGCAAAGCATCAAAAGCAATGGTGTCTTTTCACTTGCGAGCGCATTTTCATCTATAAGAGTCTTGATGAAATGAGCAAATGCCGCGTCGCCTGCGATCCCATTCACTTCATCAAAGATTAAGAAAATGCCTACGTAACCTGCTTCTCGCACATGCAGGAAGACTTCGTGGAGGAAACCACCATATCCCTTAGTTATGTTCGGCAAGTCCTGTTGAAGAGTCTGAAGGTTCACCTTGAACCCGAAAATCTCCTGTTCGCCGACATACTTGGCCAAGAAATTCTTGACCTTCTGGCCTGCGGTTGGGTCAAATGCGTCTGTGCGAAGTACTGTTTGGACAGTCTTTTCACTTACTTGATCTAACGTCTTTGCACCACCCAGTAGAACATGGATGGGAAACAATTTGAGCTCGGTTTTTGCCCACTCAGCACTGTAACGAGCGAGCGAGGTTTTTCCGATTCCATAATCCCCAACTAGAAAGACGGCGTCTTGTTTGCCACCCGCAACTTCGTTTGCTGAACGCTGAATGCGTGCGAACTCCTGATTCCTGCCCACGAACAGGTCCACGGGTACGGGTTGATTTGGTACAAACGGACTTGGTGGTTTCTGCTGAGCGACCATTTTAACGGTCTCCCTAAGGTTGGTTTAAGGCCATGCCAGAAGAATGGCAGGTTACTGCGTGGCGCCGTGGGCGGTGAGCCACGCGATCATGCCGGAGGATTGTTTCCACTGGGCGACGCGGAGCGGAGTCCATTGCGTCGTGGTCATGTCATTGATGTCCGCACCGTAAGAAACGAGTATTTCAGCGACGCCGACGTTGTCATTCAGGCCGCAGAGATGCAGCGGCGTCATCTGGTTGTTGTCGCGGGTATAGACGGTGGCGCCGGCGTTGATCAGCAGGCGCGCAGTCACCGAGTCACCATGGAGCGCGCAACTATGCAGGGGCGTGAAGCCGTCTTGACTCACGGCGTTCACGTCCGCCCCGCTGGCCAGCAGGAACGCCGCAACGTTTTCCGCGCCGCCTTCGGCCGCGTAATGCAGCAGCGTTGCGCCGAACTGATCAAAGTCCATCGCGGAATGCTCGCTCGGTATCAAACTCTTGACCGTTTCCAAGTCTCCGCTCTTCGCCGCTTCGAACACTGCCATTTGAGCAAACGCCGCAGGAATCAAGAGAAGTGTGAGCACCACGACCAGCATGCCTTTTTCGATTTTCATTTTTCGAGTTTTGATTGTTTCATCCTTCATCCTTCATCCCTCATCCTTTTTCATGATTCCGGCGCTTGCTGCACCAATGGTCTCGGCTCGCCTGTTGTGAAATACTCCGCTGCAATCGCCGTCAGCGTCTCTTCCAGCGCCGGGCTGTAGCCGAAGGCGCGGTAGGCAAACTTGCCCTTGGGATCAATCACAAAAATCGACGGCAAGCCGATGACTTTGTATTGTTCCGTCAATTCCTGCGTTCCGGCCAAGGTGGGGAAATGCACGCCGCGCTGCAGTTGAAAGGCCTGCAACGCTTCGGCGTTGACTTCGCGTTCCATTACGTTGACGCCAAATACCGCCACGAGGTTGGAATCGGACTTTGCATAAAACTCCTCGACCAGCGGCGATGCCTTGTGACACCAGTAGCACCACGTGGCCCAAAAATCGAGCACGACCAGCTTGCCGCGCAATTCGGAGAGCTTGACGGGAACGCCGTCGAGACCGGTGAGCGTGAAGTCTGGCGCGGTTTCGGGCAAACCAAACGCCGCCCAGTCAGCGCGCTGCATGTGCGCTTCCGCCAGTTCGCGCTTGGATATGTCCGCAATCTGCAGGCGCCGCTGCTCCGCCATGCGCGCTTTCAATTCGTCCCAGCGCGGATCCTGACGCACGGAAACGAGATCGGGATCATCCGACGCATTCTCCACATCGCCGTAGCCAAGTTCGACGGCGCGAGTCAGCCATGCCAAGGCCGAATCCGGCTGATCTTCCACGGCAAACGAACACGCGACGTTGTACGCGAGCACGCTGTCCGGCTCGACCGCCAGCGCGCGCAGAATCGTCTCGCGATACTCTTTCCACTCCTGCCGTTGATAGAGCAGATCGGCTTTTTGCGCCAGGGCGCGCAGGTTTTTCGGTTGCTCGCGCAAAAAGTCATCAATCAGGTTCAAGACGCGATCAATATTGTACGGCCATAATTCTGCGCGCTGCATGACGTGTGAGAACTCCGCCGGTTCCAGCGAGGCGAGTTTTGCGTAGAGCTTATCGGCGCGCGTGGTGTCGCCGCGCTGCATATAGAGAACGCCGAGGGATTCCACGGCGTACGGCAGAGAATTATCGATGCTGATAGCACGCTTCAGCTCGCCTGCGGCCCGTTCAAACTCCTCGTCGGTCAAGGAATCCTTCCAGGTCAGCGAGCGTCCGAGCAGCAGGTGTCCCCAATAGCTGTCCGGCTGATTGTCGAGAATTATTTTTGCGTAGCGCTGGCCTTCCTCGGGCGAGTACGTAATCCGCCCGGCGAGGAACTGGGCAATGGCGTTTTCCGGCTGGCGCTCGGCATGCTTGCGGTAATACGCTTCCTGCTCCGCACCGGTCATATCGTAACGAATCGAGGAGGCCAGTACCTGCACGGACACGTCGTCCGGATATTTCTCCATAAACGTGCGCGCCAGCCGCACGGCGGAGCTGGTCATTGTGCACGTGTCCATCGCGGCGCGCAGTTCCGTGAACGCGGCCGACGGTTTGTACTCGCCGACGCGCACATCGTCCTTGCTGCATCCGGCAAAAAACAACACTATTAAGGTTAGGAATATGGCGCCGCGAGTCATGCTTGAGCTTCGTTTCTTCGTGTCTTCGTATCTCACTTCAGGAGTTCGTTCGCTTGCCAGTTCAACGTCTCGGGCAGCGTGGGATCATAGCCGACGTGACGGTACGCGAGCTTGCCGTGCTTGTCAATCACGACCAGCGTCGGAATACCCTGCACACCGTAAGCGGCGGCCAGGTCATTCGTACCGTAGAGGATCGGAAACGTGTAGCCCGCTTTCTCGATGAACGGCTTGACGCCCGCGGTGCCGGTGCGTTCCCAGACATTCACGCCAAACACTTCCACGCCCGCGGCTTTCTGCGAGTAGAATTTGTCGAGCAGCGGCATGGTGCGCTTGCACGGCCCGCACCACGTCGCCCAGAAATCCAGAATCACCACTTTGCCGCGCAAGTCGGAGAGCTTGACGGACTTGCCGTTCAAGTCTTGCAACGTGAAGTCCGGGGCTTCGCTCGCGCCGCGCTCCTTGAGCGATTTTTCCTTGCGCTGGCCGGCCGTGCGCGCCGCTTCTTTCATGTACTCCGTCAATTCCGCCTGCTGACTGGCCTCGACTTTGGTCAACAGATCGCCCCAACGGGAATCATTGTGGAGCGGCACCAAATCCTCATCATCCTTGTATTGCTCGATGTCATTGAAGCCCATGTCCGCGGCGGTGTACAGCGATGCAAACGCGGAATCCGTTTTTCCGGCCAGCGAGAATGAGCAGGCCAGATTGTAGGCGTTTTCGCCGGACGGCTCGACAGCCATCAGCTTCTGCATTGTCGTCACGTAGCCGTCCCAGTCCTTCAGCTCGCGCTTGGTGGCGGCCCTGGTGTTGAGCGCTTCGGGATTGCCGGGGTTCTGCTTCAAGAAGTCGTCAATCAGCTTGAGCGCATGAGAGTGATCGCCGGCGGCGAGCCGCATGCGATAGCGCACCGGCGCAAACTTGTCCGGCAGCATTTCGCCCAGCTTCACGAATACCTTGTCGGCCTGCCCGGTATCGCCGCGCGCCGACAACAGCTTGCCGAGGTCTTCGACGGCGAACGGCAGCGAGTTGTCTTTCGCAATGGCCTTGCGCAGAGCGGCCTCCGCTTGCATGAAATTCGGATCGCTTTCCTTCATCAGCGAATTGGCGAGCAGAACGTTGCCCCAGTAGCTGTCGGGATCACGGGCGAGCATCCGTTCCGCGATGGCTTTCCGTTCGGCAGACTGCTCGGTCATGCGGCCGGCGACGTAGTTCGCGGCCACGCTATTCGGATTCTGGGCGGCGAGATCGTTGTAGTAGCTTTTCGTCGCTTCGAGGTTATCGAGCGAGAGCACGCTGGCGATCAGCCCCTGAACCGGAACATCCTCGGGATATTTCTGTTGAAAGTCGCGCGCCACAGTGACTTGCCCCGCCGGCGTGGTCACCGTGTCAAGCGCCGCCGTAAACTCGGTCATCGCCGCCGACGGCTGATACACGCGCACCGAAAAATCCTGCGCCCAAAGCGGCGTCGCGAGCAGCAGCGCGCCGACCAGCATCCAACTTTTCCGCATCTTGTTTCTCTCTATCTGTTCGTGCTTTAAAATCCGACTATTCCGCAATGTACGTGGGTTCGACTCGCGCCGTGTCCACCAGGCCTTTGCCTGCTTTGGCAACTTCGACGAGCACACGGACCAGCTCCTCGCCCACCTTTTCCTTGACCAATCCGACGCCGGGCGCAAACCACCGCACGACGACAAGGTTCGCATTCGCCGATTCGCGTTCAAACTCCTCGTTGCTGATCGCGCCGCGCTCGTGCCAGGCTTGGAGCGAGTCGTGCAGCTCCTGAGTGGCCGCGGTAACGGCCTTGTAACAATCGGCAAAACTGCCGGCCGGAGTCTGAACGGTCTCGTATCCGGCAAACACGGTTTGTGTGCCGGTGTCATGGTTCTGCCATGCATCGCCGTGCGCAACCGTCTCGTTCAACCACAATTCGCGGTATTCGAGCAATGTGCCGCGCCGTTCTAAAGCCGTGAGCGGGTTGCTCGTGATGAAGTAAACGATCGAATCCGCGGAGAGCAACTCGCAGTGACCCCAGTCCGCGCCTTCGATGCGCAGCGGATATACTTTCGTTCCCCGACCGCCTGCGTAGCGCATCGTTACTTCCACGTCAGTGGTCTTGCCGGCGCGCTGCTCTTCGTAACGCAGGACACGGTCGTGCAGGAGCGGCAGGTGTGACGTTCCACCGCGATAAAGAGTGCGCTCGGGCCCTTTATCGCAACCGGAGATGAAAACGAGGATTGAGCAGAGAAGTGCGTAAATCACGGGTACATGTGCTATTGAGTAATCGAAAAACCCATCGTGGAATATACGACTCGCCCTCTAAAATGTCAAGGAAATTAAGTGTTTTGAGGAACTTCCGAGGATTCACGGCGGAATTCAGCACGAGGTCACACAAGATTAGACACTCGTGTGTCGAACAGGTTACATGGAATAACGGAAGCGTGACTCGTTCAGAGTGCCATTTTACTGCATAACTTACTACTTAACAATATCTTGATCATCCGGAACGAGGCTGCGGTCATTGAGAGCGGCGCTTAGTGCTTCAGGCAGCCCGGCATGCTGGAAGTCGAAACCACTGCGAGTGGCTTGCTCCGGCACGAGTCTAGTGCTGGCCAGAACCGAGTCGGCCATTTCTGTTCCGAACACGGCGCGCAGCGCGAACCGCGGGACGGGAATCAGCGCCGGGCGGTGCAAGGCGCGTCCCAACGCTCTGGCGAAACCCCGCTGGCGGAACGGTTTATTGCTCGCCGCATTGACAGGGCCGGACAAGGTCTCGGTTTCGACGCTGTGGAGATAAAGGCGAACGATGTCCGCGCGGGTGATCCAGCTCATCCACTGCTCGCCGTTCCCCAACGGTCCGCCGAGCCCGAAGAAAAAGGCAGGAAGCATCTTCTTCAATGCTCCGCCTGCGGCTGACAGTACAATTGCCGTGCGCAGATGAACGACGCGGATTCCCGCACGCTGCGCCGGTTCGGCGGCTTGTTCCCATGCCGTGCACAGTTCGGCCAGAAACCCTTCCCCCGGCGCGCTGGCTTCCGTGAGCCATTCATCGCCGCGATCGCCGTAAATTCCCATGGCCGAGGCACACACGAGCACACGCGGCTTTCGCTCCAGCTTCAGCAGAGCGTTGCAGAGCAGCGTCGTGCCGTCCACGCGGCTGTTCCACACCTCGCGTTTGCGCTTTTCGGTGAGCCGTCGGTCGCCGATATTCGCGCCGGCAAGATGAATCACGCCGTCAAAGTCATCCGTGCGTGCAAGCTCGATCACTCCCTGAGCGGGGTCCCAAAAGCGTGTGTCGTGCTTCATGGTTGCGCGCGAACGCACCAGTCGCGTAACGTCATACCCGTTCGCACTCAAATACGGCAAGAGCGCCGAGCCAATTAGCCCCGACGCTCCTGTGATAAGTATGCTGCCCTTTGCTTCCCTCATCCGACTGCGCCAGTCTTACGCTATGCCTCGTGCACCGACAGATCGGATTTTGCGCCGCGCTTCAGTTCGCGCCCTTTGACGATGACGAACGCGAGCAGCGCAAACAAAAAGAACAGCAGCAGCGCCCAGGCCGTGGCCTGCAGCGTGCCGATCAGCGTGCGATAGACTTCGAGAATCCAGCGCTCGTTATTCAGGATGAGCGGCAATTCACCCGCCTTTTGCGGCGAAATGTAACGCTCCAGATCCCAAACCCGCACGCCGCCGGAGATGCCGACGACGAAAATCGCAAAGATCAGATACTTCGTCCACGACATGAAGATGTCTTCTTCCACAAGCCGCTTCAGAATGCGCGTCATCGGGCCGTAGAAGAGCTTAGCCACCAGCGCGCACGTGGCAAACGAGATCAGAAAACAGGCGATCAGCAGGGTGAGAAACATGTGCTACTCCATGAGGAATTCGATAACACAGAGGCGGTGGCCGTCAGGATCCGTGATCCAGAACAGCCGTAAGCCGTGGGGATAGTCCTCGATTGGACTCGGATTGACGCCCCGTTCCGCCAAGGCACGATGATCATCCCGTGCATTCAAGCTGAGAAACACAGGATAGGCCGTTTCCTTCGAAGAAGTTGTGGGCGTCTCGCCGGGACGGTATTCCCACAATGAGATCTGACTTTCGCCCTCATTTCGGAGCATGAGCAGCCGGTAATGGACGTCTTCGTAAATCACATCCATACCAAGTTTCTGCGTGTACCAGGTGCGTGATCGCTCAAGGTTCGCGACACGCAGCACCATCGTGTGCAGGCGCATCTGCAAGGTGTTGTCCATAGATGCTTGCTGAGTTTGATCAGGATTTGTCAACTAAAATCCGTTCCCGCCACGACGAGCACAAACTCGCCGCGCGGTTCGGTCTGCTGAAAATGGTCACGCAATTCCGCGAGTGTTCCGCGCCGGACTTCCTCATAGACTTTCGTCAATTCGCGCGCCACGGCGGCGCGGCGGTTGCCCAAATACTCGTGCAACTCGCTTAAAGTCTTTACGATTCGGTGCGGGCTTTCGTAGAGCACGATGGTGCGCGATTCGGTGGCCAGTACTTTCAGCCGCGTTTGCCGGCCTTTCTTGTGCGGCAGGAAGCCTTCGAACACGAACCGGTCCGTCGGCAAGCCGGACAGAACCAGCGCCATGATAATGGCCGCCGGCCCGGGCAGCGCGCTGATTTCGATTCCTTCTGCCAACGCGGCGCTGACCAGCAC
>CAYJKM010000025.1:0-20974 GCA_964370805.1 uncultured Alphaproteobacteria bacterium | reverse complement strand
TTGCTGTGCTCCGCAATCAGGCGCGTGGAACGGCGAATGATATTGGTGTTGAAAGCGCCCGCCAGGCCGCGGTCGCCCGTCACGACCACAATGCCGACGTGATTCGGCTCATGCAGATGCAGCAGCGGGTGCATCGAACGATCCACGCGCTCGGACAGCTCGCGGATCACCTGCCGCAGCCGGAACGCGTACGGACGCGCACGCACAATGTTCTCCTGCGCGCGTTTGAGCTTGGCGGCGGCGACCATTTTCATAACGCGCGTAATCTGCTGCGTGGATTTCACGCTGCGAATGCGGCGCTTAATGATTTTAAGCCCGGACATGCGCCTCCGCCGGCATCACATCACAAAAACTTGTATTGAGAGAAAAGTACAACATCGAAATCAGTTTGAATTCAAACGGACGGACGAGACCAGCACGCGCCGGATCAGCCAAATCCAGAACAGCAGCATTCCCACCGTTTGGCTGCCTGAGGCAATCCGGCCGGTTACCGAATCACCATAGAAATGCGTGAGCTTCATCAAGAAGAGAAACGCTGCGACGGCCAGCCAGAATTCCCAAAACCGCCGGTCTCGCTGGAACCACGTTTCGTGAATAGCCCATCCGAGCACCGGGAGTACAAAGAGCCAGTAATGCTCCCACGAGTTCGGCATGCCCAGCAGAATGCCTGACATCAGTAATCCTGCAGAAGCGGGAAAGGCAGCTTGCCGGATTTGCGCTCGTTTCAGCCAAAGCACAAGGGCGCTGCCGCCGATGAAGAAGAGCGCGAACAGCAGACGTGTAACGGCAAGCGCCGAATTGCTCACCGGCGTGAGGCTGTCGATGGCCGAGTCACTTGACAGCCGAACGAGCCACCCGGCTGGCGACTGATTGCCGAAGAACGGGTAGATCCGGGTGCCGAATTCACGCGCCGCTTCCCACCAATCGCGGTGAATTTCCGGACCCAACATGAAGAGCGACAGAACCCAGATGGCAATCGCGGATCCGATCCAGAGACTTAGAATCCGCCAGCGTCTTGCGAATAGCGGCAGGATGGCGAGCCCAAGAGGAAACAGGCGAACAGCGCTCGTCACGCCCAATAAGAGTCCGGACGCAATCGGTTTCCCTGTTCGCATCCAGAGCAGACCTGCCCAAGTCAGGACGGCCAGGAGGGGCACAATCTGGCCGAGCTTGCTTGCGCGGGACATGGGATACGCGCACAACACGAGGGCGAGTGCCCAGAGCAAACCGCGTAACGATACCTTGTCAGCACAGAGCCTTGCAATTAACAGCGCAAATGCAAAGAGCAAAAGAGTATTCAGAACGAAAACGACGTTACGCCAAGTTCGTGCGGAGACGTCAGAGACCGGCGCGAGGATCGCCGCGAGAAACGGCGGATAGAAATAGGGATTGGGATATTCATCATAGCCCAGTTTCGCTGCAATCGGTTCGCGATGCAGTTTCCATTGCTCGTACCTGTCGGTAGGAGCATAGATCCATTCCTTGTCACCTTCGTGCCACTGATAAGCGGCGCACTGAATATGGAAAAGATCAACCATCCACAGCGGGAACACGGTCCGCTGCCACAAGAAGACTCCGGCGAGCAGCAGGAGCGTCAGCAGCCAATCCGGCGGTGGTTTTCGCGTTACCTATTCCACCCCGATTTGAAATCCGTCGTCACTTGCAGAAGTTTGGCTTCCAGGTCTTTGTCCAGCGTCTTTTTCTGCAGGATTTCCTCCAGCACGGCCTTTCCCGCGCTGCGGAAGTACTTCATCAATTCATCCTGAAATTTCTGTACCTGATCCATCGGGATATCATCAAAATGTCCGCGTGTCGCCACCCAAAGGACGGTGATTTGTTCTTCGACCGGCCACGGCGCGAACTGACCTTGCTTCAAGACTTCCGTGAGACGCTGGCCGCGCGTGAGCTGAGCGAGCGTGGACTTGTCGAGGTCTGAGCCGAACTGCGCGAAAGCCGCGAGCTCGCGATACTGCGCGAGATCAAGGCGCATCGATCCGCCGACCTGACGCATGGCTTTGATCTGCGCATTGCCGCCGACACGTGACACGGAGATACCGACATTGATTGCGGGCCGGATTCCGGAGTAGAACAATTCGGACTCGAGGAAGATTTGCCCGTCGGTAATCGAGATTACGTTGGTCGGAATATACGCGGATACGTCACCGGCCTGAGTCTCAATAATCGGCAAGGCGGTCAGCGAGCCGCCGCCCAACGTATCAGACAGCTTGGCAGCACGTTCCAGCAGGCGTGAATGCAGGTAGAAGATATCTCCGGGGTAGGCTTCGCGGCCCGGCGGGCGGCGGAGCAGCAGCGACAATTGACGATACGCCCACGCGTGCTTGGTCAAGTCGTCGTAAATGCAGACCGCATGCTTGCCATTGTCGCGGAAGAACTCGCCCATCGCGCAACCGCTGTAGGGCGCGAGGAACTGAATCGGCGCCGGTTCCACAGCCGTGGATGACACCACGATCGTGTGCTCCATCGCGCCGTGGTCTTCCAGCGTTTTCACGACTTTAGCAATCGTCGAACCTTTTTGGCCGATGGCTACATAAATACAGACGACGCCCTTGCCCTTTTGATTAATGATTGTGTCAATGGCGATCGTGGTCTTGCCGGTTTGACGGTCGCCGATGATTAACTCGCGCTGACCGCGCCCGATCGGGATCATGGCATCAATGGCCTTGATTCCGGTTTGCAGCGGTTCCTTCACCGGCTGACGGGTAATCACGCCGGTCGCGAGGCGCTCTACCGGACTGAATTTCTTGGACTGGATCGGGCCGCGTCCGTCGAGCGGCACGCCGAGCGGATTCACAACACGTCCAACCAGCTCATCCCCTACCGGTACTTGAACGACGCGGCCGGTGCGCTTGGCGACACTGCCTTCGGCAATCAGCGCATCACCGCTGAAGAGTGCGCAGCCGACGTTGTCCTCTTCGAGGTTGAGCGCCATGCCCATCGCGCCGCCATCGAATTCCACCATCTCCCCGTACATCACCTTCTCAAGGCCGTACACGCGCGCGATACCGTCACCAACGTACACGACGCGCCCGACTTCGTCAACGGAGGACAGCGCCTGATAGTTGGCGATTTGGTCTTTGAGAATGGATGTGATTTCTTCCGGACGAACCCGCATGTTATTTGAAACCGAGTGTTTAGTTTGTGGTGTGGTTATACGTTTCCGGCCATCTGCAGCTTCATGTTCTGAATCTTCCGCGCGAGTGATCCGTCAAAGACGCGATCCGGCCACTCGATGACCACGCCGCCCAGAATCTGCGCGTCTTGCTGCCATGAGATCACCGGTTCGCGCCCGCTGCTTTGGCGCAGATGAGTTTCGATCTGCTTTTGCAGCGGCTCATTCACGGGTATGGCCGTGGTGACCGTGACTTCAACCTTGCCTTCATGCGCGAGCAAGAGCTTTTCGAATACGGGTTGAATGTCTTCGAGGATGTCGAGCCGGTCTTTTTCCAATATCAGGTCCACGAACCGGCGCATGACGTCACTGACCGCCAGCTTGTCTTCCAGCGAGTTGAAAATCGCCTTCACTTTCTTGCGCGAAACGCCGGGATTCGACAGCAGCAGCCTGAGTTCCGGCTGCTCGCGCCAGAGATCATGGAGACTCCAGAGATCGCGGCGCACTGCATCAAGCGCCTGCTTTTCGAGCGCGGCGGCGAACAGCGAACGGGCATAGCGGCTGACAATGGCACCGCCGCCGAGTTTCACCGATCCTCCTTCAACGCATCAAGAATCAATCGCTCGTGGTCCTTCGGGTCAATCGTCTTGCCGATCAGCTTCGTCGTCGCGCGCGCCGTCAGCTCCGTCACGAATTCGCGCAATTCCAATTTCGCCGATTCCGTCGCTCGATCGATCTCGGCCTGCGCGCGATCCCGCTCACGCTGTGCTTCCTCGCGGCTCTTTTGGCGCGCTTCATCGACGACTTGACTGGCCGATTCCTGCGCGCGCTGAATAATCTCCGCCGCTTCCTTCTTGGCTCCCGTGATCGTGCTTTGATATTCGGCCAGAAGTGCGGACGCTTTCTCGCGCTCGGCTTTCGCCGTATCGAGATCTTTGCGGATGCCGTCTTCGCGCGACTTCAGGCCGGCCAGAATGGGTTTCCAGCCGAATTTCGCGATCAACCAGACAATCAGCAAGAACGTGATGATCGTCCAGAGAACGGAGCCCGGCTCGATATGCAATATGTTCTGCAGTCCCACTGGCTTACTTCGTCCAGATCAGAATCTCAATCAGAAACGCGAACAGCGCCGCACCTTCGACGAGTCCGGCCATGACCAGCGCCGCACCCTGAATCTTGCCGGAGGCCTCCGGCTGGCGGGCGATGGCTTCCATCGCGCTGCCGCCGATGCGA
Source organism: uncultured Alphaproteobacteria bacterium (assembly GCA_964370805.1). Classification (GTDB taxonomy): domain Bacteria; phylum Electryoneota; class RPQS01; order RPQS01; family RPQS01; genus CAYJKM01. The sequence continues at coordinate 16,611 of CAYJKM010000025.1, read as the reverse complement.
CCGATTCCCACACCGGCGCCCAAGGCAAATAATCCTGCGCCCAAGCCTGCGCCCAACAGCGCTAATCCCTGTTCCATGAATCAAGTGCTCCTAATGAAGTTTATTTGTTGTGTCAAGTGATTGCTCGGGAAATGGGTCGGGTTCCTGCAGGCTTCAACCCGTCCCTACCTTTCTGACTCGAATTTTGAATTTCGAGTTTCGAATTTTCTCAGTGCGCCGGATGCATCGTGAGGCCGATGAAAACAGCTGAGAGCATCGTAAAGATGTACGCCTGAATAAGGGCCACGACGATCTCCAGCAGCATCACGCCGACCGAAACGAGGATCGGCACGGGCGCCACCCAGACGGCGACAATCAGTCCGATCAGTCCCAACAGCACGGCGATGACCGCGTGTCCGGCGAGCATGTTTGCAAAAAGACGAATCGTCAAGGCGAAGGGGCGGATCATGAAGCTGACGATCTCAATGATAATGATGAGCGGCATCAGCCAAAGCGGGACTCCGGGAGGAGCGAACGAATGCAGGAAGCCGCCGATGCCGTTCTCTTTAATGCCCATGCCGATCATCAGCAATAACGTGCAGATCGCCAGACCCGCCGTGACATTCACGTTCCCGGTAGCCGACGCTCCCCACGGCAAGAGACCCAGCAAATTGGCGAACAGAATGCAGGTAAAGAGACTTAGAAAATAAGGCAGGAAGGCGTCGGTCTTGCCGTGCAGATTGGGTTTGAGGACCTCGTCGCGAATGAACTCGACGAGCACTTCTAACGCGTTCCGGAGCCCTGTTGGAACGACCCCCTTTTGTCGCGCGGCCTTCACGACGACGAGGAAAACGAGCAGTATGGCGATCAGCCACCAGACCTGATGTTTCGTAATGAAACGCAGGTCACCGATTTGAACGGTGGGCAGATGGATCGTGAGTCCGAACAGATCGAACTCTTCCGCATCGATCAGGTGATGCGAGAGAATGTGTACAAGCGTGCTGCCCACGCCCTCTTTATTCCCCTGGGCATGAGCGGTGTCGCCCGCGGCGTCATGAGACTCCGCCGGCGCCGTCAATTGAGCCGTCGTGTCGACGAGCGCGTGTTCCTCAGCCCATACGGGGAGGAACAGACCCAGTATCACGACGCCTGCGGCCAGTCCGCAGCGGGAGACTAAGAAACTAATTACGGAGAGTTTTGCGCGATTCAACGAGAAATATGAGAAAGTAAACAACCACGACCCCGATCAGAACGGGAATCCTGTCAATGTCAGTTCGAGTGAATAGGTAGAAGAGTGCGGCTCCGATAATTCCGAACCGCAGGGCAACGCCGATTGCCCACAGTTTCAGACGTACATTAAACGCGGCTTCGCCTCCGCCCCGCATCAAGAGTGTCGCCGGCAGCGCCGCCACAAACGACACACCACATCCAATCAGAAAGGCCGTGACCACTACTGCTCGTCCGGCGGTGGCGAGCCCGGCTTGTCGCTTGCTTTCAGCCGCTTCACCGTCACATAGAGGATGCCGAACAGTCCCAGCGCGGCGCCAATCGTCATCAGAAAAGGAAAGGTTCCGATCACGCTATCCAGCCACCAGCCGGCGCCGCCAAAGGCAATCGTGACGCCGACAATGGTGAGACCCATTTGCAGCGGATCACGCAGGTAGTCAACGCCTCCGCCCATCCGCCAGCCGCCTTTCGGCGACGGTTGTTCAGGCGGCCGCGACGCGCTCAGTCTCCCGTTTCAGATCAGGAGCCTTCGCAGTCTCCGTACGCACAGAGGCGGCGCTGCTCTTGGGCGCGCCCATGTTTGACAACCCTCGGAACACTGCGCCTTCCGCTACGGCGAGCTTGGTGGCGGACAAGTCGCCTTCAAATTGTGCGCTGGTTTCAAGCAGGATCCGGCCGCGCGCGTTCAGCGCGCCTTTCACGCGTCCCGCAACGATGATGTCTTCGGCGGTGATGTTTCCATCCACCACTCCCGTTGCGCCGATGGTCACCGTTGCCGCGGAGATCACGTCTCCCACCACGGTTCCGTCCACCCGCACCGACCCTTGCGTTCTCACAGAACCCTTGATTTCGGCATCCTTGCTCAGCAATGTCGAGACATCTCCGCTGTTCAAGTTGCGAAGATTCTGAGAACCCCACTTGCTCATAATGACCTCCCGTATTGAACCGCTCGCGGTTCGGATTTTGGTGGGTATGATTGAGGAAGGAAAGCGTCCGGGGCGAATCAGGGGATACTCTGCATGAGTCTCACCGGATCCACGGGGGTACCGTCCGCCCATAACTCGAAATGAAGATGCGGTGCCGTGCTCTGCCCTGACGATCCGACCAAAGCGATCGGTTCACCCTGATGGACACGTTCACCTGCGCGCGCGAACAGCACCTGATTGTGTCCGTAGATGCTGATGTAACCTGACCGGTGAGAAATCAGAACCAGATTGCCGTAGCGATACGTCCAGTCGGAGAATAGAACCAGCCCATCTCCCGCCGCCAGTACCGGCGTGCCTTCTTTGGCGGCGATGTCCACTCCATGATGAGCGGTCAAGCGGTGGGACTTTGCCGTGAAGAAATTTCGAGTGATGTAGCCTCGGACCGGCGGGCTGTTCGGAATATCCGTGGCGGTGTAATTTGCACCGCGCAGACTGCGCGCCTCGCCCACGGGATTAATCGCGAAGGGGCGACTTTCGCTTAAGTCTTCGGTCAATGCAGCCAGACCGCTGTCAGCCCATGACGCGTTCCTGTCTTCGGACATGGCTTGTCCGGCGAGAAGTCGGCGAACTTGCTGCTCAAATGCCCGCAACTTGACCATCTCCTCCCCAAGATCGGCCAATTCGCTGGAAGAGCTTTCCAGCTCTCTGACCTTTTGCCGCAACGGCTCGACTTCGGCAGCCTTTCGGGCTACCGTCCAGAAGAGCACGGTTTCAACGATCGAATAGGCGACGAGTAGGGCGACCATTCCCAAAACGGCCCAGACAATGCCGCGCGGCAAGCGAAACTGCCGTACATGGGATTCGCTCTCCGGAATGACAACGAACGTCCAACTGCGCTTCTTAGAGCCAGTCAATTAGTGCCCCGAAATCAGGATTATCATTAATATCTTTTCAATATAGCGAATTCTCCAAAACCTGTCAAGTGAAATTTGTCGCGTAACTACCTTATTAACTTGTTTAATTTCAACTAATTAGATTGTCACCTGCTTCGTCTCTTAAGTGCCTCAAACAGAATAACTCCAGTCGCGACGGAAACATTCAGACTCTCGATTTGTCCGTTCATGGGTATGCGAATCAAATCGTCCACGTCTCGCCGCAAGAGCGAAGACACCCCTGACCCCTCAGCGCCGACGATGAACACGGTGGGCCGTCGCCAGTCATAATCCCAGTAGTCCCGGCTCTCCTCGGTACTGATGGCGGCCACTGACCAGAAACCGTACTCTTTCAGGAAACGCAGCGTCTGAGCCAGATTGACAACTTGAAAAACGGGCACGAAGTAAGCCGCTCCGGCCGACGACTTGACGACCGTATCGGTAACCGGTGCCTGACGATGCTCGCGAACGATGACAGCATGGACTCCGGCACCGTCTGCCGTTCGCAGGATCGCGCCGAAATTGTGCGGGTCGGTGACCCCGTCCAGCATCAGGAGGAGCGGTTGGCTCTGTTCGGGAAGACTCTCGAGGAACTTGCGCAAGTCAGTTCGGACTTGCGGAGGACTTGCGTAAGCGCGAACACCCTGGGTGGTCGTGTCTTCCTGATCCACAAATTCTTCGAGCCGCTTGACCGGAATCTGTTGCGCTTCGGCTGAGCGAATGATCTCCTGAATTACCTGGCCATGTGCGCGGCGGGTGATTTCGACTGACTTGACCACGCCAAGCCGCAGCGCCTCCTGCACGGGGCGCCGCCCGTAGATGCAAAACAACCCGGAGGAAGTACCGGGTTTGGGAGAGAGATCGGGTCTGTGTGGGCGATGGATTGGTCGTCTGTCGCGTTCGCGATGCACCTCGTTACCTTTCCAGCAACTCCAGCAGACGCACAAGGTCATCGTGCGTATGGAACTGGATTTCCAGGATGCCGCCTCGCCCCTTGGGTTTGATTTTGACGCGCGTGGAGAGTGCGCGGCGCAAGCGGTCCTCCAAGCGGGCAATCTCGGCTTGCTGCCGTCGATCCACAGCAGCGTGACCATTCTGTTTGTGGGCTTTGGCTCCGGCTTGACGCGTCAGCTCTTCCGCGACCCGGACGGTAAGTTTTTCGTCGGCGATGAATTGCTCAAAGAGCGCGTCGCGTTTGCCCGCCTCGCTCACCGAGAGCAGCGCGCGGGCATGTCCCATGGTCAGGCGGCCATCCCTCAACGCACCTTGAATGTGCTCGGGCAGCTTCAGGAGTCGCAGCATGTTCGCGACGTGGGCGCGACTGAGTCCAAGTTTTTCCGCAATCGTATCCTGCGTCAAGCCGCATTCGCTTTGAAGCTGTTGGATGGCTTTGGCGACTTCGATCGGATTCAGGTCTTCGCGCTGCACGTTTTCAAGCAGCGCGAGTTCCATCATCTCAAGATCGCCGGAGACGTCGCGCACAATGGCCGGAATCGTCTCCAGTCCGGCCGCCTTGCAGGCGCGCCATCTTCGTTCGCCGACAATCAACTGATAGCGATCGCCGGCTTTGCGGAGCAGCACCGGCTGCAACACGCCCTGCTGCAGGATCGACAGCTTGAGTTCATCAAGCGCTTCGGTGTCGAATTCCGAACGCGGCTGGAAGGGATTCGGCTCGATCAAGCCGATGTCAATCTCACTCACAGCAATGGCGAGTTCGTCCGGCTCGACTTCCGAAATCAGCGCGCGCAGACCTTTGCCTAATCCCTTGGGAGGTTTCATGCCGCTTTCTCCTGAGAGCGAGGCGATCCCTGTGCTTCCAGAAACTCCAGCGTGAGTTCCCGGTAATTCTGCGCGCCGCGCGAGGACGGATCATAGAGGTACACCGGCTGGCCGTAGCTGGGAGCTTCCGAGAGCCTGACGTTGCGGGCAATCATTGTCTTGTACACGCGGCTGCCGAACACTTGCGCAATTTCATCAGCCACTTGCTTCGACAGATTCAGGCGTCCGTCGTACATTGTCAGGACAATCCCTTCAATTTCGAGGCGCGGGTTGACGTGCTTCTGCACGAGCTTGACGGTCTTCATCAGATGCGCCAGCCCTTCCAGCGCGAAATATTCGCACTGCATCGGCACGATGATCGAGGTCGCCGACGCAAGCGCATTGAGCGTGAGCAGACCGAGCGACGGCGGACAGTCAATAATGACGAACCTGTACGTATTGTCAAGCAAGGAGAGCGCTTGCGCGAGAATCTTCTCGCGGGCGATACGCGGAACGAGTTCAATTTCCGCGCCATGCAGACGGGTGTCGGCAGTGATAATATCCAAACCTTCGACCAGCGTCTTGCGAATCACGTCGCGAACCGGAGCTTCGTTGATTAAGAGATCGTAGATTCCCGGATCACTTGACGAGCTGGAGAAACCTAATCCGGTGGTGGCATTCCCTTGCGGATCCATATCCACGAGCAGCGTCGGATGGCCTTCCATCGCCACTCCGGCTGCAAGATGAATCGCGGTCGTGGTCTTCCCCACTCCGCCCTTCTGGTTCGCAACAGCTATCGTCTTTTGCATATTAATTCAGAATATAGCCGACATTGCTCACAAATGCAAGCTATCGGATTTTGGAAAATGAGACTTCCGCGCTTTGGTTCTTTGCCCTGCCCGCTCCAGGAGAAGCGGGCTCGCCGACTGTTGGAGACACGTCTGAAAACCTCTTGAACATATAATCAACCCATTCGACGAGAGACCATCAAGCCTCGCGATATTCGTGTCAGCCACCAGCGAGAAATCCTAATTTATGAGCATGCTGCTGCTCAAATCTGTGTCGAAGTTTGGGGTGCTGAGCAAGCTTCGGATCGGCTTCAATCAGCTCCTGAGCTTTGGCTCGCGCCGCCAGCAAGAGCGCCTCATCCCGGACTGGATTGCTGTAGCGGAGCTCGTATTCCCCGCTCTGTCGCGTGCCGAAGAACTCGCCCGAGCCGCGAAGCTCAAGGTCTTTCTCGGCGATCACGAAGCCATCGGTCGTCTCTTCCAGAACTTTGATTCGCTCCTGAGCCTCGGGCGTGATCTTCTGGCCGGGCAAGAGGATCATCCAGGATTTCTGACCGAGCCGGCCGACGCGCCCGCGCAGTTGATGAAGCTGAGCGAGTCCGAAGCGCTCGGGATTCTCGACCAGCATCACGGTCGCCTCGGGAACATCTACCCCGACTTCGATCACGGGCGTGGCTACAATGATCGGCGTGGCTCCCGTTCGAAACCGCTCCAAAGCGGCCAGCTTCTCCTCCGGTTTCTGCCGGCCATGCAGCAGACCGACCTTTGCCGTTCGCAAGACGCCTGCCGCAACGCGCTGATGGTACTCGATTGCCGCCTCAGTATCCAGCTTTTCGGATTCTTCAATGAGCGGACAAATGATGAACACACGCTCGCCGAGTTCTGCGCGTTCGATCAGAAATTTGTAGATCTTGGGACGATCCAACTCTCCTCGGGCGGCGGTGACCACGCGCCGCGGGCCGCCGGGCAATTCGCGCAAAGTGGACACATCCAAATCACCGACATGCGCCAGCCGCATCGTGCGTGGAATCGGCGTGGCTGTCATCAACAGCAAATTGGGGCGGATACCTTTTGAGCGCAGCGCCGAGCGCTGCTCCACTCCGAAGCGATGCTGCTCATCAATGATGACCAGGCCGAGGTTGGGAAAGGAGAGCTTTTCATTCAGCAGCGCATGCGTGCCGATCGTGATTTCGACTTGCCCTGCCGAAATCGCCGACAGGATCTCCCGGCGTTCGCTCACCTTTTGCTTGCCGCGCAGCAGGCGCACGGACAAGCCGGCTTGCTCCGCAATCGGTAGAATCTTCTGTGCATGCTGCTCGGCAAGCAGCTCCGTCGGCGCCATCATGACAGACTGGTAGCCGGAGTCGGCGGCCATGGCCATCGCGAGCAATGCCACCGTGGTCTTGCCCGAGCCGACTTCACCTTGCAGGAGGCGTTGCATGGGAACGACGCTTTCCAGATCGGCGCGGATTTCGTGCAGGACCTGCTTCTGTCCATCCGTCAATTCAAACGGCAGCGCGGCCAGAATTTTCTTTGTGATCGGGCCGATGCGGTCGAACACAGCGCCGCCCGGCTCGATTTGGTTGTGGTGCCGCCGCAGAGCAAAGAGCAGCTGGTAGAAAAAGAGCTCTTCATAGCGCACGCGGTTCCAGGCCGCGAACAGCAGGTTTTGATCGGCAGGAAAGTGAATCTGTTCGAGCGCTTCCGCACGGGTCAAGGCGCCGATTTGCGCCAGATCGTTGAGCGGCAGATACTCGTCCAGCTCATGTTTCGCGTCATTGAGAGCGCTGCGCATGACTTTGCGCATGGCCGCGCTCTCCAATCCGACCGTACGCAGGGTCATGTTGCCGGGATAGAGAGCGATAATCCGCCCGGTGTTGTACATCTCGCGCTCGCCGGATTCGCCGAGACGATCCACCGCCGGATGTACAATCTGCCAAACGCCCTTGTCCTGTACCAAGCCGGAGACCGCGACGAACTCGCCAACCGGCAGACTCTTCAACCACCACTGCGTACCCTGAAACCAGACGAGCTGCACAACACCGGTGCCGTCATCAATTCCGGCGACAAGCCATGATCGATTGCGGCGGCTGCGCATCGGCTGCACGTAGGTGATCTCGCCGACAATCGTCACTTCATGTTCGCTCTCGAACAGGTCCTTGATTTTGACGATCCGCGAACGGTCAAGATAACGGCGCGGGTAGAATTCGAGCAGCTCTTCGAGCGTGTGGATTCCATTTTCGGCCAGCGCGCGGGCGCGTTGCAGGCCAATCAGTTGGAGCGAAGAAACGGGCGCGTGCAGCCGCGACCCGTTTGCCTGTTGTATTTGCGTTACCGCTGTTTCCATCAGGTGTTCCCCTTCGCATCCGCAAATCTGAAGGGAGCTGCTGTTATCGCGATCTCACGGTGTAGGTCAGAACAGCTTCGCGATCCGGTTCGACGTGCAACGTGAATTCCACTTTGCGCGATGTCACCTTCTTGTACTCCTGACTGGACGTCGTAATTTCCCAGTCGCCGCCAAACTCGTCCACAACGACGATGTCCACGGTCTCTTTCTTGTGGTTGCGCAGCTTGACCTGAAAATCGGTCTCTGTGACCCACGCGGAGATTTTGCGAAAATCAGTCTGGATCCGCTCCGCCACAATGTCAAAGGCATTCCCGACCTGCACGCGGACCTTCTCGTCTTTCGGCGTGTGCTGAATGTTATCCTCGCCGAGGAATTCCTGCGACTTGTCCGGACCTTCCTGATAGACGCGCACGCGACCGGCCGGCAAGGCCATGCCCAGCCCGTTCTCTTCGCGGTTCTCGAATTCCACCGACACGCTTACTCGGTCCGCCTTCTTCTGCCAGTTGTATTCGAAGATCTTTTTCAGGCCCGTCTCCGTACTGGGGAAGAGACTGATCTGCTTGGTCTGGTTTTCGAGCACAGTGGTCGGTCGCTGCAGAGTGTAGAGGTGATACTCAAAGAACGCCATCTCCTCAAACCCCGAAGCTTTGGCCGACATATCCATTGCCAGCATTTCTGCGCGCGCTCGCGCCGGGCGCGGCGTCGGGGCGCGATGCACTTCGCCGGCAATCAGTTTCAGCTTCGCGTCTTTATAGGATGCGCCACTCTGGTTATCTATCGTCACCCAGGCATCCAAGCCGGCACGAGTATTGGCGGCATTCAAGACGAGCACATAATCCGATCGCCATGACATGCCGCCGGTCAAATAGGAGACTTCGGTTTGCTTCGTGCCGCCGCCGGATGCGTTAACCAGCCAGCGCAGGGTCGGCCGGGTGATCAAGCCGCCGGGCAATTCCGGGTAGCGAATCTCGCGAATATTCTCTTGCAAGATGCTGCGGACGGAACCATCGGGCTGCTGCAGGACAATTTGCGAGCCTTGCGTTCCCCAACTTGAGGTGAGCAGCTTCCCGCGAGTGACGTCCGCTTCCGTGACCACTTCGATCTCGCGATCAATATACTTCGCCATGAGCTTGTCAGGCGAGACGAGATCGTAATCGAAATTCTGTTCGAGCATCTCCACTCCCGGCGCGGAGAAATGCACGGAGGTGGCGTCGATCTGTTTGGCGACGTCACGAAACATCACTTCGCCCGTGCCGTTCTTGAACTCCATCGGCCGTGATTCGCGCACGAGCGCGAGATTCTGATTGTACACGGTTAAAGAGGTTTCCGCTGAGGCAATCAGCGTCATCCCGATCACCGCGACTGCGAAAAACAAGTACTTCATGATTCTTCACTCACTGCTTTGACTTCTTCAAGATAGCGATTTACTTTTTCAAGCGCCGCTTCAAGATCCGATAGTTTCTGACGCTCGGCTTCGACGATCTCCGGCTTCGCACCCTGCACAAACTGTTCATTCGCGAGCTTGCCGCGCGCACCCTGAACGAGTCTGGAAAGCCGCTCGCACTCTTTGCTCAGGCGCGCTTGCTCAGCGTCGAGATTGATCAGTCCGCCCAGCGGAACGTAAACTTCAAGGCCTTTCACGACGGCGGAGGCGCTGCCCTTGGGCTTCTGCCCGTCAAGTACCAGTCCATCCAATCCCGCAAGCTTCTGAATAAACGGGGCGAAGTCCGTGAGAAACTCACGCTGCTCCCGAGACACACCCCGGACACCGGCCTTCATCATGACCTGCTTTTGAATCTGAAGCTCGCCGCGGATGTTGCGCAGGGTGCCTACCATGTCCTGAAGCAGGGAAAACTCCTCTTCGACGAGCGGATTTACGTATTCCGGATTCGCTTGGGGAAACGGAGCAAACATGATCGTTTCCGCGCGCGCGGCTGCCGGCCAATGCGTTCCGGAGATTTTGCTTAACGTCTGATAAATCTCTTCCGTCACAAACGGCATGAACGGATGCAGCAGCCGAAGAATACCGTGCAGGATGCCAAGCGCATGCGCGAGAGCTTCGCGCTTCTCCTCAGCACTGCCACTCTGAAGACGAGTCTTGATGAGTTCCAGATACCAGTCGCAGAAGTCATTCCAAACAAACTTGTAGGCCGTCTTGGTTGCGTCGGCAAAGCGGTACTCCGCCAGTTCGCGGTTCATCTCTTCGGCCGCGGAAAAGAACGCCGACGTGATCCAGCGATCCATCAGGTCTTGAGATAAATGCGGGTTGAAGTCCACCGGGAGAAAGGCAAAGTCGTCCGCATCTTCCGGAAGATTCATGAACAGGAACCGCGTGGCATTCCAGAGCTTGTTGGCAAAGTTGCGCCCCATCTCGCACAACTCCTCGCCAAAGCGAATGTCACCGCCGAGCGGAGTCAGTGAGACCATCGTAAAGCGAAGCGCATCCGCGCCATACTTATCGATGACCTGAATGGGGTCCGGGGAGTTGCCTAAGGACTTGGACAACTTGCGGCCGCGCTGGTCCCGAACAATGCCCGTAAAATAGACGTCGCGGAAGGGCGCAAGGTTGAATACCTCTTCCGAGGCCATGATCATACGCGCGACCCAGAGGAAAATGATGTCCGGTGCGGTTACCAGCATGCTGGTTGGATGGAAGTGCCGCAAGTCATCCGTGTCCTCCGGCCAACCCAGCGTGGCAAACGTCCACAGCCATGAGGACATCCACGTGTCGAGCACATCCTCGTCCTGAACGAATCGCCTGCCGGAATATTTCGGGTCCAGATTGGGGTCGTCAAGCTCGCAGATGCGCTCGCCGGTGCTCTGGTCGGTCCAGATCGGGATCCGGTGCCCGTACCAAACCTGCCGTGAAATGCACCAATCGCGCACATTCTCCAGCCAGTGGAAGTACGTCTTCTCCCAGTGTTTCGGATGAAAGCGGACATCGCCATTGCGGACAGCGGCTATCGCCGGTTCGGCGAGCTGCCTCATGCTCACGAACCATTGCTCCGAGAGCAGCGGTTCAATGACGGCACCGGTACGCTCGCTATGGCCAACGGAATGCGCGTACGGCTCGATCTTTTCGAGACACTCAAGCTCCTCAATTCGCTGCACGACAAGCTTGCGAGCGGCTTCGCGAGTCAAACCATGGAACTCGGCCGGTGTCTGGTTGGTCATCTTTGCATCGGGGCCGATGACCGCAATAAACTCGAGGTTGTGTCGCATCGCGATTTCGAAATCGTTCGGATCGTGAGCGGGAGTCACCTTGACGCAGCCGGTTCCAAACTCGCGATCCACGTAGTCGTCAAACACAATGGGGACTTCGCGGCCGACGATGGGGAGACGAACGGTCTTGCCGCGGAGATGCATGTAGCGCTCGTCCTGTGGGTGAATCGCAACGGCCGTGTCACCGAGCATTGTCTCGGGGCGAGTCGTGGCCACGACCAGATGACCGCTGCCGTCGCTGAGCGGATAGCGGAAATGCCACAAATGCGAGTGCACTTGCTTCATCTCGACCTGTTCATCGGAGAGCGCGGTATGCGCACTCGGATCCCAATTCACGATGCGCTTGCCGCGATAGATCAGCCCCTTGTCGTAGAGCCGCTTGAACATCGTGAGCACGGCACGCGAATAACGGGGATTGAGCGTAAACTGCTCCCGCGACCAGTCGCAGCTTGCACCAAGCCGGCGCATCTGCTGCAGAATAATCCCGCCATGGTGCTCTTTCCACTCGCCGATTCGTTGGAGCAGCCCCTCACGCCCGAGCTGGTGGCGAGTCACGCCTTCTTTGGAGAGCGCGCTTTCCACCTTCGCCTGAGTCGCCACTCCGGCGTGATCCATTCCGGGCAGCCAGAGCGTGTCTTCACCCATCATGCGATGCCAGCGAATCAGAATATCCTGAATCGTATGATTCAGGACGTGGCCGATCGTCAGCATGCCGGTGACGTTCGGCGGCGGCAGCATGATCACATACGCATTGCGATCCGGGCGAATCGGCGCGACAAACCAGCCGCGCGATTCCCACATTTCATAAAGGCGCCGTTCGACAGAGTCAGGATTGTACGTTTTTTCGAGTTGAACAGTTGGCATGGAGAAGTTCGGTGACCCCGTCTTTAATTTTTCCCTACAGGCGGGGAAGACCTGAGGGCAAGTTCAGCGATGATTCTTGCAGAATTGACTTACCCTGCCCAGCCGCGGTTGGCGACTCGCGGACGAGGCCGGAACAGGTAGATCGCGGCGAGACCGAAAACAAAGCCGCCAATGTGCGCCATGTAGGCGACACCTCCGCCTTCCGACGTGCCGCCGAGAATGCCGGAGAGCTGCATGACAAACCACAGGCCGAGCACGACGAACGCCGGCACAGCGATGAAACGGAGAATGAAGAAAAAGATAATCAGGACCATCACATGCGCGCGCGGGAAGAGCAGAATATACGCACCGAGCACTCCGCTGATGGCGCCGGAGGCGCCGACCATCGGAATATCCGAAGCACGATTCAAGAGCGCATGTCCAAGCGCCGCGACCAAACCACAGAGGATGTAGAAGAAGAAGAATTTGACGTGCCCCAGGCGATCTTCGATATTGTTGCCGAAGATCCAGAGGTAAAGCATGTTCCCACCCAGATGGAGCAACCCGCCATGCATGAACATGGACGTGATTAACGTTACCCAGTCAAGCGGGTTGCCACCGGTGAACAGCCGCAGCGGAATCGCCCCCCATGTGTACACCGTCTGTACCTGCAACTCAGGCGGCTGCATGAACTGGAGCACGAACACAACCACATTGCCAATGATCAGTCCCACCGTGACGATCGGTGCGGTTGAAGTGGGGTTGTCATCGCGAATCGGGATCACGTCACAGGCCCTTGCTTAGGGGATGCGAACCGTTGCCATCCAGCGGCCGATGTTGCCGGCGCGATCACCCGCGCTGATTTCGACGTCATGCTCGCCGCGCGCAAGCGGCTGCTGCGTCCAGATGAAACCGCCACTGTCTTCATATTCGTATTCGGCAATGGCCGTGATACCGTCCACGGTGCAGCGAATCGTGCTGTCGTCAATATAGGACAGGTTGTCGCGGACTTTGAAGCGAAGTTTGCCGTGAAGAGTGGAGAAACTCACGGTCGGCGGATCACTGTCGAAGGCAACTCCGTAGGTACCCGCGCGCAGGATCGTGCATGAGATCGAATCTTCGGCGTCCAACGCCGCAATTCGCCATAAAGCGCGCATGCCGCCGGAGGCCGTTCGTTCGTAGATGAACATGCCCGGAATCTGCTCATTGGCCGCGAAGCGATAGGTGAGGGTACATGGCCGGGCAAAAGCAAAGTCCGGCGGCCCGGCGGAGATTTCATGCGGTGACGTGCTCTGAAGATCCACCCATGCCAGCGTCACGTCATCAGTGCGCAAAGAAAAGGCGGCGCTGTTCAGTTCGCGTGGCGGCAGTCTGGTCTCAAGCGTATCGAAATTTCCGCATGATACAGGCACACGCGCGGTTGCGACGTTCCCCGCCCGGTCCTCGACTTCTATCGTCACTTCTTCATTCTGCAATCCGGACAGCCAGCCTTCGTTGTTTTGCGGCGAAATCCGATAGGAATTGGGCGGAGGCGGCGCGAATAGGCGGCGCACGTCCCGGTCATAGCGCTTGCGTTCCGACCAGACGATCTCTTCGTAGAAGTCTTTGGGAGCGGCAAGGTCAATCCGAGCCGGATGCTCTTCATGAACGACAGCGTCACGAACTCTGATGCGAATAACAGACGGCACGGCATGCCTTCCCCATGGCCCCGGATCATAAGTCTGAATGAAGAACGCTACCGGCTCGCGCTCGTTAATTGGCTGATGCTGGTGCGTGTGCCAACGACTGTTCGCTTCTGCTGAAGCCTCTAGCCGCGTACCGAGTGACATTGGCGAGTACGAGGAAGTTGTTGTCCACCACAGACCGCTGATCACCGGCTTGTCTCGGTCATGAGGAGGGTAGTTGGCCAGCGGATCCGTCTGCACGGCGCCTTCACGGATTTCGAAGTGCAGATGAGCGGGGCCGACTCCGGTTTTTCCCGTCCAGGCGAGTGTTGCGCCGCGCGCAAATTTCATCTCGACGATTGGCTCAGGGTAAATGACGTCCACGCGGTAGGTTCCGGCGACAATTTGCGAATCCCGCAACGCCTCTTCAATGGGCGCGGCAAACTGCGAGAGGTGCGCAAACACGGCTGTTCTGCCATCGTCCAGTCGAAAGTAGAGCACTCGTCCGTAGCCCGAAGGATGCACGGCCATTCGCTCGATCCAGCCGTCCGTCGGCGCCACGACCGGCTCCGGGGTACGTGCCCGCAAATCCACGCCGCCATGAAAATGATCGGCCCTGGTATCCGCGAAGCCGCCGGTCAGCGTTTGCGAACTGGGCAACGGCCACAGCAGATTGCCGCTCACTTGCGCAAACGCAAAGACAGAGAGGGACAGGATCAGCGCGCCCGGAGCAGCCCACTTCTTCAATATTGCCGCCACCGCAGACTGATGCCGAGCAACAGGCCGACTTGAATCATGCAGGAAAGCAGCGAACTCCCGCCGTAACTCACGAAGGGCAACGGCACACCCGTGACGGGAAGAAAGCCAACCGTCATCAGCAGATTCATGAGCGCCTGAAACGTGAGCAGCGATGTGATCCCAACGGCCACAAGTTGATTGAATGGATTGTGAGCTTTGGCCGCGAGCCGGATGCCGCGATAGAAAAAGAACATAAACAGAAATACGACGGCCATACTGCCCGCAAATCCGAATTCTTCACTCCATGCCGAGTAGATGAAATCCGTGTGACCTTCAGGCAGAAACTTCAACTGCGTTTGCGTGCCTTCCAGGAACCCCTTGCCCGTAAGCTGGCCTGAACCAATCGCAATTTTCGATTGAATCAATTGATATGCCGAACCGAGCGGATCGGCTTCCGGATTCACGAACGTGAGGAGTCGCTTCTGCTGATAGGGATGCAGCTTGCCCCACAAGTGCGGCGTGGCATTGCCCACAATCAGGAAGACCCCTGCCGTGAGCGCAATCAGGACAAGTTTCTTTCGCGCCAGCCACATTCCACCAAGCAGCAGCGCCAGCACGAGCATGTGAAGCGTGAAATTCCAGAAGGTGATCACGGCCAGAACCGGCGTCAGCATGAGCAACAGGTGCCAGACAGGAATTCCCGCCCAAGCCAGCATGCAGAACATGAAAACAGGGTAAGCCAGAGATGTCCCGAGATCCGGCTGGACAAGAATCAACCCCATCGGCAGCATAGCGGCGGCCATAGCAAGCAGCGTCACCCATGCCTTGCCGATATCGCGCGGGTAGTCCGAGAGCAATTGCGCAATGCCCATGACCGTTGTGATCTTGGCAAATTCCGACGGCTGAAGCTGGAAGAATCCCAAGTCAATCCAGCGGCGTGCGCCCATAATCGTATTGCCGAAGATGAATACGGCAACCAGACTCACGATGCCGAGTCCATACAGGAAGTAGGCCGAGGTTTGAAACGCACGCGTCGGCAGTGACGCCGTCACCAGCATCAGTCCAAAGCCGACGGCTCCCCACAGCAGCTGGCGATAGAAGTGAGTGTATTCCAGCTCGCCTTCGGCGAAGCTGGTCGAGTAGTTGGCGACAAGCCCGATCAGCACGAGTCCGATCACGCTTGCAAACACCCACATATCGGGCAGCGAGTAGTCGCGCGCCATGTTACTCGTCATCTCCCGTCAACTGCGCCATCGGGACAAGCTCGGGTTCGTCCTTCAGCTCTTTTGGCAAGCTGTCAGGCGGCATTACGGACAGCACGTATTGCTTCATGATCTCTTTTGAAAGCGGCGCCGCGGCAGACGAACCATGTTTACCGAACTCGATCAAGACGCAGGTGGCAATAATGGGGTCGTCAATCGGCGCAAAACCAACAAACCAGGCGTGATCGTCGCCGTGGGCATTCTGCGCCGTGCCGGTTTTGCCGGCGATTTTCACCTGCTCATCTCGTTGCCGGCCAGCCGTGCCTGCTCCCCAGACGACGCGCTTCATGCCTTCGCGCGCCATTTCGATCACCTCCGGCGAAGCATCAATCGGATCTGGATCTGTGAGTTGGCGCTTCTGCAGAGTTCGCGTAGCCGCGTCGTAAATGCCCTCGACAATGTACGGTTGCCGCCAGTATTTTCCGTCGGCCAACGCGGCCGCGTACGCGCAGAGTTGGATTGGAGTGACCAGTACCTCCCCCTGGCCAATAGCAATCGACGGAATGAAACCGCGCGTCCAGCCGGTTTCGCCGTAACGCTTGTTGTAATAGGCTTCGGAGGGAATCAAGCCCGCCGCTTCCGAGGTTTGGTCGATCCCTGTCTGACGCCCAAAATGCACACGGTCAAACGCGCGATGCACTCCGTCCACGCCGAGCATCAATCCCACCCGGTAGTAGAACACATCACAGCTTTGCTCGATGGACTTCAGCACGTCCACGTGGCCGTGCCCACCTTTTTTCCAGCACTTGAACGTCCGGTTGCCGACGGTGTGGTAACCCGGGCAGTTGATCGAGAACGACGGCGTAATGGTCCCGCTCTCGAGCGCTTCCATCAGCATGGCCATCTTGACCGTGGAGCCGGGTGGATACATCGTCTGGACGGCGCGATTCAACATCGGCTTGTTCTTATCGCTGAGCAGCATCGA
>CAYJKM010000024.1:0-22151 GCA_964370805.1 uncultured Alphaproteobacteria bacterium | reverse complement strand
AGGTAGAGCTGGATGCGAGGCAGATTCAGGACTTTTCCAAGCAGCGCTTCCGCGTCGCCGCGCGGATTGTCAAGGCCTTTTTTTTCGAGGTAATCACGCGCGGCATTCAACAGATCAATCAGCCGCCATTCCCGGTCACTCATCCGGCCGCGGCCTCGGTCTCCGCTTTCAGTTTTTCGGCGCGATCAGCAAGCCGCAGAGCTTCAATGAGATCATCCAGCTCGCCCTCAATGACCCGATCGAGCTTGTAAAGCGTGAGGTCAATGCGATGATCCGTAACGCGATTCTGGGGAAAGTTGTACGTGCGGATCTTCTCGGATCGATCTCCCGACCCCACCTGACTGCGACGTTCGGCGGAGACTTTTCGAGCTTCCTCTTCGCGCGTTCTGGCCAGCAGACGGGAACTCAGCACTTTCATCGCCCGCGCCTTGTTCTTGAGCTGGGAGCGCTCATCCTGAATCGCCACGACGATGCCGGATGGAATGTGCGTGATGCGCACGGCCGAGTCGGTCGTGTTGACGTGCTGACCGCCGCGACCTGAAGAACGATAGATGTCAATTCTCAGGTCATCGGGACGAATGTGGACGTCGCGTTCTTCGGCTTCGGGCAAAACCGCAACCGTGGCGGCCGAGGTATGCACACGTCCCTGGGACTCCGTAACCGGAACGCGCTGCACGCGATGCACGCCGCTCTCCCACTTCAGCGTGCCGAACGCTTCGCGGCCATGAACTTCGACCACGATTTCCTTGATGCCGCCCGCTTCGGCTTCGGACATGGAAACCAATTCGAGTTTCCAGCGCCGAGCTTCGGCGAATTTCGAATACATCCGATACAGATCTGCGGCAAACAAGGCGGCTTCCTCACCGCCGGTGCCGGCGCGAATCTCCAGGATGGCGTCTTTTTCATCGGCCGGGTCTCTGGGAAGCAAGAGGCTCTTGATTTCATCCTCCAAAGCCGCTTGTCGCTCGCTGAGTGTACGCAAGTCAATCGCTGCCAGCTCCCGGATTTCCGAGTCTTCTTCGCTCAGGAGTTCGCGAGCCTGACTAAGCTGATCCAGCACGGACTGATAGACTCGGATCTTCTCGACCAAGGGCTGCAAATCCTTCACGTCTTTGAGCAGGGCGCGAGACGCCGTCGGATCGGAAGAGTTTTCCGGCCGGGCAAGTTCTTCCTGCAATTGTTGATAGCGGGTAAGGATTCGGTCCAGGTCGTTCAGCATAATAAAGGCGGGGGCCGTGTTGCCGGACCCCGAGAATTCTCCTTGAGAGCCTTGCGGGAAGTTCCTACTGAGTTTAGCTTCCCGAGGGTTCGTAGCGTTCGTGCCTCTCGTTCCATGCAAATATAGCCAAATTCCGTACCTAATTCAACTAAGGCGAGACGCATTTGACTGTACGTAGACTCCGGCATGTTAATAGACATAACAATTCCCTTTCTAAACCAATAAATATATTAGTTTAGGACAAGAAAGTCCGGATTTGTGGATAAGTGGATAAGTGTGGACGTAATGAATTAGTTTCACTTTTTTTGAATGAAGACGAGAATTTGCTTGACTCGGTGGTATCGCACATGTTATATTTGTGTTCGTCAAGGTGGCGCTGGACTTGACAAGTCTCATGTTTTCACGGAGGTTTGCAATGCTCAGAAAAGGTCTGGTGGTGCTGGCTGTACTGGGTCTCTGCGGTATAGCTTTTGCGTCTTACTCGCCAGCAAGCGGGGTGGTGCCGATTATACCGCCCCGGACACCGGAAATGATTGCATCGGGCGTCGTGCCGATTATTCCGCCGCGCAGCCTGGATAGTGGGGTTGTTCCCATTATTCCGCCGCGAGGGTTGAACAGCGGTGTGGTACCGATCATTCCTCCGCGTGGTCTTGGAAGTGGTGTGGTTCCAATCATTCCTCCGCGGTCCTTGAACAGCGGGGTGGTCCCAATCATTCCTCCGCGACCTGGTAAGTAGAGCAAACAGCGTCACAGAGTTTGGATCACCCGGACCGGCTGAGGAAGCCAATGGAGGTCCGGGTGATTCTTTTTGTGTCTTACGCGATTTGGATTGCAGGTATGATCTGGTACCTGCTTTTCTATTTGCCGTTTCCTGACCTAACCCGGCACCTTGGTTTTGCCTTAAACATCGTTCAGCTTGGCGTGCTTTCGCTCCTGAGCTTTCTTGTTTACCGACAGGAAACGATCTTCAGGGGCGTTTTTTTTCAGTTCTGGTTTCTGTTCGCCTTTCTCGCGACTGTTCCTTCACTGTTCTACAGCAGTCTCCATTGGTACGGGAATATCGGCGGAGTGGTAGGCGCGGTCGTCTCATTGATCCTCTTTCACGGGCTGGTGCTCTGGATCACCTTGAAAGTGCTGGTTGGATATATATTTTATCAAGAGAAACCATGGGTCGTTAATCTACTCTGCGCATTGGTTGTTATCCCCCTGAGTCTGTGGTTGTACTGGCCGTTCTGGTGGTCACCTGAGCTGTTGATTGCGCTGCCGACCGCCAACGACCCGAACACATTTTACCTCCCAATCGAACAAAAATTTATACTTACGAATGCTGTTTCTCTTTTGCTACTGGTGGCATTCTTTGTGCAGAAGCTGCGGACAGACCGGCCCATCGGCGTCTATGCCGACACATTACTGTTCTTCTTCGCGATTTACATTGTAATCGATAGTTTTGAATACGTTGCGAAGGCTAACAGCATCGAGCTGATGAACATGACCCAATGGGCGGCCGCGCTGGTGAATGCAGCGATGACGGTAACCTTGTTGTTGCGGCTCAAGTTTAAATCCCAAACGATTTCGCAGTACTATGAATCCCAATGTGTATCTGGTGACCCTCGTATCGATCGGCGGATTGGCTGGTTTGACCGCCTTATTCTATGGGGTTTTTTTGATCCGGAAAAGGTTGGCCAGCGGGTATTCCTTGGCGCGGGGTCTGAGAAAATGAAGGTGAAACGCAGTTCGCAGCGGGTGACGCGAAATGCGGATCAGGATTGACGATGAGTTTCTTGTACAGATGTAAGGATGGCATGAGAACCGGATGGTGGAGACCATAATATGAATGCTGTCATTCGACCCATAGAAAGCCGTTACACGCTCAATTCGGTGTTTGCAAACGGCCCGCTCATGAAGGATCTTGTCAAGCGCGCGCGGGCGTTGAGCATGAAGCCGGATCCGTTGTTTGTCGACGGGGAGCGCGGCTGCGGCAAACGGTTCCTGGCGCGGGCGATTCACAACGAAGGCCCCGGCGGCGATCAGCCGTTTGCGTTAGTGCGCTGCGACACGCTGAGTGTGGACGTGCTCGATAAGGTGATGTTTGGGGACATGACGACGAAGCGTGTCGGGAAGTTCGACGAAGCAGGGGAAGGGACAATTCTATTTGCCCGGCTGGAGGATTTGAATCCCGTGGCGCAGGAACGGTTACTCCGAACTCTGACGGAGCGGCGCTACGAAAACGGATTTCACGAGACGCGGCTGGTGAATTGCCGCTTGATGGCAACCGGCAACAAGAGCGAGGTTGAGGAGCTGGTCCGCAAAGGCTACTTTTCGGCTGAGCTTTACCGGATGTTCTCCACGGCGAGTCTGCGGATGCCGACACTGGCAGAACGCCGGGAAGACCTGCCGCATCTGGCCACCGAGTTTCTGAAGGAATTTGCGCTGCGTGAAGGCATTGAGACGCCAACCGTACCGTTCCACTACATGGAACTGATGATGAGCGTGTCCTGGGCGGACAACGTCCGGCAGCTGCGGAATCACCTCGAAAGCGTGATGGTGCTCTCGCAAGGCGAGTTCACGCCGGAAGTGTTGATGGAGCATTTCGAGCGCGACGGCGAAGCGGCGACGATCAAGGGCGCGATTCAAGGGCTGTGGAGCCGGATTCGCGGCACCGAAGCCAAACCGTTGGCGGCAACCAATCGATAAGTCATAGTCTCACCGCAGAGACAAAGAAATGCCGCCGGCTGAATGGCCGGCGGCATTTTCATATAATGTCTCCCCCTTCTTCAGTAGGGAACTAGTCCGGCGGCATGTGTCTTCACATGTCTCGCACCAGCCGCATCATAACGCGGATCCTTCATGGTAAACCAGCTTCCGCGAGCATTGGTAACGGTCGTGATGAAGTGCAAGGAATGAAGGAGGGATAGGCGGCGATGACGACGGAGCATGATTCAGATGTTATTCAGCAGCTCGATTCGGGGCATGTGAAGACACATGCCGCCGGGTTGAAGTTACTTCAACAGGATAATAGGCTTCTGAATTGACACCCCGCGTCCTTGGACAGTCAGGTAATATGTACCGCTCGACAGATTTGCTCCGTTGATCAGGAAGCTGTTGTTGCCAAGCGTAAGCCAGCCATTGTGCAGAACAGATACACGCTGGCCTAACACGTTCCACAAGGCCAAATCCACGACCTCTGATTTGGGAAGCGAGAGTGTGGCAATTGCCTGCGAATTAAAGGGGTTCGGGTACACGTTAAGATACAAGGTTGAAATCACGGCGGGTAACCCATTTCCAGCATCCGTCTGAATCGAACCGGTCTTAGCGAGTCCGGCTGCTCCGGACGAAGCTCCTAAAAGGGCCAACCCGCCGTCCAACGTCACGAGTCCGTCAAGACAGAAGTTGATTCCGTTTATCACGTAAGTCGCGGTCCAGACCGTGTCGCCATCGGGTGTAAAGCGAAGAACATAGTTTTCCCAACTCCCGGGGAAAGAACTAGTCCACCCAAAAACAATCGGATCGCCATTCGGCGCGATGTCAACAGCCATGCCCGCCTCCGCGCAATAATCACCCATCACGCGCTGCCAAACCGTGTTCCCCTGTGGGTCCGTTTTCAGTATGGCAATATCCGCGTAATTATCTCCAAATTGGTGACCGAAACCGCAGGCGATCAATCCGCCGTCATGCATTTGCGCCAGTCCTTCGAACAAGGTCCAATCCATGATGTCATAATGCTGCATCCAGAGCGAATCCCCGTTCGCGTTCGCCTTCATAACCAGAGGCATTATTGAGTTGTCGGTCATGCTGTCCAGCGGCGCCGTCCAGCCCGCAATGCAAAAGTCACCGGCTGAATCCCGAATGATCTTGCGTCCGTAGTCGTGCAGCGGCGTCCCGTAACTGTGTTGCCACTGGATATTCCCATCTGAATCCAGCTTCAGGATGAGGACATCGCCCGTATAGGAATTCACTCCAAACAATCCAGTGTATCCGGTGATCACGCAACCTCCGTCGGGAGTCGCCACCACCCCGTAAGCCTCGTCGTCGTGATCAAGGTCGTACATCCTGGTCCAAAGCGTGTCGCCCGCCAAACTAAGTTTAACGGCAAAGACATTCGAATTAAACGACGGGAACGCGGCATTATAGCCGACAGCCACGATATTGCCGTCCGCCGTTTGGATAGCGTCGCGAAACCTGCTGAGATCGTTCTGCGGCACCGGGAGGCCGCACGTCCACTCCACGCTGCCGACCGAGTCCACCTTGATCAGTTGCGCGTACCAGACGAAAGGGCCGTATGACCTGTCGCCGGCGAGCAGGAAACCGCCGTCCGGCGTAGCCTCGATCGCCCAAGGCTCGTTCATCACTGGATAACTCTGTGTCCACAGCACCTCCGGTGGCTGCGCGAACAGTGCGATCGGCAACAGTATCCCAAACACAACAAAGCGAACCCCACCGATCCGGCGGCAAAAGAGCAATGCTGCTGGAAGGGGAGAATTCGCTGATGATCCGCCGAAGCAATGCCTGCGCATAGCTGCACCTCACGAAGAAGCAACGGTCAAACGAGCTGTCCACATGCGGAATCGGTCATAACATACACGACTGGCAGGGCAGAGTCTTAGAGAAGTCTCAATGAAGAGAACTTACCGCAGATCATACATAGCACAGACCTCACCCGAGGGCAAGGTCTGTCCGAATTGATTGAAAAAGTTATTGGACGGTCCGACGAAGTCGAGATCTCGACCAAAGGTCGGACAGCAAGAACCCTGTACGCAGCGTCCATCACCCCGGCCTCCCGAGCCACAAGTGAGCAGTTAATGTTCTGGACATCAATTTCCCTCTTTCCGGTCAATTTGTCAAGAGATAGATAGTATCGAAATGAGGTTGACTTGGGCGCATATCCCTGTGTGTCAATGTGACATACGCTCCTTTGCAGGTCTTATACCGACCAAAGTGATGCAGGAGTTCCTTTTTGTTGCTTGCACCACTATTCTGCTTCACATGGGAACAAGCAATGGTACGTTGATCTGTAGATCGGAGGCGACTAAATATCAGACATCCTTGGTCATGTTCTGGTCAGCGCGAGCCCGCAGCCCGCCTGCGTTCATTCCTTCAATGGCAAGTTGCTGATTCAGAATCTGTGGCCGATTCAGCAGCTCGAATCAGGGCACGTGTCCGCAGAGCGAGATCTCGCCAAAGACGGACAGACAGATGCCGCCGCGCCGAAAACGCGTTCAACGCTAATCTGCTCCATACACCACGGTTTTTCGCTCCATTTGCAGCGCTTGGCGCCGTGCCCGGTCCGCGAGAGACAGCAGGGTACTCCCGCAGTTAAGGCCTGATGCGGCGGCGGAAACGCATAATTGACTTGCGTGGAACCATAGAGAACGATCACGCGCGGGCACCCGGCGGCAATCGCCAGAAACGAAATCCCGGTGTCATTGCCGACTACGGTTTTGCATCTGGCCAAGATCGCCGCTACATTTGGAATCGGTTCCTGAATCAGCGGGAAGGCTCTTGCGCCGATTTGCGTACAGATATCTTGCGCTAATGAATGATCCTGCCGCCCTGCAATCACAACCACAACGCCGCTTCGCTCATGTACCCACTTGCGGCCGATATCCGCAAAATTGCCGGGAGGCCATCGCTTGGTTGACCAGGCTGAACTGCAAACCAAACCGAGGATCGGGCCTCCATTGTGGTCAAGACTGTTTAGATACGATTCGGCCCATGCTCGGCCATTGTCAGAGATTCCGACGTGCAGCGGTTCAGCCGTTGCAGGCACACCGAGCTTGCGGAGCAGGGCGATGCGTCGCTCCACGTGATCCGGTTCCACCGCAAGATCGTTCTGAACGATGTGCGTGAAGCAGAGGCGCGCGCCGAATCCGGCATAGCCCACTCGAACGGGTGCCTGCGTGAGGCGCGTCAGCAGACGGCTGCGGGCGGAAGGGTGAGCGCTGAGCACGAGATCAAATTTTTCTTCCCTGAGCCGCCTCCCCAAACCTACCAGACTTCCAAGCGATTTGTCACGTCCAGCTTTGTCGTACACCCAGAGACGATTGACGTGAGGGTGATCCCTGACGATGGGCTCGCCGCGCGGCGCAACAAGCAGATGCAACTCCGTGCCGGGCCAGGCTTTTCGAACTGCCCCCAGCAAGGAGGTCGTGAAAACGACGTCCCCCAGCCATGCCGTATCGATAATTAAGGTTTTGGCGGGAGAGTTTTCCAACGGCGGTGCATCCAAAACCACTGTTCAGGCGTCTCACGTATAGCTGCTTCAAGCATGGCCGTCATCTTCGCGGTTAATACATCCGGGTCTGATATTCCGGAACTGTCGAAGCGCGAGAAACGGATTCGATATTTTTCCCCCGGCAAACGGGTACTTTCGGCGAAAATCAGGGGGGCGCCGGTTCGCAGGTGGAATACGGCGGGGCCGCGCGGCGTCGAGGCCAAATGCGCAAAGAAGGGCACGAACGCGCCATCTTCGTGCGCATCCTGATCGATCAGAATGGCAACACAGCGGTTGCGCTTCAGAGCAGCGAGGACGCCCCGGACGGCTTCCCTACGCTTCACAATCTCAATGTCAGCTTTCCGGCGAATGCCGTCCACCAGCGCCTCGATCTGTTTGTTGCGCTGAGTCGTGACCACAAATGTCACCGGGATACCACAGCGCGCCGCAATTGCGCCCATTAGCTCCCAATTTCCGAGATGTCCGGAGAAGACGAGACAGCCTTTTCCTCGTTCGAGAGCCTCTCTAAGCGATTCAAACTCTTTAACATAGATCCAGTTATTGAGAGCTCGCTCGGATAATCCAGGGATCGCAGCGAGGCTTGTGGCGACGGCTCCAAAATGCCTGTAGACACGTGCGGATACCGTTCTGGCGGCTTCTTTGGAAAGAGCCGGGAAGGCCCGGATCAAGTTTTCTTGGGTGACACGTCTCCTAATGCCAGAATAATAAGCTACTTGGCCGAGGGACTGCCCAATCATGCCTCGCCAAGTTCGCGGTAAAACTCGTAAGCTGTTGAGAAAAAGGACTGAAAGTCCGTATTGAAGTCGATGTGAAAGCGGGGAACGCAAGTGGAAACTGCTACTTAGAAAGTTGCGTGTAATAAAAGGCAAATCTTTACGAATGTCAAGAGTAATATTCAGTCGATCCTTGCGTTTTCGAGCTACATTTGCTTAATTTGGATACCAGATGCAAGTTACAACTCCAACACCCGCCAACTCGAGAAGTGTGGCGGCGGACGCACTTACCGAAGCTGAATCGGATACCGAATTTGCCGATGAGATCATTCATCGGCATCTGAGTGAATCCGGTCTAAAAGGTAGCGACCGGGCGCTGGCGGCAGATCTCTTTTGGGGCTCAATCCGCTGGCGTGGTCGCCTTGATGCCGTAGTCGGTCCTGTATTTCACGGCGACTACGGCCGCGCGCATCCGCTGATCCGTGTGCTTCTCCGCATGGGAACGTACCAGCTCTTTTGTCAAGAGCGGATTCCTGACCATGCCGCCGTAAGTCAGACGGTGGAAATCGCCGTCAACCGACTCGGCAAATCGGCTGCAGGACTGGTGAACGCCATCCTGCGCCGTCTCGCTCGCGAACGCGAGCGCTGGGATATCGTGCCCGAAGGGAGCGATGACATCGGCAAGCTCGCCTTCGAATATTCGCACCCGCGCTGGATTGTCTGGGAACTGGTGAGCCGCTTCGGACCCGAAGAAGCGGCCATCGCGCTCAAGGTCAATAACTCGCGCGCTCCGCTGACAATCACGGTCAATCCGCTGCGCTGGACGGAAGAAGATCTCGTGAACATGCTGCGCACGCGCAGCATTCAGTTCGAGCCGTCCAGTCTTCTGGCCGGATATTTCCGTCTGCCTACCGCTTCGATTCATCAGTTGCAGCCGTTTTTGGATCGCGGTCAGATCACGGTGCAAGACGAAAGTGCCGGATTGGCCGTGGAATTGATGGCGCCGGAACCGGGCGAACGGGTGCTTGATCTGTGCGCCGCTCCGGGCGGCAAGCTGATTGCACTCTACACGCGCATGAACGGCGAAGGCGAATTCGTGGCGGTTGAGGAATCGGCGGAACGCGCCGAGCGCCTGCATGAAAACATCGTGCGGATCGGAGCGGAAGACAAGATTCAAGTCGTCGTCGGAGATGCGCGGGAGTTTGCTGCCGAACCATTCGACAAAGTGCTGGCAGACGTGCCTTGTTCGGCGATGGGTCTGCTGCGGAAGCGGCCGGACGTGCGCTGGCGCCGCAAGAGCCATCATCTGGCCGCGCAGCACAAAGTGCAGCAGGAGATCATTAATCATGCGGCAGACCTGACGAAGCCCGGCGGCATCCTGGTTTATTCGACCTGCAGCATTCTGGCTTCGGAAAACTTGGACATCGTCAACGCATTTCTGAAAAACCATCCTGAGTTTCACAAGGAGGATGCTCGCGGCTATTTGCCTGAGGCGACGGTCGGCGCGCACGGCGACATGGAGATGTTCACTCACGTGCATGAGACGGACGGCGCGTTCGCGTCACGCTTGCGGCATTCGCCGTCGGCCTGAACCAGATGGATCAGCGTTTTTCGGAGGCGCTGCGACGCCTTCGTGATTTGGCAGTGAGTCGAGGCGGACGAATTGTGATCGCCTCGTTCCTCTCTCTGATCTGTCTGTTTCTGTTGTTTGACTTTGTGGTCATGCAGATCTATACCCGGCAAGGCTCGCAGCGGTTTGTGCCGAACCTGATTCAATTGTCGGAACAACAGGCCAGAGCCGCCGCCGATTCCGCCGGATTTGAGCTCCTTGTCTCCAACGGAAAGGTCAGCACGCGAGTCCCCGAGGGCACGATTCTGGAACAGCATCCGTTTGCGGGGACGCTGGCTAAACCGGGGCGAAAGATCCGCGTCATTCCCGCGTTGTCAGCGGCTCCGGATGTTGCACCCGATCTGGTGGGGCTTGACTTGCGCGATGCCCAATTGCGCTGCAAAAATGTTGGGCTGGTCTGTGGACCGACGGAAGTTCGCTACCGTTTTTCGAGCCGCACTCTCAAAGGGACTGTGATTGAGCAGGATCCGGCCGTTGGAAAGCCAGTAAAGCCCGGCAGCGCGGTTAAGGTGGTCGTATCCATGGGGCCGGAGCCGGCTCATTTTTATGTGCCGACACTGGTCGATCAGACCTTGCACGATGTCCGCACGCTGCTGCGCGAAGCGGGACTGAAGTTGGGCAAGATCGACCGCCGCGAAACGGATGAATATCCGGCGGGGACCGTGATTGAGCAGTCGATTCCCGCCGGTGAAGATGTGAGTTCCGGTGCAGCCATCGATGTCGTCGTAGCCGTCAAACCGCGCATCGAGGAACCGGCCAAAGCCGACGACAAGTCCGAACCTGATTGATTTCGAAAACCAGTTTTCAAATCGCGTGACACATCCACTCCGCATCGCTCCTTCGATCTTGGCCGCTGATTTCATGCATCTCGAAGCGGAAATCCGCAAGTGCGAATCTGCCCAGGCCGACCTGATTCATTGCGACGTCATGGACGGCCATTTCGTGCCGAACCTGACCTTTGGCCCGCCGGTGATTCGCCAATTGCATCAAATCTCAAAGCTGGACTTGGACGTACATTTGATGATCAAGTCGCCGGAGCGATCCGTAGATGCATATCGTGAAGCCGGCGCGGCGGCGATTACCGTTCATCAGGAAGTCAGCCCGCATCTGCATCGGACGCTGTCGCATATCCGCTCGATCGGCGCACGCGCGGGGGTATCTTTGAATCCGTCCACGCCGTTGCAGACGATTAAGGACATCCTTGATGCCGTTGACATTCTGCTACTGATGACGGTCAATCCGGGTTTTGGAGGCCAGCAGTTCATTTCGTCAATGCTGTCCAAGATTCAGCAGGCGCAGGAATGGCGCGAGCAGGGTTGGGCGCACTACTCCATCGCGGTGGACGGCGGGATCGATGCGGAAACGGCGCCGCTGGTGGTGCAGGCAGGAGCGGATACGCTGATTGCAGGTACGGCCGTTTTCAAGGGAGATGTGGCTGAAAACATTCAGCGTTTGCGTGAGGCGGCATCTCGACCGGGACCGAGGCCTTCGCCTTGCTAAAACTTCTGGTGCGGGCGGTTGGAGCGTACCAGATCAATACGATTCTCGCCTGGTGTGAGCGCACGAAGCAGGCTGTCGTGTTCGATCCGGGTGCGGAAGCAGATAAGACGATACAAGAAATTGAACGCCGCGATTTGGCGCTCAAATGGTTGGTGAACACGCACGGACATCTCGATCACATTGCCGAGAATCACGTGATCAAGGCCCACTTTGACGTCCCGCTGCTGATTCACGCGTTGGACCGGCCAATGCTCACGGACTCGGCGAAGAATCTTTCCCTATACACGGGAGATGCGGTCGTCTCACCTGACGCCGACCATACGCTGGAAGAGGGAGACACCCTGTCAATCGGAGACGAACGATTGAGCGTGCTTCACGTGCCCGGACATTCTCCGGGTTCTGTTGTTTTCTATCAGCCGGGAGTATTGATTGCGGGAGACACGCTGTTCAACGGCGGAGTGGGGCGCAGCGATCTTCCCGGCGGCAGTGAGCGCGAATTGTATCATCATATTCGCTCCAAGCTTTATACATTGCCTGACGAGACAATTGTCTATCCCGGCCATGGCCCCGCAACCACAATTGGCGAAGAAAGAAAGACGAATCCTTTCGTCCGAGCCTGATCCGCCGGGCATGAAGGAAGTGGATGCGTATCTGGCACAAGCCGCATACGAGGCCAATTTGCGTCCGCTGACGCTCAAAGGGTACCGGCTTGACCTTAAGGGATTCCTGTGTTGGCTCGCAGAGCACAACGTGTCGCTCGATGGCGTGAGTCTGCGGCTCTTGGATCAGTACTTCCGAGAGGTGCGTCCGACTCATCCGAAGCTGGCCAACGACGAAATGAGTTTTGAGGCCCGCAGTCTGGGACGGCATATCTCATCGGTCAAAGGTTTCTTCCGCTGGCGCGCGTTGGAAGGATTGGCGAACGAGAATCCGGCCGAATCACTGGACACGCCGAAACTGCCGCGCCACTTGCCGGACGTGCTGACGGTTCCCGAGGTCGAGCGCCTGATTGACTCGGCCAACGGTGAAGAGCCGCTGCAGCTGCGCGACCGCGCGATGCTGGAAATTGCCTATTCGTGCGGCTTACGAGTGTCCGAGTTGGTCGGCTTGCGTCGTCGCGACGTGCTGTTTGAAGAGGAACTGTTGCGGGTGCACGGCAAGGGCGACAAGGAACGGATTGTGCCGGTTGGCGAGCGGGCGGTGGCCGCACTCAAGCAGTACATCTTTCAAGGCCGCGAGCACATCCGCGGCAAGTCACGAGAGGGGAAATCGCGTCCACTGCCTACCGAAGCCAAGGATGTCCTGTTTCTCAATCATCACGGCCGGCCATTAACTCCGTCGGGCTTCTGGCGAATTCTGAAAGGTTACGTGCAGCGGGCTCAGATTGAAAAGGACGTCACTCCGCACACGCTTCGCCACACGTTTGCCACGCACTTGATTGAAGGTGGCGCCGACTTGCGCGTAGTGCAGGAGCTGCTGGGTCATGCGTCGATTTCAACGACGGAAATCTATACTCATTTGGATCGAGATTATTTGAAGAGCGTCGTGCGGAGCTTTCACCCGCGCAGTCAGCCGAAATAGTGAACTTCCAGAATATCATTTCACTGTTGCCGGGATTCATTATCGGGCTGACCATTCATGAGTTCAGTCACGCGTACGTTGCGACCCGGCTCGGAGACCCTACAGCACGCTCGATGGGAAGACTGACATTGAATCCCATTGCGCACTTGGATCTATTCGGAACGCTGATGCTGGTCTTTGCCGGTTTTGGCTGGGCCAAGCCGGTACCGGTGGATGCAAATCACTTACGTTCGCCGCGGCGCGATATGGCGTTTATCGCTTTCGCAGGGCCGCTTTCGAATGTGCTATTGGCGATGGCGGTGGGCGTGGGACTGCGACTCGCCTACCCGGATGGCTTCCTGTCTACGCAAGGCGGATCAGCAGTTGCGACGACAATGGTTTGGGTGGCTGTACAGGCAGTTTGGATCAATGTTATTCTGGCAGCTTTCAACATGATTCCGATTCCGCCTTTGGATGGATCTCGGATCCTCGCCGGTATCGTTCCCGAACATTGGAATCGCGGCTACGAGCAGTTTGAGCGCATCGGCCCAATGCTGCTCTTGGGGCTTGTGCTGCTCGCCAGTTTCAGCGGAATCTCCATTTTCAGCAAATTGGTGAGTCCGATTGCCAGGCCGCTGCTGGTATTCGTACTGGGGGATTGGCTGACATCGTGAAGGGTCTAAGTCTCACGATTGTTCTTTGTCTGCTGGCGCATGCGCTGACGGCGGCGGAGACGGCGCCGGAATTGCCCAGCTACGGGGAATTTGTGGACGGCTTATTGGATCATCCGTCACTTTGCGGATCGTCGTGGAGCGTGTTGATCTATTCGCTGGACGGCGATTCGGTCATTTATGAGCGTGATCCTGATCGCCGGCTAATCCCGGCTTCCGTTGCGAAGTTGGTGACATCGGCGGCCGCACTCGATGCGCTGGGACCGGATTACCGTTTCACTACGACCGTGACGAGCACGAGGCCGCTCGACACAGACGGAAGTCTGCACGGCGATTTGGTTGTTCACGCGGGCGGTGATCCGACGATTGACGCGAAATACGTTGATTCGCTGCGCGCACCGATTCTCCTCGCGTGGGCCGACTCGCTGAAAGCGCGCGGCCTGACACGGGTTGACGGCAACATCGTCATGAAGACATTGCCGTATCGCCTGCAGGTTAGCTCACCGGAGTGGGAAGTGGGCGACGTGAATGATCGTTTCGGTCCGTGCGTTGACGGCTTCGGGTATCACTCGAATGTGTGCCAAGTTTCGCTCATGCCGGGAGACTCTGCCGGCGACGGCGTGCTGTTCAGTATAGATCCGCCATACGCACCGGTCAGCATTCATTCCCGCGTAGTGACGGTCGAGAATGGTGTACCGCCCTATGTTGAGTTTCGGATCGTGCCGGAGGACACGGTGGTCTATCTCACGGGAGCGATTCCGTTGGGTGACGACGGCGAGTACCTCTGGTTGTCGGTTCAGGACCCGGCGCTGTATTTTGGCCGCGCGCTGTACGAGGCGTTGCTCGACCGGGAGATTTTGGTCTCGGGTGACATCATAGTCAACCGCTTTCAGCTAAACGGCGCAGACGAGAACATGCTGTACGTGCATCAATCGCCGCCTCTGTCTGAAGTCATCAAGCTGATGAACAAGGAGAGCGACAACTATACGTCCGAATACGTGCTGCGCGTGATTGGTGCGGGCATGTTTCAATTCGGCGATCTCCGCAACGGGTTATTGGGCATCCAAGGCTTCCTGCAGAAGCTCGGATTGAGCGAAAACGACATCCACTCGCGGGACGGCTGTGGACTCTCCCGGCAGAATCTATGTTCAGCGCGCGGAATTGTCGAACTGCTGAAAGCCATGTACGCACACCCGTTTTTTCAGCCGTACATCGAATCCATGGCCGTGTCGGGGACAGACGGGACGATTGGCTTTCGCATGAATTCGCTGGAACTTGTCGGCCGGGTTCACGCCAAAACGGGCACCATAACGCACGTTGCCAATCTCGCCGGCTACATGTACACGGCGGATGGCCGTCCGGTTGTGTTTGCCATGCTCTGCAACAATTTTCCATCCGATCACCGGCATCATGTCCGGATGACTCAGGACAATATCCTCGAGCGTCTATACGCACACACTTTCCGCAACCATACCTCCCCGCGTCCTTAACCCATGTCTGCCATTGTTGAATGCGTGCCCAACATCTCCGAGGGGCGCGACCTTGACAAAATTCATCGCATCGCCGACACGGTGAAAACCGTTTCCGGCGTTAAACTGCTTGACGTTGATCCGAATGCCGATTACAATCGCGCTGTCATTACCTATGCCGGAGAGCCGGAGGCGTGCATCGAGGCGACGTTTCGCCTGACCAAAGCCGCGTCCGAAGAAATTGACATGCGCACCCATCACGGCGGTCATCCGCGCATCGGTGCGGTTGACGTCGCGCCATTCGTACCGGTACGCGACGTCACGATGGCCGAATGCGCCGAGTTAGCGCGCCGCTATGGTCGTCGGGTCGGCGAAGAACTCGGATTGCCGGTCTATTTTTACGAGCACGCGGCGTCCCGCCCGGAGCGCAGCAATCTCTCCAAAGTCCGCAAGGGTGAGTACGAAGGACTCGAAGCGAAACTCAAGGATCCGGAATGGAAGCCGGACGCGGGACCGACAAAGTTCGTAGCGGAATTCGGCTGCGTCGTCACGGGCGCGCGCTTCTTTCTCGTCGCGTACAATGTCAATTTGAAAACTTCAGACTTAGAATTGGCCGATGACATTGCGTTGCATGTCCGCGAGATGGGCTGGCCGATGAAGGATGCTCGCGGCAATGAATTGCTTTCTGCCACCGGAAAGAAGGCATTTCAGCCCGGGCCGCTGCGAAGTGTGAAAGGGATGGGAGTTTATCTTGAGGAAGGCGATTTTTGTCAGGTCTCGATGAATCTGACCAACTACCTGATCACTGCCCCTCACATTGCTTTTGAGCAGGTCGCCCAAGCGGCACAAGCTCGCGGTGTTGACGTCAACGGGAGCGAAGTTGTCGGCCTGATTCCGCTGCAGGCGATCACGCTCGCGGCCGCCTATTTCGCGTGGCGCGACAAATTGCCGCGTACGATGAACCCTGATGATGCCGTTCAACTCGTCCATGATCGCCTTGGCTTCTCCGCCTTTCGTCCGTTTGATCCCAAGTCCAAAATCATCGAATACACCCTCAGCAACTAACTCGTTTCATGATATGAGCACCTCCCCCGATTCTCCGGCCAAACTCATTTATCAGCCTGTGCTGGGATTCATCGAACAGGTCGCGGCCAAGTCTCCTGCGCCCGGCGGCGGCAGCGCGGCGGCGCTTTCCGGTGCGATCGGATCTGCGCTGTTGACGATGGTCATCAATTTCACGGTTGACAAGAAGGATTATGTCGCCGTAGCCGCGCGCTTTGCGGAGCTGCGCACGCGCTCGGAAGAGATCCGCTCGCGCCTGACTCGCAACATTGACGAAGACACGGAAGCATTCAATCGGTATCGGGTCGCGAACAAACTGCCCGAGCGTGATGAAGCGGAACGCGCACACAAGGCCGCTGAGC
Source organism: uncultured Alphaproteobacteria bacterium (assembly GCA_964370805.1). Taxonomy (GTDB): domain Bacteria; phylum Electryoneota; class RPQS01; order RPQS01; family RPQS01; genus CAYJKM01. The sequence goes on along the minus strand of CAYJKM010000024.1, from coordinate 5,733 downwards.
TTAATCGCGCGACGCAGGATACCATAGACGTGCCGCATTCGACCATGACGCTTTGTCTGGCCGGTCTTGAATTGGCGCCGGAGATCGCGAAAAACGGCAATGTCAATACCGTTTCCGATGCCGGGACGGGCGCCGAATTGCTGCTGGCCGGATTGGAGGGCGCGGCGTTGAACGTGCTAATCAACCTGCCCGGTCTTGTTGAAACACAGCGTTCTGAGTGGCGAGCGAAAGTCGAACTGGCTCGCACCGAAGGCCGCCGGCTGCTCGACGAAACGAGAGCCGTATTGTCCGGTAAACTCCATGCCTAAGATCCGTATTCTCCCTGAGCATGTGGTGAATCAGATTGCCGCCGGTGAAGTGGTAGAGCGGGCGTCGTCGGTCCTGAAGGAATTGGTCGAAAATGCCCTTGACGCGGGCGCGCAGAAGATTCAAGTTTTCGTGAAGGGGGCGGGCAAGGATCTGATTCAGGTCATTGACGATGGTTGCGGCATGTCGCACGATGATATGCAGCTGGCGTTCGAGCGGCACGCGACATCCAAGCTCTCGCGACCGGAGGATTTGCATTCGATTCGAAGTCTGGGCTTTCGCGGCGAGGCGCTGCCGTCGATCGCGTCGGTGAGTTTCGTGGAAGTCCGCTCGGCGGACAACGGTTCGGCAGGCGGAAATCTGCTGCGGATCGAGGCGGGCAACATCATTCACGACAGTCCGGTGGCCGCTCCCCGCGGCACGTCCATTTCCGTGCACTCGCTGTTTTACAACACGCCGGCACGGGCACGGTTTCTAAAAAGTGCGGCAACGGAGGTTGCACACCTCGTCCGGGTCTTCAAGCAGTACGCGCTTGCCTATCCCGAAGTCTCGTGGACGTTTTCAAATGAAGGGGTCACGGAATATACGCTGCCTTCCGGGGAACTGGCCTCGCGCATCGAAGACATTTTCGGTTCCGGCATCAGCGAAAAGATCATCCGGCTTGACTATGAGCAAGTTGGCATCCATGTGACGGGCGTGGTGGGCATGCGCGAGTTGAACAAGAAATCGCGCGGCGATCAATTCCTGTTCTTGAACCGTCGCCCGATACAGAGTCCGTTTCTGCACACCGCGGTGAAAGCGGCGATGCGCGAGTACATCGACGAGGGCGAGTGGCCGTTCTACGTGCTGTTTCTTGAAATGGATCCGGCGCAATTCGATGTCAACGTGCATCCGGCCAAGCTGGAAGCGAAGTTTGCGGATGACAAGCTCGTGCATGCCGTTCTATTTCGCACGATTCGCAATGCGTTGCCCAGCGAGATTTCTACGGATATTCCGCTCGGGAGCATTCCGGCTGCCGGGCCGTCAGTGACGGATCCGGCGATGGCGCGGGAAGCGGATTTGTTCGTGCGCCGGAACATCGAATCGTTGTTCTCTTCCGCGGCGGGGGCGGCGCCGGCGGAAACGTCCCAGCGCATTCCTGAAGAGCAAGCGCTGCTGTTTCGCCCGGCGATTTTTCAGGTTCATAACAAGTATCTGATTTCGCAGATTCGCTCGGGCGTGGCCGTCATCGATCAGCATGCGGCGCATGAACGAATCCTCTACGAGAAGGCGCTGCGGGGTTTCCGTGAGCGTGTCTTCAATGCCCAGCAGTTGCTCTTTCCGATGCTCTTGGAATTGGAGCCGGAGGAAGAGGCAATCTTTCAAGAGGTGCGAACCGACTTGACGCACCTCGGATTTCAGATCCGGGATTTCGGGCCTCGCACGTACAGCATCGAGGCCGTACCCGCGGGACTCAAGCGCGCGTCCGAGACGAACATGATACACGCCTTACTCGAGGAGTATACCGAGTTCCGGCAGGCGAATTTCGCTCCGCGAGACGCACTCGCTGCGGGTTTCGCGTGCAAGGCGGCGATCCGGACCGGCGACGAGCTGAATCCGGATGAGCGCGCCGCGCTTGTCGATGAATTGTTTGCGACCGAATTTCCGTTGACCTGTCCGCATGGGCGCCCCACCGTCATCCATATTCGCTTGACCGAACTTGACCGCCGCTTCAAACGCATCGAATAAGGAGCGCCCCCGCGTTTTGGTTTTGGCGGGCACGACGGCCGTCGGCAAGACCGACGTTTCCATCCCCCTTGCGGAGTCGCTCAAGGGGGAAATTATTAGCGCGGATTCCCGGCAGATCTTCCGTGAACTTGAGATCGGCACGGCGAAACCCACGGCTGAACAGCGGGCGCGCGTCCGGCATCATTTCGTGGATGAAAAGTCCATTCATGAACGTTGGACGGCCGGTGACTTCGGCCGCGAGGCCCGCCGCCGCATCGCCGAGATTCTCGCTCATGGACGAGTGCCGATTGTTGTCGGTGGATCCATGCTTTACTTGCGCGCGCTCCTTGATGGATTCTATACGGACGAGGAGGAATCGCCAACAGATTATGCTGCGCTTAATACAGAATTGAAGGATCGGGGTGTGGTGGTGCTGTACCGGGAACTTCAGGAATGTGATCCCGAACTCGCGGCGGTTACGGATCCTCAGGATCATCATCGAATCCTGCGCGGCCTGGCTGTGCATCGCCGCCGGCAGACGAAACTCTCGGATTTGCAGAGAGGCGTTACCGAACCGCTGGGGCATTCTTATCGCTTGTACTTTTTGCATGCGGATCGTCAACAGACCTACGACCGCGTAAACGCACGCGTACTGGAGATGATTGACAACGGTCTCGTGGATGAGGTGCGCGCGCTCTTAGAGCTTGGAATTGATGAGACGAATTGCAACGCCCTGCGGACGCACGGTTATCAGGAGGTGTTTCCGTTTCTGCGCGGCGAAAGCACGCGCGAGCAGATGATTGAGGACATTCAGAAGGCCGTCCGGCATTACGTCAAGCGGCAGATGACGTGGTTTCGGCATGATCCGCACACGATCTGGATGGAACGGTCGTTCGACGAACCGGCCGCGTCAGTCGCCAGCCGGATCGCCGACCACTTCTTGAATCAGTGAGGATGCTTGCATGGAATGGAAAGCGCCCGCAGCAAACTTGCTGCGGGCGCTTGATTGTCACGCTGCGAGCGAGGACGTCTAAACTCGGGCGCTCTCCTGACGGCGAGCGCTGGCAGAATTGATGGAAAGCGGAAGGCAAATCGTAAACGTGGTGCCGACGTTGACTTCACTCACGATGTCGTAGCGCGCTCCGTACGGTGCGAGCAGTTTCTGGACACTCGAAAGCCCCAGCCCCGTCCCGGTCGGCCCGGACGCATTATTCTTGCCGACCACAGGCTTGGTCGTGTAAAACGGCAGGAAGATCTTGGGCTTGTCCTCCGCGGCGATTCCGCAGCCATTATCCCGGACGGTGATGCGAATCTCGCCGTCCTGCACGCCGGTGCTCACGAACAGCTTTCGATTCTCGCGGCCGTGCATGGAATCCAGTGCATTGCGCACCACATTCATGACTGACATCGAGAAGTCGCTGTACCGTCCCATGATCGTCGGCACCGTGTCGCCGAACGAGAATTCCTTCTCCACGTAATGTTTGTAATCAAGATCGGCTTCGAGGAAGTGAAATTCCTCCTGCATAAGCTGATTGAGATCGAGTTCCTGAAACGTCTGATCCTGTTCCTGGCGGCTCTTCCACATCAAATTGCGGATGATGCCGTTGATCCGCTCGACCTGTGTAATCACGCCGTCAATATCCTCGACGTCCGGGTATTTCAGTTTGATCAGCTGAGCGGCGCCGTAAATGCCCGTAAGCGGCGTGTTGATGTTATGGGCGACGCCGGAGACCAGCAAGCCGATGGCGGCTAAGCGCTGCTCATTCAGCAGTTCCAGCTCGATGCGCTCATGCCGTTCGCGGAGTTCGATCTGATCCGTGATGTCCCGCGCAACGATCTGCAAGTACGAGCCGTTTTCCAAGTCCACTTTGCCCGCGGCGACCTGAGCGGTGCGCTCCCAGCCGTCTTCACTGCGAAAGAGCACGCGCTCAAAACGCCACTCCGCGTGGCGCGGCTCCTTGGCCTGCTCGAGCATTTCCGCGAAGCGGTCTCCCACAAATTCGCTGACGTGGCGCTCGTTGAGAGCCGTGCTGTCGGTGTGCAGCAAACGCGTGGCCGCGATGTTGTGATCGCAAACCTTGCCGGTCAACGGATCAATCAGCAGAATCGCATCTACCGCGCGGCTGAACACGGCCCGGTACTTCAGCTCCGTTTCGCGCAATTGATCCGTGCGCCGCTCAACCAACTCTTCGAGGCGCTGCGCATAGTGTCGGTTTTCCCATTCGAGGCGGTTGCGCTCTTCGATCAGCAGATACTTGTCATACGCGCGCTGTGCGACCTGCAATAACTCATCCCGCCCGCAAGGCTTGGGAATGTAATCATACGCCCCATGCTGGATGGCCTCCCGCGCCGTGGCAATGGTCGGGTCGCCGGTGAACATGATCACCTGCACGGAGGGCAGCAGAGCCTTGGCATCCACGACCAAGTCCAGACTGTTTCCCGGCATGCGCACATCGCACAGAATGACGGGGGACGGCTCCGCCGCGAAGCGTTGTTGGGCTGCTTCGATCGTCGCGGCGTCGTCGATTTGCCAGCCGGATCCTTCAAAGAACTCCTTTACTATCTGTCGAATGTCCTGTTCGTCATCCACCACCAGCAACCGGGGGCTCATCGGCCGCGTGTGCGGGCCTGACATCATCCCGGAATTGTCGGACGAAGGGATTTGGTTCATGCCACCTGCGGGGTTGTTTGGTCTTTCGGATTACTCGAGTATTGGTGAATCGGGTGAAGCGCGCCTTCGATCACGCTCTTCAGTTCGGTGATCTTGAACGGCTTACCGAGGAAGCCGTCCGCCTTCCAGGCCGTCGCAACGTCGCGCGCATTGTCAACGCCGAAGCCGGTTACCAGAATGACCGGAATCTGCGGATTGCGGGTCTTAATTGACGTCAGCAATTCGAGGCCGTTCATGTCGGGCATGTGCAAGTCGGACACGACCAGATCGACGCGTTGATTCTGAAACAGCTCGAACGCCTCTTGTCCGCCCATCGCGCTGATTACGTCGTAACCCATCAGTTCCAGAATCTTCGACAGCGTGTGCACCATGAATTGCTCGTCATCAACGACCAGAATCTTCTGCTTGCCGCCCGTTCCATGTCCATTGGACGGCGGCAGTTGACCTGATCGCTCGACGTCCACCATAAACGCAGACCCTCCGGCATATTCTTTCAATTGCGGGTCTGCGATTCGCGCCAGACGTTGAATAACGGACTTGATCTTGCTGACTTCCTGAGTGATGAAATCGAGCGACTGCTGCAGATCGCCGCAGTCCGGCATCGTCTTCATGCGAATGTACTCGGCGCTGTTCAGGATCACGTTCAGCGGCGTGTTAATCTGGTCATTGACCGTGACGGCGGTATGCGCGATGGCTTTCATCTTTTCCGTATCGATCTCTTTGCTGCGCAGTTCCTTGCGCATGTGGATCCGTTCGATACCCATCCGCGCCCGGAACAGCAGTTCTTCGTCCTCGCAGGGCTTGATCAGATAGTCGTACGCTCCGAGCCGCAGCGCTTCCACGGCGGAACGCACGGAGGCAAAACCGGTCACAATAATGACCACGCTGTCCGGCCAGCGCTCCAGATTGCAGCGCAGGACATCGAATCCGTTCACCTTCGGCATCAGCATATCCGTGAGGACGAGATCGAACGAACGGGATTCGAGGATGTCAATCGCTTCCTGCCCGGAACCGGACGCCGTCACGTCAAAGCCGTCCCGCAGCAGGAC
>CAYJKM010000023.1:0-22827 GCA_964370805.1 uncultured Alphaproteobacteria bacterium | reverse complement strand
TCCTTACGGCCGCGGGCTGGATCTGTTAAAGACGCTCGCGCGCGCCAGAGTGGCTCCGGCCAGCAACTTCGATTTGTCGACTCTGCCCAGCTCGTGCGATGATCCGCGCTGCCCGCTGCACGGACCGCAGCAGGATTTCAGCGAAGATGACATTGCGCTGGAACTGTTCTTGTTCAATTCGGATCCGATCTTTGCCGCCGACGGAACGCTGATCGCTCCGGGCGAGGATCAGCCGGTGAAGCACTGGCTTGACGTGGCCATGCGGGCGATTACGATTTTATATCATGAGATGATTCTGGGTGACGTGCAGGACATGTACCTGCGCAACGAACTCGTGCGATCCGGAAAGCGATACAAAGCGACCGACCGTTACGTGCGGGTGTATTCGCTGGATCCGGAGCACCGTGTGCCGAAGGACAGCAAGGAATTCAAACCGGAAGATATTCAGGCCGCGTTCGCGGAAGGCGCGCGAGCGGCTCAGCAATTCCTCCGGCAGCCTTGTGCTCGCTTACTCGATTATCTCGGCTCGAATCTCAGCAGTTCCAGGAAGCCGGCGATTGACATTCGCTTGAAAACGCGTGAAGTACCTGGGGTAGAAGCCCCCATTGTGTAAAGTCCGACATTCATTGATATGACCTCTTCCCAAGAGATACGACAGCAGTTTCTCGACTTTTTCCACGAACGCGGGCATGTGATTGTGCCCTCGGCTTCGGTTGTGCCGCAAGATGACCCTACCCTGCTCTTCACGAACGCAGGGATGAACCAGTTTAAGCCGATCTTTCTAGGCAGGCAGAAACCGGACTTCACGCGGGCGGCGGATACGCAGAAGTGCATTCGCGTCTCCGGCAAGCATAACGATCTGGAAGAGGTCGGGCCGTCGCCGTATCACCATACATTTTTCGAGATGCTCGGCAATTGGAGCTTTGGCGATTACTTCAAGCGCGAAGCGATTGTCTGGGCCTGGGAGTTGCTCACGCAGATCTATAAACTCCCCAAGGACAAAATGTATGCGACGGTTTATGAAACGGATGACGAAGCGGAGAAGCTCTGGAAAGAGTTGACGGATATCGATCCGTCGCACGTGCTCCGGTTTGGCAAGAAGGACAACTTTTGGAGCATGGGCGATACGGGGCCATGCGGCCCGTGCAGCGAGCTGCACGTGGATCGCGGCCCGGATTACGACAGCGATCCGAAGGCCTTTGTCAATACGGGTTCGCCGCGCTATCTGGAAGTGTGGAATCTGGTGTTCATCCAGTATGATGCACAGCCGGATGGGACACTGGTGCCGCTGCCGGCCAAGCACGTGGACACGGGCGCGGGATTAGAGCGCTTGACGTCGGTGATGAACGGCTATCGTTCGAATTACGACACAGACCTGTTTCAGCCGATGATTCAGCGAATCGCGGAGTATTCAGGACGGCCATACTCGGACAATGAGAGCGGTGTGCCGCATCGCGTGATTGCCGATCACTTACGGTGTCTCTCGTTTGCGATTGCCGACGGGGCGATGCCGGGCAACGAAGGGCGCGGATACGTATTGCGCCGCCTGCTCAGGCGCGCGTCACGCTTCGGCCGCAAGCTAGAAATGCACGAGCCGTTCATCTACAAGCTGGTGCCGGTACTGGTGGACGTGATGGGAAGCGTGTTCCCCGAGGTCAAAGATCGCCATGTTCACATTTCGCGCGTGATTCAAGCGGAAGAGGAGCATTTCGGCAAGACACTCGATCGCGGCCTGGAAATTTTCGACAAAGTCGTGGCGAACGTACGTACGGCAAAGTCAACCGTGATTCCGGGCGAAGAGGCGTTCCGGCTTTACGACACGTTTGGCTTTCCGCTGGACTTGATGGAATTAATGGCGCGGGAAGAGGGACTGGCAGTAGACACGGCGGGGTTTGAGAAGGCGATGGAAGGACAGAAGCAGAGGGCGCGCTCTTCGCCTCTTCAGAAGTTCAAGGCAGATGTTGTGAAATCTGGTGGTCAGGTTAATTTCAATGCGGGTCCAATAGAGGGCTACTTGGGTCAATCAGTGACGCATGCGGCCTCAGCACCAGCGTGGCTGGAAATTCACTCTGACGAGAATGAAAATGATCAGTACTTTCTTGCCCTTGTTCGTACGCCCTTTTATGCGGAAAGCGGAGGACAGGTTGGCGACCGAGGACTATTGAAGGGTAAGACTGTAAGACTGAAGGTAGCCGATACCATTCAGGTTGTTCCGTTAAAGCTCGATTTGTCGGATGAACATCGAGTGAGACATTCCGGAGGACACCTGCACCGCATCATTTTCGAGGAAGGTGGGCCAGGCGATCTGCACAGCGAGCACGAGCTTGTTGCGGAAGTTGATCTTGCTTATCGCATCCCCACGCAATACAACCACACCGCTACTCACCTACTCCACCGGGCGTTACGGGACACGTTAGGCGAGCATGTGCATCAGGCCGGGTCGTACGTGGGGCCGGATTATCTGCGATTTGACTACACGCACTATCAGAAGCCGACGGAAGATGAGCTGCATCGCATCGAAGCGATTGTGAACGAGCGGATCCGCGAAAACTGGCCGGTGACGCCGCGCATCACGTCTCTCGCGGATGCGCAAGCGAAAGGCGCGATGGCCCTGTTCGGCGAGAAGTACGGCGACGAAGTGCGGATGATTGAGATCGGCGATGGTGAACACATAGTCTCGCGTGAGCTATGCGGCGGGTGTCATGTGAAGCGCACGGGCGACATTGGCGTCTTCGTCATCAAGGCGGAAACGTCGGCAGCGGCGGGAATTCGCCGCATCGAGGCTTTGACCGGCCAAGCCGCGCTTGATTACTTGCTCGAACGGCGCAACAAGGTGGATGATTTCACGGTCGAATTGGGCAGCGAGGGCAGCGACCCACTCGAAAAGCTGCGCAAGTTCCTCGATGAAAAGAAAAAGCTCGAGAAGGAACTCGAGCAGTTGCGGACGAAGGTTGCAGGCTCTGAGATGCAGGATTTGTCTGCCCGCGCGAAGTCAGTCGGGCGCGGAAAGCTCGTGGCAGCGCAGGTGAACGCTCAGAACATGGATCAACTCAAGGAAATGGGCGATGCCCTGCGCGACTCGCTCGGTTCCGGCGTGGGAATATTGACAACCGCGTTCGACGGCAAACCCGCGATGGTCGTGGTTGTTACTCCCGATTTGGTAAAGACGGGAGTGGATGCCGTACCAATCGTGAAAGAACTCGGCAAGCGACTGCAGGGCGGCGGTGGTGGGAAGCCGCATCTGGCAACGGCAGGCGGCAAAGACGTGGCCGGAATCAAGCAGGTGTTGGCGGATGCAGAGAAGGTGGTTGCGGAATATCTCAAATAGTTCCGGCCGGGTTGCGAAGACTTAACCCGGCTCGGCAAACTTTGCCTTATGTTCAAGCTGTGCGCTTGCGCAGGTAGCTGAGCACCTGCTCATTGTGCACGTCAGCTTTCACCGGATCCCAGATCTTCTCGATCTTTCCGTTTTCATCAATGTAGAAGGTCACGCGGCGCGCGCGAATATCCCCTTTTGACGTGAGTTTGGCGACCCCGTAGAGTTTGCACACTTCGCCGGTCGTATCGGCCAGCAGCGGAAACGGCAAAGAGAACTTGCGAACGAACTTGGCATGGGATTCGACGGTATCCGTGCTCACCCCGAGCACGGCAACTCCGCGACGCTCGTAGTCAATAAGACTGTGCGCGAAGTTGACAGCTTCGACGGTTCAACCCGGCGTGTCGTCCCGACCATAGAAATACAGCACGATGGCCGTGCCGCGATAGTCGCTCAGGCGATGTTCGCGGTTCTGTTGATCCGGCAGTACAAAGGCGGGAGCCGGATCGCCTTCCTTCAGATGTGTTTCTTTTACGTTTGCCTCTGGGGGAGCTTCCATAAATACTCCAATGTCATTTGCCTGTTACGGGAATCAACACCTTCCTCTTATACAGGCTTTGATGTCGGATGGTTTCGGCATAAGATAAACAAAACAAACTGAGTTTTCAATTCCTGCATGCACATAGAGGAATTCACTGACGATGAGTGACAGCCGGGCGGTTCACGGATCTGAGAAGTTGCAGCGCGCCATTGACGAGGCCAAGACAATGCACAGCCAATTGCCGTCCTGCTCTGCGGAGCTCGCGACCATCGCTGATGCCGCTGCGAAGGCACTCACGCAGGGCCACAAGCTGCTGTTTTGCGGCAACGGAGGTTCGGCGGCGGAAGCACAGCATATCGCCACCGAGTTTGTAGTGCGGTTGTCCTCCCAACGGAATCGCCGCGCGCTGGCCGCCATTGCATTGACAACGGACACAAGTTTGCTCACGGCCTGTTCAAACGACTTTGGATTCGATCAGCTTTTTGCCCGGCAAGTGGAAGCGCATATGCAGGAGGGCGACGTGCTGTTCCTGCTCTCGACGTCCGGCACGTCTCCAAACCTGCTCGAAGCGGCTAAGGCGGCACGGGCGCGGCACGGAATTACGGTGGCGTTTGTTGGAAAGGACAAGACTCCGCTGAACGAATTCGCCGATCACGCGTTGCATATTCCCTCACCGTCGTCGCAGCGCGTGCAAGAAGCGCATCTGCTGTGCGGGCACATTCTGGTTGAACTGGTTGAAGATATCATGTTTCCGCACTTAGGTGGAACGGCGACAATCAAATGACCTTTCTGAATAGCGCGCTCCTGGCGTTTCTGACGCTGGGCTTACTGCCGATTCTCATTCACCTGCTGAATCGGCAGAGATATAAAAATATTGATTTCCCGACGCTACGGTTCTTGCGCGAGCTGCAACGGCAGAAGATGCGGCAGGTCAAGATCCGACAGATTCTGCTCCTGATCCTGCGGACGCTGGCCGTGCTGTTTCTGGTACTGGCGCTGACTCGTCCGGTGCTCAAATCATCGGCAGGTTTGCTGCCCGGCGCTGAAGCCCGGACAACGGCAGTATTGATTCTGGATCGTTCCGCGTCGATGCAGACGGAGACTCCGGATGGCACGCGATATCGACGCATGCAAACACGCGTGCAGGAGATTCTGGAGCTGCTCAAGGACGGTGATGAGGCGCAGATCATCTGGGCCGACAATACGGCTGAAGTCTTTCCGGAAACACCTTCAGGACAGATTCGCCTGCTGCGTGAGGCGGTGGTTGAGTCCGAACCGACGATGCACGGTGGAAATCTGCTGGCTGCTTTGCAGCGGGCAAGGCTGACTCTGGGGCGATCTCAGAATCTGCACAAAGAAGTTTACGTTGTCTCTGACTTCAGCAGTTCCGCCTGGCCGGAACAACTTCCTGAGACTGCGATCCTGCCCGAAGACGTGCGCGTGTACCTTGTTCCGACGGCAGGTGACTTGGTGCGCAACGTCGGCGTGACGGATGCGACGATCAGTTCGCGGATTATCACTCCTGGCCGTCCGGTCGAAGTCAGCTTCACCGTGAAGAACAGCGGCAGCGATGCGGTGAAAGATCATGTCGTCAGCGTCTATGTCGAAGGCCGGCGCGTCGCGCAAAGCAGTATCAGCCTGAACGCGGGCGAAGAGCGGCAGGTGCGATTGAAATTTACGCCTGAGCAGCCCGGTGATCAGACCGGTTACGTGCGCCTGGAGAATGCGGATGACTTGGCGGCGGACGATCAGCGGCATTTTGTGCTGCGCGTCCCCGCACGGCTGCGCGTGGCCGTGGTGGGCAACGAAGGCGCGGCCAGAGATCTGTCGGCTCTGGCGATGAACCCGATCAACGATCCGGATGGATTCATTGACGCGCAGCGTTACACGCCCGGGCAGTTTGAGGCCGAAGAATGGGGCAGTTTCGATGCCGTCTTTTTGGCCGATGCATCGTCATTCAGTGGAGGCTTTCCGTCGCGCCTGAGGAGTTATGTGGCCGGCGGAAAGGGCGTGTTCATCATCATGGGGCCGCAAGCGGATTTGCGATCGTATGATGCATGGCTGCCCACGTTGGGACTGCCGGCTCCTTCGGACGTTTGGCAAAGCGACTCGCCCGCGCGGTGGACGACGGTTGATTTGGCGCATCCGCTTTTTGAGGGGCTCTTCGAAGAAAAGCCGGCAGACATCTCTCCTGAACTCAGCCGGCTGGTGCGAGCGCATGCTTCGGCGACAGCCGTCGAAGTGATCGCAACGTCGGCAGGGATTTCGTTTTTGCTGGAATCCAAAGTTGAACGAGGCCGCGCGCTGTTCATGACCGGCTCACCTGATCCGGCCTGGTCAACCTTATTTAGAAGCGGCATCTTTCCCCCGCTCTTGGTCAGCGGCGCGGCGTACCTGTCCGGTGTCGGTTCGTCGGGTGAAGATTACCAGTTTACGGCGGGAGTCGCGTCCACCGTTTCGTATCCGGGCACACCGGGCGAAGAGCGATTCGAGCTGCGCCACGGTGCTGAGGCAATCGCCCCCGCCATTGAGACTTCGCCAACCGGTTTTGTGCTTAAGTTCCCGGGGTTAAACGACATTGGCGGCTATGAACTGTGGAAAGGCACGCGCCGCATTGCGGCAGCAACCGCGAACGTTCCGGCGAAGGAAACCAATCTCAATGCGTTTCCTGAAAATGTCTATGAAGGGGTGATCGGCGGGAAACTGCTGCTGCTCGGCGGACATGACACCGTCGAAGCGAGCGTTCTGGAGAGCCGCTACGGGCGCGAACTCTGGAAGCTCTGTCTCTATCTTGCGCTTGCCATGCTGCTGGCCGAAATGCTGATTGGCCGAGTGGGCAAACGGGAGGCTGCCGTGGCCGCCTGATTTTTGAGCACTTGGATCGTCATGCTGCAGGCGCACGTGGTGATCAACGCACTTATTGGGGATGCGGATAACGTGGTCGAAGGACCGGTAGGTGCGTCATGAAAGCTCTGTCCACTCTTTGCATCGCAACTTTGCTTGCAGCCGCTGCGTGCCGGGCACAGGAACCCTCCACATGGTCGCTGATTCAGGACCGAATCTGGACTCCGCGCTGCGTTGACTGTCACACGAGCGGAACGTCGTTTGCCATTCAGTCCGGATTGGTGTTGACGGCGGACTCGGCGTACTTGCAGCTGGTCAATGTTGCGCCGCGCAACGAGGCGGCGCTTGGCGATGGCTTGCTGCGGGTCGGGACGGAGGGTGTGGAGAGTCTGAACAACAGTTTCTTGTGGGAAAAAGTCAATGCTCCGAATTCGGAGCATTTTTACTCGGAGCATCCGTATTACGGTGCGATCATGCCCTTGGGCGGCCTGCCGCTCACGAACGGGGAGCTTTCGTTTGTTCAGCAGTGGGTCGTCGGCGGCGCGCCCGACAGCGGCGCGGTGGCGGATACGAATCTGTTTGCGGACACCACCCGCTACAGTCCCGTATTCGAGCCGCTCCTGCCGCCCGAAAACGGAGTGCAATTGCACGTTGGGCCGTTTCAGGTTGCGGCTGATTACGAGCGTGAATTCTATTATTACACGCCGGCGCTATCAGCCGAAGACTTGTTCGTGAATCGAGTAGAATTCTCGATGCGGCCGGGGAGCCATCATTTCATCCTCTACATCTTTCAGGAGAACACGCCGAACTGGATCATTCCCGATTCCGGAGTGTATCGTGATATCCGCGATGCAAACGGCAACTACATTCCGCAAAACCTGATTCAGACGTTGTATCACGAGTTTTTCCAGGGCACGCAATGGCCGCGGCTGGATTACCATTTTCCGCCGGGGATCGCGCTGCGGCTGCCGGGCGGGCGCGGCGTTGACATGAACTCGCACTACGCCAACCGCACCGCTGTTCCGATTGACGGCGAGATTTACGCGAATGTGCATTTCGCCGACCCGGATGACATCGAGCACGTCGCGGAGATTCTAAATCTCAGCAATACGGACATCAATCTGCCGCCGCACGAGGTCACGACGCTGACGAGCCTCTTCATATTTTCAGAAGCTCGTCACATCTTTCAGATGTTTTCGCATGCGCACGAGCACATGACGCGATTTGAAGTGGAAGTGGCGGGCGGGCCGCGGGACGGCGAGATCGTGTACGTGGCGGAAGACTGGGCGCATCCGCCGATCCTGAATCTTTACCCGCCGTTGGAGTGCGTTGCCGGCGAGGGGCTGTTGCTCCGCGTGACGTACGACAACTGGACGGACGACTGGCTGCATTTCGGTTTGCTGAGCGAAGATGAAATGATGATCCTCTTTGGAGCGTACTATATTCCGACCGCCTCGCCGGCAGACGACGCGGTGGCCGCGCCGCTTTCACCAATGCTGCTGGCGAATTATCCGAATCCCTTTAATGCTTCGACCGAGCTTGTCTTTGAACTGCCGCTGGCTGCGCATGCGACGATCACGGTGTTTAATGTACTCGGGCAGAATGTGGCAACCCTTGCAGACGGCATGTATCCGGCGGGAAGAAATCGCATCGCATGGGACGGACGGGATGATGCCGGCGCCTCGCTATCAGCGGGCATCTATCTCTGTACGCTCGAAGCATCGAACTCAGTCCAAACCCGAAAACTCTTGTTGCTGCGTTAGTTCATGACTCCGCCCGCAAAACTAACGGCCTCCGATGGGAGGCCGTTTTCATTAGCGCAAGAGGGTTACCCGCACAGGAGGTGACGACGATCCATTCACGTTGATCCAGTAATTGCCCGTTGCGTGTCGGGCGAAATCGAGCATGACATGATGTTCGCCGGGAGGGAGCGTGCCCAGCGAAATCGCTTCCACACGTCGTCCCAAAGCATCGAATACTGCGAGTTCGACCGTTCGGACCGATGGCCATTGAATCGGGATGGTCGTCGTGGAGTTGAAGGGATTCGGATAGCAGGGGCCGAGTGAGATTTCATGCGGGAACGGAGTTTGCCTGTCGCCGATATTCGTTCCTCGCCAGGATGCGTCGAACACCACATCTTGATCTCCCAAGGCGAAACCGGTCGTCCAAACGGCCGCGACTCCGGCGGGACCGGATGCCACAGAATATCCTCCTTGATTCCGCACAGCCCCTGTTTCGCTAATTGGCAGCGCCTCGCCGACGTCCCACGGCTCGGCCACGGAGCCGGAACGCACGGTCAGCGTGCTGGTGTCCGTTTGAACCTCACAGGCAAGATAGAACACATGAAAATTTGCACCGTCGTGATCAACGGCTACGCGCGGAGAGAATTCGTCGAGGTTCGAAGCCGTGAGGATCATCGGCTCTGAGAATGTCGTGCCGCCGTCCAAAGAATATACGCAGTAGATGTCGCGCTGCACCGTAACGTCAGAGCGGCGAGCATAGGCTAGGAACAGCGTGAAAGCATAGCCTGCCAGAGCCGGTTCACGCTGCTCGTAGGTGGATGCGTCCACAGTCACTGGGTCGCTCCATGAAACGCCTTGATCGCTGCTTCTGAACAGAACAACTTCGTCCGGCACAGCGCCGGCCCGGTCGCGTGTGGCACCAATGTGGATCGCTTCTGATTCCACCCCCCATGTCACGGCGATGGCGAGCCCGGCAGGTGCCTCCGGAACGGCTGAAGTGCTATGCACGAGCGACGTTGGCTCCAGTGAGTTCCCTTGATCTCGTGATTGGATGAAGCCGATGCTCATGCTGCCTTCGTCAACTCCTTCGATCCAGCACATGTTGAGAAACGGATCGCCCGGCTGCGCAACGCGATCCGTCACAGCGGCAAACACGTCAACGTTGGAACCGAAGCCGGTTGGAATATCGGTGAACTGCGCTTCATTCCATTGATCCGCCGGCAAATCAAACCGAAAGAGTTGTTTCAAAGCTGACTGAGTGCTGTATGCAATCAAGTACGAGTAGCTGTTATCTTGCGCGCAAGTGATCTCCGTGTCGACGAAAGGAATCACGCGCTTATTCACCGCACTCCATGCCTGTCCGCCGATTCCTGAGCGTTTCACGGCCAGCGAGTCCTCGCCGACCCGACAGAAGGCATGCAGGACGCCGACGCTGACGACCGCCAGGCAGGGATGATACTCTTCCTGCGACGAACCGAACACCGTGACCTCCGTACCCCAGTCGAGCGGCTGGGCTGTGATTTCATTCACAAAAATGAGCAAAAAAACAGACGTCAGCGGAAGTCTCATTTGAAAACCTCCATCAGGATTTGGACGGCATTAGAGGCGGCACCTTTGCGCAGGTTGTCTCCCACCGCCCAGAACTGCAGCCAATTCAGCCGATCAGGATGAAGCCGCAACCGGCTGACAAAGATCTCCTGCTTGCCTTCAATTTCGCGCGGAGTGGCGTATTGATTCGCGTCGAAGATCATTCCCGGCATCGCACGAAACGCCGTTTCGATTTCATCGCGAGTCACGTCACGCCGGCACTCAACCGTTACGGCACCTGAATGCCCGACGCGCACGGGCACACGCACAGTGGTTGTGAAAACAGTAAGGTCGGGCCGGCTGAGAATCTTGCGAATCTCCTCGACAACTTTGCTCTCCTCATAGCATGAGCCTTGCTCATCGAAGGGCCCCACCTGCGGGAAGACATTGTGAGCAATTGCGCGGGGATAGACCTTCGGCTTTGCCTGAGGGTCCTGCAGTTGTTCATCAAGCTCAGCCACGGCATCCTGACCGGAACCGGAGACCGATTGGTAGGTATCGACGATCACGGTTTTCAAGCCAACGGCGCGATCAATGGCCGCCAGAGGCAAGAGCACGACGCTTGCGGAGCAATTTGGATTTGCAACCAACGCCCGGCCCGGTTCAATTGCCTTAGCATTAATCTCGGGAATCACGAGCGGCACGTCGGCATCCATGCGAAACTGTGAGGAGTGGTCAATCACGAACACGCCGGCATCGCGAAATCGCGGCACCCATTCGCGGGAAATTTCTCGCGAGGTAGCAAAGATGGCCGCGTCAATGTCTGAGGGAACTCGATTCAGAGCTTCGAGGGGCAGCGCGCTGCCATTGAAGGACATCTGCCGCCCGGATGATTCCGATGAGGCGAACAGTCGCAGCGAGACGAGCGGCACGTGCCACTCCCGCAGGACATCGAGCGTTGTCCGGCCGACCAGACCGGTTGCACCGACAATCGCCAACCGAACCGGTTTCACCGTTCCCGTCCGCCCAAGACCAGATAAAGGCCAAAGCCCATCAGCAGACTCGGCCAGAGCCAGCCCGCCGAAATATCGAGCCATTCCATGCGATCGGCCAGCCAGAGGGTTCCCAAGACTACCAGAAAGATGCCCCAGAAGGTTCGATCGGTGCGGCTGGCACCGCCGCGCCGCCGCCGTTTCGCTTCCAGCTCTTCATCGGCCTTCAGACGGATTGCAAGATCCTCAAGTTTGCGATCAAGGATCTGATTCAAACGCGCGTCAAGTTGTTCCATGGTGTAATCGCTCATGACGATTCTCCAGAATAATGTGCAACGGGAAAAGGACTAAGGCAAAATGCGCAAACGAGGTTCAGCAATTACGGACCCGATGCGCGCGGCTGATGAGACTCCGGCATGACGAAGCTCGGCAACGGCTCGATCGGCGTCCGCTTCCGGGAGCGCGGCCAGCAACCCACCGGACGTCTGTGCGTCATACATCAACATCACAGTTTCTTCGGCTACGTCGGGCGTGACGTCCACCAGCGAGCCGAAATAGTGCATGTTTGAGAACGTGCCGCCGGGAAATTTGCCGTCCCGGGCATGCTCGCGCGCAGCGTTGTAGAGCGGAATTGCGCTAAGGTGAAACTCCATACCGACGCCTGACGCCTGAGCCACTTCACTGGCATGACCAAGCAAGCCGTGACCGGTAATGTCGGTGCAGGCATGAACGCGGAACTGCGACAAGACGTCCGCGGCGGCACGATTCAGAGTCTTCATCCCGTCAATGGCATCCTGCGCCTGCGACAATTGGAGCGTGTCATTGCGCAACATAGTCGTGAGCAAGCCCGTGCCGAGCGGTTTGGTAAGAATGAGCGCGTCGCCCACGTGCGCGCCTTCGTTCGTCCAATACTTGCCGGGTGAAACAACACCGGTTACGACCAAGCCGTATTTCGGTTCCGGATCATCAACCGTGTGGCCGCCGACAATGGCAATTCCGGCCTCGCGAGCCTTGTCTGCTCCGCCCAACAGAACCCGATTCCAAATCTCCGCCGGATACTTGCGCGGGAAGCAGCAGATGTTAAGGGCAAAGAGCGGGCGACCATTCATGGCATAAATGTCGCTCAGCGAGTTGGCTGCCGCGATCTGACCATAATCATAGGGATCGTCAACCACGGGCGTGAAGAAATCCACCGTCTGCACGGCCAGGTCGCCGGACGGCAAGCGATAGACGGCCGCATCATCTTTATGCGAAAACCCGACCAGCAAATTCTCATCTTGTATTGCAGGCAAACCGCTCAGCATGCGATCCAGCTCCGCCGGATCCATCTTAGACGCTCAACCAGCGCAATGGACGAGATGCGTCAATCGAGTCAGTTCATCTTTTGTGTAGGCCATGTGTTGAAGGTCAACCTTTGATCGAGCCGTTCAAATCGGGGTAAAGGCGGCGATAGGCAGCGGTGTGCTCCATGATCCGTTTCACGAAGAGTCTCGTCTCGCGATAGGGGATGCGTTCGATGAATTCGTCGCGGGGCCGGCTGCCGAACTCTGCCTGCCATCTCCTCGTCACGTCTTTTCCGGCATTGTAGGCGGCCAGCACCAGCACCGTGTCACCGCCGAATTCGGACATCAATTCGGAAAGATGCACAACCCCAAGCCGGACGTTATGATCGGCGGAATACAATTTTGACGTTGCATGCTCGATTCCGAGCTTGCGCGCCTCGATCGCGGCCGTGGCCGGCATGAGCTGCATCATGCCAATTGCTCCGGCGGCACTGACGATTTCCGCTTCAAAATGACTCTCCTGACAAATCACGCCGAGCACGAAATAAGGATCAAGACTCCGCTCGGCAGAGTAGGACTTGACGGATGCAACGTGGTCGAGCGGATAGACAATCGGATAGAAGTCCGCAGGCCGTACTCCGGGCGTGCGTAGATAAGCGCCCAGATTGGCTCGAATCGTTCGCCACGCATCCAACCGGTCACCGTTCCAATATTGCAGCTGCGCCTTCCACCAGTAGAAGCCGGGAGAATCCTGCAGCTCCCTGAGAGCCAGAGGCCACTCTCGCAGCGCCGGCTCCACCAGCCTCAAGGCGGCCAGCATCCCGAACTTGCGAGTGTGCGGTCCCGCGGCCACGCAGAGTTCGTCAAGGGTTGGCGGAATCAGCGGTAAGGCGGCGGCGGAAGCCGGAGCATTGTCTTGCTGCGCAAGCGCGTAGTAAGAATATGTGAAGGAGCTGTCGAGCTTCGCAAATAGCCGGTTGGATTCTTCCCGCTCGCCGATCCGCTCTGCCGCTCGTGCGATCCAATACATGGATGCGGGAGCATACTCAGAATCCAAGTTCAGGGCCGCGAGTTCAGACCACGCTTCGCGGGCCCCGCGGTAGTCCCCGCATTCCCACAGTGACCAGCCGAACCGCCAAAGCGCGTCCGCATGCGACGGCAACCCACTGCTCATGGTGACCCAGCGTTGCAGAAATGACGCGGCTTCCTGGGGCCGCTGGAGATCCGTGTAAAGCATGCCCAGCAACTCACAGGCGCGATTGACCAATACCGTGTCGCCGGACTCAACTGCAACCGCGGTCAGAACCGAAATCGCCGTTTGGTCGTCATCGCTCAAATACGCGGATCGCCCTAGATAAAGCAGAGTCGAGTATTTGTATGCGCTCTGCGGATAGGCGGCACGGTGATTCTTCAGCTCGCGCACGGCGATCTCGTGACGGCCAAGCCCGCTTTCGAATCTGCCTTTGTAGAAGAGCAATAGATCGTTGTGCTGCTGCCAACCGTTACGACTGAACTCGTCCTCTACCCTGCTCAATCCCCATTCATGTTTGCCGTATTCGGACAGCAAGAACAGCTCGCGAGTGAGTTCCTCGTTACTCTGGGGCGCGGGTTTGAAGCCGTACAATTCCTCGTACTCATTCAACTTGTCGCGCGCGACGCGACCGTCGAGGGTATGAGGATATTCAATGGCCAAAATGGAAAGTTGGCCAACAGCTTCCCGGTGTCGCTCGGCAGCAGTGAACCCATCGGCAAGCAGCAGATCAAACGCATGCTGCCGCTGCGACGTGGACAGGCTGCGTGCTCGTGCCACAACACGCTCGATTCGCGAGAGGTCGCGCTTGCGGAGCGCGTCAAGACCTAATTCGTAAAGAGCATCTACCACAAAGACGGAGGTTGTGTCTGCAGCCAAGACTTCCCAGTACTTCATCATTCGCAAACTGTCAGCCGCCAGCGCCGCACTCTGCACCCTCAACCAGACGCCGTGGTCGCTGAGTTCGGTCGGAATTCCGCGATCAAGATAGTCTATGAGCCTGGCAGTATCGTTCTGCTCGTGTGCGCGCCAAGCGAGCGCGAAATTAGCCAATTGCGCATCAACCGTGGAGTCAGTCCGGCTCAAATGCTGAAGTATGTCGATGGCGGCCGTCGTGTCCCCGCTCTTCACGCAATGGCGATAAGCGGAGAAGATGGAATCATCCGAAACTTCCCCTCGCGCCCGACATGATACAGCGGCGACCAACAGCAACACAGCAAGAGCTGAAGCACGAATCCATCGGATCTTGCGGAATGAAACCATGCTGAAAAGGTACGGAATCCCCGAGAGAATTGCAATCCGATTCGCCAGAGGCCAAAATGCCGGAGAGCTTCGAGTCATGGTTCGCTTGATACTCCTTGAAGAAATCACTATCTTTTAGTTCCTCTTCAGGTTTCTGTTCGTACTCCTTTTACCTTTCCTTTCTACGCGGATGTCCCGAATCCTTCTCCTTTGTGTAATTCTTGTAATTACATTATCTTGCGCGTATGCGCAAGACGTGACTGTCTATGAGATCCAGTTCACCGACGACCCCTCGGGTGATTCGCCTCTCGAGGGTTCAACGGTCTTCACCGGGGGAATTGTCACCGGGGTTGACTTCACCGGGCAACCGATCCGCTACTTCATAGCGGACCGGGTTGGCGGCTTGTGGAGCGGGATCCTCGTGAACGACAATCAGGACCGGCTACTGTCGATGGGAGACTCCGTCCGTTTTCAAGCGGAAGTTCAGGAATCGAGCGGTCAAACCCGACTGCGGAATATCGTGAGCGGGACGTTTTCCACTGTGCCGCAGTCAGGTTCAGTTCCGCCCGCACTGATTGCCACGGGGGACGTTGACGAATCGACCGAAGGTGTATTGATTGAGTTCACGGATGCGATCGTCACGTCGATCAACGATGACAATTTTGTTGTAGATGATGCCAGCGGACCCGCGACGATCGGCGAAGGCTGGCCATATTCCTATGCGCCACTTGTGGGTGATACGTTACGATACTTACGCGGAATTGTTTCGGCTTCCGGGAGCGTGTTCACGGTCAATCCGCGCAACGACAGCGATTTCGGATTCTTCGGCAATCGACCGCCGCTGATCTCGAATGTGCACAATTCGCCGGCAAGCCCCACGAACTTGCAGGCAGATACCGTGTTTGCCACGATTGTTGACGAGAACGGAGTGCAGAGCGCGAGCGTTTACTATCGCTTTGGTGAGTCAGGCGATTTTGATGAGCAGACGATGTTCGATGACGGACTGCACGGCGACGGCGGCGCCGCTGATGGAATTTGGAGCGGCGTAATCCCGGCCGGGCCGGCTCGCACCACTGCCTACTATTACGTGTGCGCGACGGACAATGAAGCTGCCACGGGCTGCAGCCCGGCGGATGCGCCGGAGGACACCTATAATTATCTCATTCGATCATCTTCCCTGTCGATCTTTGACCTTCAGTACACGGCTAATCCGACCGGGGGGACGTCGCCGTATCTGGATTCCATTGTCACGGTAACCGGAATCGTCACCGGGACGAATTTCGGCGACTCCTTCTACATGAGCGATCCGGGCGGCGGGTTGTGGTCGGGTATCTACGTATTCGGGCCGTCGCTTACTCCAGCCTTAGGCGACTGCGTGCTTGTCACCGGGCAAATCATCGAATATCAGGATGCCGTTACGGAATTCGCATCAGGCGCCGCAGTCGAAGTTCTGAGCAGCGGACACACAGTTGCGCCATTGGATTCACTGGATGGCGTGCGCGGCGGAGTCATGGGAGATTCTGCCGAGGCTTTTGAAGGTGGCCTTGTCAAGCTCGGAGTCTGCTGGGTCACATCCACGGAAGACTGGAGCGGCGGCTTTCCGGTTTTTGAAGTCGGTGACGCGACCGGTCGGGCAATCATCGCCGGAGACGCAAGTTTCGAGTATGATCCCGTTATCGGCGACAGCTTCATAAGCATTACCGGGTGCGTGGATTACTTCTCGGCCAATGGTTGGGAGATTGCTCCGCGTTTTGATGCCGACCTCGCTTACATTGACCATCGCGACCCGCAACTCGTGAGCGCCGAAACGGTCTCACCGCGGGAAGTCAATCTGCTCTTCAATGAACCGCTTTTGGATTCTTTGATCAGCGATCCGGCCAACTACACAGTGGTTGATCTAACCGATCCGGAATTTCCGGCCTTAGCCGTTGAATCCGCCTATTTATTTTCGGATCAGCGCACGGTTCATGTGACGTTCTTTGACCCCTTGGATCCGGAGCACGCTTACCGGTTGACGATTGGACAGGTCTGGGATGCATCCCCCAACCGGAATTCGCTCGAAAACGCAGTGATTAACTTCGGCGGTTATGAACCGGGCGAATTCACCGCGATTGCCACGCTCTATGACAGCTTTGACGTTTACAACGGTCGCACGGTGGCTTTGCGCGGCATTGTGAATTTTGTGCAGGACGTAACGACGACTTCGGGTTCGCGCCGCATTTCTGCCTACATGCAAGATGAGAGCGGCAAGGGATTCAGTCTTTCCCAGAGCGGCGCCGCCGCGACGTTTCCGGCGATTCAACGCGGCAACTGGATTCGCATTACCGGAGTGGTGAACCAGTTCGACGGAGTGATCCAGCTGGGGAGTTTTACCGGCACAGACGCCGTGGTGCTGGCCGAGCACGTCCCGCTGCCTGATCCGATCGTGATCAATACCGGAGACTACCGCACGCAGCGGCGAATTGTGCGCACGTCCGACCCGGATTTGTACGGAGCGGGCACGTGGGTGAAATCGTCTGGCACTATTTACCGCGTAGATGAGAATGTCGGCGGCGGCACGAACATCTTCTTCGATGACGGAACGGGAAACTTGACGATCCGCATCTGGGATTCGATGCAACTGGATAGCGTGGAACTGAATGGCGAGTGGTATCTGCTGCGCGAATTGGTGGGCAAGACAGCTACCGTGGCCGGGCCGTCCTCGACGTTTGAGGGAGACTTCCAAATGCTGGCCGGCTATGCTGAGGACTTCACGGTGGAGACGATTTCGGGAGTGCCGTCGGCGTCACCCGTCTTGCAGGTTCCGGCGCGGGCGTTTGCTCCCGATCGCGGCCAAACGCTGCGGATTGACTACAACGCGCCGTCCGGCGGCAATGTCCGCATTCGGATTTTTGATCTTCGCGGCCGGCTGGTCACGACGCTCGTGGACAAACCTGCCGGAGGTCCGGGCATGTACGTCTGGAACGGCCGCAACGATTTGAATGAACTCGTGCCGATCGGCACCTACATCCTCCATTTGGAGAGTGTTCAGGGCGGCAAAAGCGAGGAGCAAACCAAGCCGATCGTCGTCGGCACTAAGTTGTGAGGATGCGTTGAGAGCATTTCTAATCATACTCCTGCTGTGTACCCTGCCGCTGTTGGCAGCGGCGCAGTTAATCTCGAATCCGAATTATCCGGTCGTGGCGGCTCAGGGCGTAGGCGGAGCCTACACCGCGGCGGCTACCGGTGCGGAAGCCATCTACTGGAATCCCGCCGGACTTGCTTACGGCAAAGGCACCGAGGGCCGGTTCGCCTACCAGCAGCCGTGGAGTCTGAACTTCCTTTCGCACCTCTCTGCTTCCGGCTTCACAGCACTCCCGAAAGGTCTCGGCGGGGTTGGTCTTGGCGTGCAGACGCTCTCCACCCGCGACGGCGGCAGTACTCTGGCCAGTGAAAACGAAATCGCGCTCGCGCACGGGTTCAAACTGCAGGAGGACCTACACTCCTCGCTGGCGTTTGGATATGCCCTCAAAGTGATCGGCTATGACTTGGGCGAGTCGGTCGCAGGTACGAACGGTCAATCGGAAAATCTCGGCAGTGCAGCAACGATCGGCGTGGACGTTGGCGCAACCGCGCAGCTTTGGGACCGCTTCAAGCTCGGCGGCTCGTTCAAGAATATCAACCATCCACAACTCGGGTCCGACTACAAGCGCGATCTGCCGCGCATCTTCTCGGGCGGCGTGAGTTACTTTCCTTACTATGGCGTGCGCGTCACGTTCGATCTTGAGCGAGAACTGGAGCGGGAGACCCAGTTCAAGGGCGGCGTGAATGCCGTGATCGCCAAGCCGCTGGATTTTCGCTTCGGCGTCATCACGAATCCGAACAGCTTCACGGCAGGATTCGGTCTCCACTGGCGCGAGCTGGTGCTGGATTATGCATTTATCTATCATCCGGTGCTGCAGCCGTCTCATTTGATTGGCGTCGGCTTCAACATTCCACAGTCTTTGGGTGAGCTTTGGCGGCAGAAATGAGACGCTTGTCCGCGATACTGCTTTTGCTGATGTTCGGCTTGACTTCGGCGCTTCTTGCCGAAGTGAAGTTTGATCTCAACACAGCCACGCTTGACCAGTTGCGCGCGCTGCCGCTGACCGAAGCACAAGTACAGGCTATTTGGCAGCATCTGCTCTATGAGGGGCCGTTCACGTCCATCTATGATGTCGGCACGCTGCCGGAGATCGATCCACAGACGCTAAACGCGCTGCGTGATCGCGTTCGCGTCAACCCGCCGCGCCCCGCCGATGAGCGTCTGCAGCGCATTGAAGACGCCTATTACCGCATTGAGACGCTCGGCGCGGAAGAAGGAACCAATGTCGGCCTGGTTGATGAGTGGATTGACCGGCTGTTGGAACCGATGAACGTGAACGAGGCGACGCTCGACGAACTCATGGATCTCCAGAATGTGTCGCCGGCCGATGCCGTGGCCATTTACAATCAGATTCAGCGCAGCGGCGCCATTCGCGGTTCGCGCGATCTTCGTTCCGTGCCCGGGCTTTCCGATTGGGGCTATCGCAATGCCCGCAACTACCTCGGTTATGACTCAGTACTGGTGGCGGGCCGATTGCACGGCTCGTACACATTCCGGGCCTATAACACGCCATTCTTCGCTGATGAGGAATTGGCGATCGACCCGAATGTACTTGTGGATCCAAGACCGGATGTCAGCCATAAGCTGCGTGTGAGCTACCAACGCAAATACAAAGCCGGATTGCTCTGGCATCGCAATCTGGGCGAAGAAACGTATTACGTCACAGACGGATCGATCAGGATCCCCGAGCTGAAGTGGTTTGCCGGGATCGAAAAAGAGCGACGTGGAATATTCCGGTTGGATCGCGCCTATCTCGGCAGTTATCAGGTGTCGCTTGGGCAGGGCGTGATCATGGAGAGCGGCGATTACTTCAGCCCGCGTTATTCCGGCTTCGGCTTTGACAAGCGAATCACGGGAATTGCTCCGGATCTTTCCCGGTCGCAGGAATTCACGCTTCGAGGTGCAGCCATGGAGGGAACGGCGGGGAAGTTCAAAGCCGTCGGCTTTCTCTCGGCGCAAAAAAAGGATGCGATTTTGAACCCGGACGGCTCACTGAATCGGCTGATCACGCTGGTTCCGCGAACCGATGAAGATATCTATCCGACGCTGCAAAAGCTGGAAAACGGCGACACGGTCTCTGTGCCGGCCTTCGCAGGAACGCAATCCATGCTGGATGCGGTGCAGGAGGTCGGCTGGGGCGGCGAATTGGCTTATCGCCCGATCCCGGGGACGTCCGTTGGCCTGATCGCGACGCAGTTCATGTATGACCGGCCGCTCAAACCGGACTTCGGTCAAGCGTACCGGTTTGACGCCGTCACTCGCACAGGAAATGACACGACGGTTGACATCTATCCGGTCATTGACCCGCAAGAGCGCGACGAGATCATGGACAATGAAGTGAATCCTGAAATCCTCGCCGCCCATCGTTCCTCCGCATCATCGGCGCTGTGGGGCGGAGCAGAGTCCGTCCGTCAGGTGTTGGGGTTAAGTTTGATGACGGTCGTGAACAACTACTCCTTCCAATTTGAGTACGGCGAACTGCAGCAGCAATACACGCCGCTCAAACTCGGCGATGATCCGCATGCGCTCGTCTTCTCCGCGCATGCGCAATGGAATGCTTTGACCCTGCTGGCCGTCTTCCGCGATTATGACATCGGTTATGATAATCCGTATTCCCGCGGCTTCGCTAATTATTCGCGCTATAACGGCACGACTTACGAGGACGAGTTTTACCTGATTAACCCGCAGTACGCTCAACTGGAACGCAACTCGGCCGGCCCGCAAGCAGAACGCGGGATCTTCTTCGCGCCCCGCTATCAAGTTTCACGCCCGCTGGTGCTCGATGCGGAGATCGACAACTGGACGCGCGTGGCCGATCAAGCGGACTACTATCGCTGGGTTGCAAAGCTCACCTATCGCCCGGTATGGCCGGTGCTGCTCCGCCTGCGTCAGAAACTGCAAGGGCGATGGAGCTACGATCCCGCCAAGGAGACCGGATTTCAGTCGTACGAGAATCGCATCAATCTGGAGTTTCGGCTCTCGCGGTTTGACAATCTGTCTCTACTCTATGCGAACGGCTACACACGATTCACTCCGCGGCCGCGTCTCGTTGGCGACGTTGAACCTACCGGCGAGTCGCCGATTGACGCTCAGACGGCATCACCGACCGAAGCCGTGGGCATTCAGCTCACGCACAATTTCTCGCCCAAGTTAAAGGCGAGAGCATCCTGGCTGGTGTACGATGGGTTTTTCTGGAATTTCGAAGACACAGACTTTCAAGTGCTCGATGGACGCTCGGCCAGATGGTGGTTTTCGGTATCGAACCGGGTTTCCGATGCGCTTGCCATTCATTTCAAGCTGACCGGGGACAGCAGCACGCCTAAGACCTGGGTTCAGGCCCGTGACAATAATGAGTACCCCGAGGAATTGCCGGGCTACGACTACACGGGCGACAACGTGGCGAGTGACCGGCTGTCGTTCCGGGTTCAGATCGACTATCTCTTCTAATGGCGCTGCCTTGAGCGGCAGGATTCTTCTTGTTCGAATATGGCTATTCTGATTGACGAGAAAACGCGCGTGGTGGTGCAGGGAATTACCGGCGGAGCCGGGCAGTTCCACGCGGGTGAAATGAAATCATACGGTACCCAGATCGTCGCCGGGACGTCACCGGGCAAAGGCGGTCAGGCCGTACATGGAATTCCGGTTTACGACACCGTCGCCGAATGCGTAACGCAACATCGGGCGGACACATCCGTCATTTTTCTTCCCGCTGCGGCCGTCAAAGACGCTGCCATTGAAGCCATTCATGCCGGAATCAAACTTGTGGTTGTGGTTCCCGAGCATATTCCGATTCTGGACATGATGCTGGTGCGCCGCGAAGCGCAGAAGTACGGCGCGATCATTCTGGGCGGTAATACGGCCGGGATTATCTCGCCGGGGCGGGCGAATATCGGCATCATCCCACCGCTCGCGTTCAAGCGCGGCCGCGTCGGAACCGTGTCCCGGTCAGGCTCAATCACCTATTATCTGGCCGACACGTTGACGCGCACGGGTTATGGTGAGACGACATGTGTCGGCATCGGCGGCGATCCGGTGCTCGGCTGTCCGTTCGCGGAAGTACTCGCCCTCTTTGATAAAGACACGGAGACTAAGGCGGTCGTGCTGGCGGGAGAGATCGGCGGCGTCTACGAAGAAGCTGCGGCTCCTCAAATTCGCAAGATGTCGAAGCCGGTCATTGCGATCATCGGAGGCGTCTTTGCCCCTCCCGGAAAACGGATGGGGCACGCGGGTGCGATCGTCGAAGGTGAAATGGGTACCGCGCAATCCAAGTTGAAGGCTCTGGAAGCAGGCGGCGCGCACGTCGCGCGGACGTTTCAGGACATTCCGGATATTCTCACCAAACTCGGCGTTTGACGCTGAAACCGGCGCTGAGTCAAGCGAGTACAATTTCTGGGCCGGGTGCGTGAGACAAGCGTTTTCACGACTCGGCTCTGATGTGTTCACGTTTGCAAATGCGATCGCATGAAGTCAGTCTCCAATCCGTCATTACCGCCGGCCAAGAAAAGCCTCGGCCAGTGTTTTCTGGTCGAACGGCATTTCGCGAGAGAGATTGTGCATGCGCTTGCCATTCAGCCGGGCGACACGGTGTTGGAAATCGGCCCCGGTCGAGGCATTCTCACGGAAGAGTTGGTCGAGACTCCCGCGCGAGTCATTGCAATTGAAATCGATCAGCGGCTGCTCGATGCTCTCAAAGACCGGTTCGCCGCGCATGAGAACTTCGACCTGCGACACGAGGATTTTCTGGACACCGATTTCGAGCAAATCCTCGGTTCAGGGACCGCCAAAGTTGTCGGGAACCTCCCGTATCATCTGGCGGCCGAGGTCATTTACAAGCTGCTGGTGCATGCCCGCGCCGCGCGCTCAAACCCGGCCTTGCCGTGGATCGACTCGGCTGTTCTGATGATGCAAAAGGAAGTTGCTGATCGCATCGCTGCCAAGCCGGGCGGCAAGGAATGGGGCAAGCTCTCCGTCTTCGCGCAACTTGAGGCTCAGACGGAGTCAGTGCTGATGGTCCCCGCCGGTGCTTTTCGCCCCACTCCCAAAGTGGACGGCGGCGTTGTGCGATTGCAGTTCTATCGGATTCCGCCTGCCGTGCCGCGCGATTACACCGTTGTGGAACGAATAGTCCGCTTCGCCTTCAGCCAGCGACGGAAGATGTTGAAAAGGTCGCTCTCGTCCTTGGCCGG
>CAYJKM010000022.1:0-23925 GCA_964370805.1 uncultured Alphaproteobacteria bacterium | reverse complement strand
AGCCTGCACCGCGCGCTGACCGCCGCGCTCGGTGAAATCGGCGAAGTCAAGAAAACGCGCACGCTGTACCTGATCGGTCAAACGCGCGTGCATCTGGACAAAGTCGAAGGATTAGGCGATTTCATCGAATTGGAAGTTGTCCTGCGCGACGAGCAGAGCGCAGCGGAGGGGGAAAGGATTGCGAACGAGATTATGCAGATGTTGGGAATCCGGGTGGAGGATTTGATTGAGAATGCGTATGTCGATATGATGAAGGGATGAAAGCAGAGACACGGCCATACTGAATTATGGCCCGACGAGCGGTTGACGTTGTTTCTCGAATATGCGTTTTCGTTCTTTCGGCAGGGTCGAGTCATCGTGTTGCCAGCGAATCTCGGGACACCGACCCTGCTCGGCGAATTCAAAACATGAGATCCTTCAGTCCGCCTGCGGCGTGCCTTCAGGATGACAAGTACATGCCGGGATGCCGGCTAACCAAGAAAGAACCTTCCATGCCCGCACCTTTCACACCATCCACTTTAGGCCACACCGGGATCGTGGTTAACCGGCTGGGGCTGTCCACGTCGTACTTTCCCGGCAAGCCGGCCGTGCATTACGCGCTGGACCACGGCATCAATTTCTTTTTCGGCTATGGCTGGGACGTGCAGATGACGCGCGTGCTGCGCGGGCTCAGCGCAGCGCAGCGGCAGCAAATCATCATTGCGACCGGCGCGTACAATCTGATCTGGGGCTACCCGAACCTGCGCAAGTCGCTGGAGAAACGGCTCCGGCAATTCGGCACGGATTACCTCGACGTGTTTATGTTCCTCGGCGTGCTCAAGCGCAAGCAGTACCATGACGATATCACGGCAGAGCTGCTCCGTTTCCGCGACGAAGGCAAGGTGCGCGCAATCGGACTCTCTTGCCATGACCGCAAGCTGCTCGGCGAACTGGCCGTGCGCGGCGACCATGACGTGCTGATGCTGCGCTACAATGCCGCGCATCGCGGCGCGGAAGCGGAGATCTTTCCGCAATTGGCTGCGTATCACCCAGGTGTTGTGAGCTACACGGCGACGCGCTGGCGGTATCTGATGCGCCGCCCGAAGCCGTGGCCAAAAACTGAGCGCATTCCCACGGCGGGCGATTGCTACCGCTTCGTGCTCTCGAATGAAAATGTCAACGTCTGCCTGACCGCGCCGACGAATCTGAAACAGCTTCAGCAGAACCTCACCGCCGTGAACGAAGGGCCGCTCTCGGAAGACGACCTGGCCTTCATGCGCAGATTCGGCGACGTCGTGCACGGCAGCAGCCGGGTCGTGTCGAAGCTGGATGACAAGTGGAGCTGAGATCCCCCAGTCCCAGTCAGAATCATGACGCCGCGAGGGGGTTCGTCGCAACAAATTTCCATAAGTTGAGTATAACTATATTACGATAGTGTCCACTAACCCGCGAGTGCAGCCTTGATGTTGACCGTTTCGGCGAGGCGACCTCTGGTCGCTTTTATTTTACTGTCCCTCCTCGTTCCTCTCTGGGCGATGGGGCAGACCTCTCCTACCCCCCTTGTATCCCCCCCGCAAGCAGGGGGGACTCTGAGTGCTTCTGCCAACCCTAAAACTGGGTTGGAGATCGGGATTCTGAAGTACAAAGGAGGCGGGGACTGGTACAGCGCGGCCCGAGCGCTGGCCAACCTCTGCCAATTTGTCCGGCAGAACTCCAATGTTCAGCTCGCCCCGGAGCCGGTGGCCGTCGAGCCCGGCTCGATTGAACTTTTCTCTCATCCGCTTGTCTTCTTAAATGGGCATGGAAACGTGGTGTTCACGGACGAGGAGATTGCCAACCTGCGCGCCTTTCTGATCTCCGGCGGCTTCCTTTTTGCCAATGACGACTATGGAATGGATGCCAGCTTCCGCCGCGAGATGAAGAAGGTCTTCCCCGAAGCGGATTGGATCGAGTTGCCCTTCAAGCATCCAGTCTATCACGTTTACTATAATTTTCCCAATGGTTTACCGAAGATTCACGAGCACGACAAGCTGCCCGCGCGAGGGTACGGACTGTTCTACAATGGCGTGATGGTAGCCTTCTATGACGTGGAGGCGGACATTGCCGACGGCTGGGAAGACGAGTCCGTCCACGGCGACCCGGCCGAGAAGCGGCTCGCCGCCCTGCAGATGGGAACGAATGTGGTGCTTTATGCCTTGAGCAGAGGAGTCGAGTAAGATGCGAAGAATCGAAGAAACGAAGACCCAGCCAGACCTGTCTTCACCTCTTCGAATCTTTGAAGCTTCGTTTCTTCCCGCGTATTGTGGATTTGGAAGTTGAGAATTATCTTATAGTCCGACAAGGTCGAGATCTCGACTTTTGCAGTCGGACTGGTGGAAGCTCGGCTTCTGGAATCAAAGGAGGATCCCATGATTCACATGAGTCCGCGGAAGAAGGCGTACGTCTGGACGGTGAGCGTGCTGGTCGGGTTTCTGATGCTCTTTACCGGCTTGCCAAAGGTCTTCGGGGGACAGGACTGGACACGCAACTTTGAATTGTGGGGCTATCCCGGCTGGATGCGTATGCTGATCGGCTGGGTGGAAGTGATCGCGGGAGTCCTATTGGTCTGGCCGCGCACGACATTCTTCGCCGCGGGCGCGCTGATGGTCGTGATGGCGGGCGCGTTTTACACGCGGCTGATTTATGGCGACTTCCGGCAGTGGGCGATTCCGCTGGTGATCTTTGCGCTGCTGGTTTCGATTGTGATTGCGCGCTGGCCGCATCCGACGCAAGAGACGGGCAAACTCAATGAGCCGATCGAGCCGGATGACGATGATGAAGAGTCGCCGGTGGCGGCGAGATAAGAAGCTGAAATGCCGAAATGCTGAAAAGCTGAAAGCAGACCCCTATCCCCGACCCTTTCCCCACAACATGGAGAAAGGGAGAAAGAACATTTTGCTGACGATGGAGGGGTCCTGAGTGCGAAGCCGCACTCAGGATGACAATAAACGAAGAGAGATACTCATGGGTGCACGGGAAGTATTGACGACGATTCGGGAGTGGATGACGGGATTGCGGAGAGCCGTCCTCGCCAACCGCTTGACAAGCGGAGCTTTGTTTGCGGCTGCCGCATTTATCATTTTCAGTCTGCTGATCATGCTGGTGGAAGCCGTCGGGCATTTTCCCGGCGGCGTGCGTGCGGTGCTGATTGTGCTATGGGCAATTTCCGCTCTGGCCGCGTTCGGTTTAGGGATCGTGTGGCCGATTTTGAAATACACGATTTTCGCGCCGGGCGATCAGAAGCTCGCGCATGATTATGCGCAGCGAATGCCGAGCGTGCGCGACCGCGTGCTCAATGCACTCCAGCTTTTGGAACGCGCCGACAACGCCGAAAAAGAAGGCTATTCAGGTGAACTGGTGCTCGAAGCAGGACGCTCGGTGGCCGAAGACTTGAAGCCGATCAATCCGAAATCGCTACCTGATCAAAAGCCCGTGAAGCTCAGTATGCGCGTCGCGTTAATGGCCGGCGGCGTGGCGGTATTGTTACTCATTATCGCCGGAGGGCCGCTCTTGTCCGCGGCCGAGCGCGTAATGAAGCCGGGCGAAGAATTCGAACCGCCCGCGCCGTTTACGCTGAGTGTCCAGCCAGGCAATGCGTCGCTCGTGCGCGGTGATTCACTCGTCGTAGAAGTGACCGCCACCGGCGAAGCGCCGGCGCAGATCACGCTCGAACGAATTGAAAAGGGCAAGTCGGCCAGCGAACCGATTACTCTTTCAGTCCAGACCCCCCCTAACCCCCCCGTAAACGGAGGGGGATCGTATCGTTACACGTATCGTGGGATCACGACGCCGTTCACGTATTGGGCGCATGAAGGCCGCGTGAAGACCGAGCGCTATGACGTCGCGGTGCAGGAGTTGCCGGGCGTGCGGTTCCTGTCGCTGAAGCTTATGCCGCCGTCCTATACCGGCCTCGCTGAAGAGACGCTCGAAGAAAACGTCGGTGACGTGTCGGCGCTCGTCGGTACCAAAGTCAAACTCTCGCTGGCCGCAACAAAGAGTCTGAAGAGTGCGAAGCTCGAGTTTCTGAACCCGGACACGACCGCGGCCGATGCCGATCTGCGCCCGGCCCCCGTGCGAGATCTGGTGATGGACGGCTCGCGCGCCAGCGGCGAATTCACCGTCGAGCAGAGTGGCTATTATCGCATTCGCTTGACGGATCAGGAAGGCTACGAGAATCGCGATTTGATTCTGTACCGCATCACGGCGCGTCCCGACGAAGCGCCGATGATCACGATGGTGCAGCCGGCGCAGGACTTGGACATTGCCGCAAACGTGAAGGTCGCCGTGGTTACAGAAGCCCTGGATGACTACGGCTTCACGCGGATGACGCTGCGCTATCATCGCACGTCCGTTTTCGAATCGGCCGACGTGCAGGGGGACGAGTCCGTCTATCAGCCGCTCGCGATGGAGTACCGACTGATCGAACCGGGGCGAGCGATGGGCGAGATGCTGTGGGATCTGACGCCGCTGGATCTGCTGCCGGAAGATCAGGTACTGTTCTTTGTCGAAGTGTGGGATAACGACCGGATCAGCGGCCCCAAACGCGCGCGCACCGAAACGCGGATGCTGCGCTATCCGTCGATGCAGGAAATCTTTGAAGAGGAGCAGGCGCAGGCCGAAGTGCAGCAGATTTCGCTGGCCGACCTGATGAAGGAATCGGAAGAGATCCGCAAGAAGGTGGATGAAGCCGTCGAAGAGTTCAAATCCAATCCGGAGATGAACTGGGAGCGGAAGCAGGAGCTGGAGCAGCTCATGCAGAAGCAGGCGGCGATGAACGAGCTGCTGGAAAAAGTCTCGCAGGCGATTGAGCAAGCGCAGCAGCAGGCCGAGATGCGTTCGATGTTCTCGCCTTCGGTGATGGACAAGATGCAGCAGATTCAGGAGCTGGTCAATGAAGTGATCACCCCGGAAATGCGCGAAGCGCTGCGTAAGATGGCCGAAGCCATGCAGCAGCCGTCCGAAGAAGAGATGCGCAAGGCGATGGAGAACATGCAGCTCACGCAGGAGATGTTCGAGAAGGCGCTCGACCAGACCCTGAACATGCTCAAGCAGCTGCAGATGGAGAAGAAGCTCGACGAGCTGACGCGCCGCCTTGATGAACTGGGGCGGCAGCAGGAAAAGCTCAACGAGAAGATGGATCAAAACACTCTCGAAACCGCGGCGAAGAATGCCGAGGAACAGAAGAAGCTGGCGCAGGAGATGAAGGAGATCGAGAAGAAGCTGGCCGAGCTGGCCAAGGAGATGAAAGAGAATCAGGCCAAGGCGCAAGAGCAGATGGAGCAGATGCAAAAGGAGGCGCAGCAAGAGCAGCTTGCCGAGCAGATGGAGAAGAACTCCGAGTCGATGAGCATGTGCCAGAACCAGTCAGCCAAAAAGAAGGGCCGCCAGGCGCGTCGCAAGATGGCGGAGATGGCGAACCAGCTTCAGAACATCAAGCAGGCGATGAATCAGGAGATGGATTTCGAAGCGCTGATGAAGCTCGAAAAGTCGCGCGATCAACTCCTTGATCTATCGATGCGGCAGGAGCAGCTGTGGAAGGAGTCGGAGCATCTCGAACCGGGCAGCCCGCAAATGGCGGAGGCCGCCGAGGAGCAGGAGAACCTCAAGCAGGCGCTCTCGCGGGTGAATCAGGACCTGCAGGAACTCTCGCGCGAGTCGATGTTCGTCACGCCGCAACTGATGGCGGCGATGCACCGTGCATCCATGCAGATGCAGCAGGCGTCGCAAGCCACGCAGGAGCGCGATCCGCGTACGGCCACGCATTACCGCAAGCAGGCGATGGCCGCGCTCAACGAAGCTCTGAAGCAGAATCAGAATTCCTGTTCGGCATGCAAGAGTTCCTGCAACAAGCCGAACCCGAATTCGATGTGCAATAATGCGGGACAAATGGCCGGCAAACAGCGCAACATCGGCCAGCAGACGAAAGAGTTGATGCAGGGGCAGAGCAATCCCGGCCAGCTCTCGATGGGCGAGCAGGCGAGCATGCAGCGGCTCGCGGTCGAGCAGGATGCGCTGGCCAGGAGCGCCAAGGAACTGGCCGAGGAAGTGGCCGCCTCGCAGCAGTCGCTCGGCAAGCTGGACGACGTGGCGAAGGAGATGGAAGAGGTCGCGCAGGACCTCAAGAACCGCAACGTCAGCGACCGCACGCTGCAGAAGCAGGAGCATATCGAGTCGCGGCTGCTGGATTTCCAGCAGGCGCAGCGCGAGCGCGAGTTCTCGCCCAAGCGGCAGGCGCGCACCGGCATTGACATGGTGCGCAGTTCACCGCGCGAGCTGCCGAACAAGCCGGGGCAGGACCAGCTTCGCGAAGATTTGCTTCGCGCCCTTGACGCCAAGTACACGCCGGACTACGAGCAGCTCATCCGGCAATACTTTGAGGCATTGACGAAATTCAAATAAGAAATCGGAAATAAAAAAGGGGAGACGTAATGACCCGTTTTCCGATTTCGCGCTTTTTTCAAGAACCTTCAAAAAGAGAGGTGGCGTATGCTCAGGCTGCTGGTATTGCTGCTGCCGCTGACGCTCTTTGCGCAAATTGAATTCGAGCCGGTGCGGCTGGATAACGGACTCAGTGCGCACTACTGGTACCCTACGATCTTGTCTGAACCGGACGGGAATCTCCTGTGCACATGGTCGGCGTGGACGGGCAACAATGAGTATTCGGTATTTGGACAAAGGATTACACCGACCGGCGAGTTGATCGGCAATTCGTACATCTATGAGACGGCCGACTGCGCCGCCCGGCCGACGTTCATTCATCTGCCAGACGGGCATCGGGCCGAACTCTTTTACCACGGTTGAAGCGGAGGGTTCTACGTCCGTTTCTATTCCCCGGCGGGGCAGTTGACGGACAGCCTCTTCCGTTCCGAGGCCTTCAATCCACGACTCACAGACCGCGAGGGCGGTTGGTTCATTACCTATAACGAGACGTCCGTCCAAGTGTTGCTGTGGCTGGACGAGACCGGGCACATCGTGAGGGAACGAATCGAGCCGCTGTTGATCATTGAGCATGTCTTCCCGCGCGGCGATCTTGTCTATCTCGTGCAATACGAATGGGTGTGGGAAAGCGTGAGGCTGATTGCGCACGCCTTCGAATCCTGGGGAGACCGGGTTGGCTGTGACACGTTTTTTACCATCGAGCTGACGGAACAACATCAGGCGATGAACATCGCCTCTGCTGATCAAAGTGGAACGCTGCTGGCAGTGGTGCCGATCGGCTACACGCCGGGCGACACGACCATCGTCACGGGGCGCATTATCCGATACGAGCCGGGCAATGTGTCCGCGAGCGAGCCGTTCGAGATGTTTCGCATGCCGCACACGGATTCGACGGGTTGCTGGATCGATCCCGATGCGGAATTCGGCCCGTGGGGCAGCGGCTTGCTCGCCTATAGCTGCACTGATTTTTCGACAACGGAGTCGCTTCGCTTGCACGGCTTTGGTGCGGATGACGCGCTCCACTCCACGCTCGAACTCGGATCATGGGACAGCGTGGCAGAAATCTGGACGTGCGGGATTGACATTTTGATCGCTAACGAATCGGTCTATGCCTGTGGCGTGAAGGCGTCACCGAACAATCCGTATCAGCCCGCCGTCTATGTCGAGGCTTTTCCACTCTCGGAAGTACTTGAAGCCGGCGGCGATTTCATTCCGCAACCGGTGGGATTCGGCCTTTCCGCCTATCCCAATCCGTTTAACGCGCAAGCGTCACTGTCCTTCTCGCTGCCGATAACCGGAGCCGTGAGCCTAAAACTGTACGACATTACCGGCCGCGAGGTGCGAACGCTGCTGGACGAGCGGCGCGCTGCCGGGAGACACGTGATCCGCTTTGATGCGAGCGATCTGCCGAGTGGCGTGTATCTGTGCCGGCTCAGCGCCGCTGACTGGCACGCCACGCAGAAACTCGTCCTGCTCAAGTAGAACATTTCCACGTTTCACTTTTTTTGTTTTTTACTTTTCAAGGAACCTTCATGAGAACGGTTTTACTGGGACTGCTGCTGGTGCCGCTCGCGGTGTGGGCGCAATTCAGTTTTGATCCGGTGCGGCTCGACAATGCGGCGGGCGAAGACTATTACTATCCGCACATCGAACTTGCGGACGGAAACCTGCTCTGCACGTGGTCGTCCACGTCGGAAACCGTGATTGCCGCCCACGGGCGGCATGTCGCGCCGGACGGGCAATTGCTCGGCACGGAAAATTATCAGGAGATCGCGCAAGGCGGAGTGATCTGGTGTCCGGCCAATTTATTCCTGCTGCATGCGGCCGACGGCAGTGATCCCTACATGACCTTCCACAGTTGAGTCAGCGAATTCGAACTCCTGTACTTTACCCCGGAGGGGCAAATACTGGATACGCTGCATCGGAACGTAGTTCTAGCGCCGCAGGCCGTGACGCTCGCGGACGGCCGCGTCTTTGTCACCTACTTTCAGTTCTTCCTTAGCCAGCAGATTCTGATCTGGACGAATAGTGTCGGCACCGTTGTGCGCGAGGATACGCTCATGCTCAGCGGCGCGCCCACAATCAGCTTCGCTTATGCCGAAGGTTCGCAGGTCGTGCTCGTGGACGTCATGCCGAGTCAGGCGGGCGTAAACGTGACGTTGCGGCCGTTTGCCGAAGACGGCACGCAACTGCCGACGATCACACTTCACGAGGAGGCGTTTGATGCCGATGTCGAATATAACGCGACGTCCTTTCATTATGATCTTGGCCAGTTGTTGATGCTGCTGGTGACGCAACGGGAGGGAACAAACCCGATCGAGTACTCAGCGCGCGTTGTGCGGCGCATGGGCGGAACCACGACGGCGTATGATCCGTGGCTGCTGGGGCCGGTGTCCATCGACGATTTCGCACGCGCGTTCTCTGTCGCTGCCGGACCGTGGGGAACCGGGCTGGTGACCTATATTGCGGGTGACAATACCGATCAGGAAGTGTGGGTACAAGCCTTCGACAACAACGGCCAGACGTCAACTTTAATCTATCCCATTCCGGTGGAAGACGGCAGTACTTGTAACTTTGCCGTTCCTTTCGTGTTGGGAACGACTGTCTATGCGTGTTTTACGTCCACAGAACTTCCCGGCGGCATATTCGGCGGCACGTTCCTATCAGCGTTCCCGCTGAACGAAATCCTGGAAGCGGAAGATGACTTCATCCCTCAGCCTTCATCCTTCAGCCTTTCAGCTTACCCCAATCCGTTTAACGCCGCGGTGCGGATGAACTATGATCTATCCACGGCGTCAGACGTCGGTTTGGTCATTTACGATCTGCACGGCCGCGCAGTGGCAACGTTCGTGTCGGAACACATGAGCGCGGGAAGTCACAGCGTTTTGTGGAATGCCGAGGGGCTTCCGTCGGGAATTTACCTTGCTCGCTTGAATGCCGGGGAGTTGGCGAGGACGCAGAAACTCGTGCTGTTAAAATAAGGGAACATCTCCATCCGAGGTCGCATGCGCATTGCCGGATTCCTGTTTTTGATCTACTCGATCACCGCACATGCTCAGACACTTGTCTTCGCGCCGAACGAGTATGCGGCAGGAGCCGGTATCGCCGCCAATCAACGGCCGCGGCTTGCATATTCGGATGACGGCATTCTGCATCTGATTTGGGCCGGAGGTTCATTCAACGCCAGCGGAGTTTATCAGGCTTCGGCCGCAGCAGGTGAGGCCTTTGGCGAGCCGGAACTCGTCTCCGGCAGCGTGCAAGGCGTGTACATTGATCTCTCGTCAGGGCCGACGCTGCGAGCGCGAGGGAATTACCTTGTGGCGGGCTGGGAAGACATGAATCATAACAACCGCGGCACGTGGGCGGTGCGCTCAACGGACAGTGGCGCGACCTGGGAAATTCCGGTGCGTGCGGACCCGCGCATCGCGCGCATGCGTTACTATCAGTCGATTGGCATCTTTCCCGATGGCCGGATGGCGCAGATGTGGATGACGCACGATGCGAGCGGGCATCATCCGACCTATGAATGGGCCGTACAGACAGGCGATACGACATTTTCGTCACCGGTTGATGCCGCCGCCGCCGCAACCATGGACGTCTGTGATTGCTGCCCGCCCGATCAGTTGGTGCTGGACGACGGACTGACGGTGCTTACCGCCTTCCGCAACAACATCAGCAATCTGCGCGAGATTCACGTCACCCGCTCGACCGACGGCGGGACTACGTTTCCCGAGGACTATCGCATTGATACGTCTAACTGGATCTTGCCCGCCTGCCCCGTGACCGGGCCGCATATGGCCCATGCGGGACAAACGGTGCTGGTAACGTGGATGTCGGCGCTGAATGACACAAGCCGGATTTGGATGGCGCGGAGTCTGGACGGCGGCGCCAGTTGGGAACCCATGCAGGAAGTTTCGCCCAATGTGACGGGCCGATTCCGCAATTATCCGCAAGTCGCGATTCGCGACAACATCGCGGTGATTGTCTGGGAAGGGGCGAATGAACAGTTTGGATCGCAAATCTGGGCGTCCGTCTCGACCGATGCCGGGGCGACGTGGAGCGCCGCGGTAACGGTGACGGATGATCCGCTGCAGAGTTTCTACAATGCCTCCGTCGCGATTGCTCCGGATTATTCAGTGGCCGTGGTCTGGCGGGACATTCGCACCGGCCCGCCGCTGATCTATCGTGCCCACGGAACGCTTGTCACGGAAGAGTCTGACGACATTGTGTCGCCTACATCGTTCGTCCTTACCGCCTATCCGAATCCGTTCAACGCAACGGTGCGTTTGAGCTACGATTTGTCAACGGGAACCGACGTGACGTTCAAAATATTTGACTTGAACGGCCGCGAAGTGAAAACGCTGCTATCCGAAGCGGCGCCGGCCGGAAGCCACAGCATCCTCTGGAGCGCAGAAGGGCTTCCTTCCGGCATTTATCTCGCGCAGTTTAGCGCCGGCGAAACAAGCGTGACACAGAAACTGGTGTTGTTGAAATAGGATTGGCCGATGATCACAACGGTACGCATGACCATTAGACTAAAATACATCGCACTCGTTTTACTCGCAATCACTCTGCCGCTCTTTGCGCAGGAGATCCGGATCGAAGTGCAGGGCGGCAAGCAGGTGATCAAACCCGTGCCGCGCGCCAGGACGGAGGAGCAGATCCTGATCGAGCGCGCGCGGGCGGCGGAAACCCGCGGCGATTACGAACGCGCGCTGCTGGCGTGGCGCGAGGTGCTCAAGCGTTCACCCTGGAGTCCCGACGCCATCAGCGCGATTCCGCGCACGCTGATTGTGCTCAAGCGCTATGATGAAGCCGATCAGTTTGTCCGCGAGATGCTTCAAAAGAGCGAGCTCAGCGAAGAGGTAAAACCGCTCTCGGATCCCTCCAGCGGTTATTCGCTCACACTGCTGCTGGGACAGGTGGCGCTGGCGCGCGGCGAGGACGAACAAGCGTGGACAATTTGGAACGGCGCCCTTCAACAGTACAACAACAGCACGGAAGCCGTGCACCTGCTGGTGCTTACCTTGCAGCAGAATCGCCGCTGGGAAGAGAGCGAGCGCATGATTCGCGAGCATCGCAAAACCGCCAAGCTGCCCGCGTTCATGGCGCTGGAACTCGCCAACAGCCTGCGCGCGCAAATGAACTACGCCGCTTCGACCGAGGAACTGCTGCTGTA
Organism: uncultured Alphaproteobacteria bacterium; assembly: GCA_964370805.1. Lineage (GTDB taxonomy): Bacteria > Electryoneota > RPQS01 > RPQS01 > RPQS01 > CAYJKM01. The sequence continues at coordinate 12,290 of CAYJKM010000022.1, read as the reverse complement.
TGCGGAGAGCACGCCGACCGGCTGGCAGATCGCGCAAAATTTTCTGAACCAGTTTCCTGACGACACGTCCATTTCCGAAAAGGTCTGCGCGACGCTCAAGAAAGCCGTGCAGCGTGATCGCAAGAACGGCACGCTGTGGAGACTCTATGCCGGCTACCTGCTGAAGGCGGGCGATTTGGAGGAATCGCTGCGTGCCACAATCACCGCCGACTCGCTTACCGACGGCGGCGGGATGCTCGTGCTGGCCGCGTCACAAACGCTGCTCGATGAAGGCGCGATTGAACTGGCCCGCAAGGGATTTCAAAAGGTGCTGGCGTGGAAGCCGCCGCCGGACGTCTCCGCGCGCGCCGAGCTGGGGCTGGGACGCTGTTTCGAGGCGCTCGATCAATGGGCCGAGGCCAAGCGATCTTACGAAAGCTTCATTGAGAAGAACGCGAAGCTGAAGGAAGTGGATGAAGCGCGCTTCCGCATCGCCGAAATCATGATGCATCACGAGCGCAATCCGCTCGACGCGCTGACGATCTTTCGCGGCTTGTGGCAGCGGGGCGGGCCGGTGCCGCGCGCCACGGTGGGACTCCGGATCGGCGATGCACACGCGTGGATGGGCGAGTATCCGGCCGCGATCTCCGCGTGGAGCGATGTGGTGAGACTGGGCGGAAATCAAGTCACGGAAGACGGCGCCACAGCGCTGCTGCGGATCGCGCGCGCGAATTTCTGGCGCGATTCGGTGTCCGCGTCCTACGCCGCGCTGGATTCAATTCAGGCTTCGGCCACGTCGAATACGGCCTTCAACGATGCGATCCTGTACACGGCGCTGCTCGACGAACAGGGCGTGTACCGTGCCGTGCGCGCGTTTGCCGAAGGCGATTATGCGTCGTTCCGGCATGATGATTCGCTCGCCGCCGTGCGCTTTGCCGAGGCCGCGGGATTGATTAAGATCGGACGGCTGGCCGAATGGGCGCGGTTCTCCGAAGCAATTGCCTGGCGCAGCGCCAAGGAACCGCAGCTGGCCATCATGGTGCTCGACACGTTCATTCTGAATCATCCCGAATCCGTGGATCTCGACCGCGCCAAATACACGCAAGCCGTGATCCGCATGGAAGACCTCGACGACCGTGCCACCGCGCTTAAGGACTTCCAGCAATTTTTGATTGACCATCCCCGTTCGATCTATCTCGAGCAAGCGCGGCGAAGGGCGCGAATCCTGTCCAATCGAGTTCTGTAGGGCATGGCTCGTCGAAGACCTCGACGATGGATTGGGCCATGTTCGGCGTTCGGTTTGTGATCTGCGACCTTTTGACATCGCCGCGGTACCGTCATTACTTGAAAAAACCCGGTGGTTGACATGGCAACCAAGTCAGACACAAATGCCTTTCGGCTGCATCTGCATCGCACCATCAAGACCTCGTCCGCGGAAGCCTTTCGCGCCGTGACCGAAGCAGAGTTGCTCTCACGCTGGTTCACCACGAGTGCTGAAGTGGATCTCCGCAAAGGCGGACAATATTCCAATGCCGACGGTGATCAGGGCAAATATCTGGAAGTGGATCCGCCGCGGCAGGTCACGTTCACGTGGGATAATCCCGGTCATTGCCCCGGTTCGGTTGTCACACTCACGTTTCGCGATGCGGCCAAAGGGCGGGTACTCGTGCGGCTGCTGCATCGCGCATTGAAATCTGCCGATGAAGTGAATCACATGCGCGAAGGCTGGCAGTGGGCGCTCGCCAATCTCAAACTGTTTTTGGAAGAAGGAAGGACAATTACATTTGAAGATTGGCAAACACAGTCACGAAAATCTCCCGTGGACTCTCAGACGAGCGAATCGTAAACGCACGGCCCCCACTCATCGAGTGGGGGATCAATTTTGGCCATTGTCCGCACTAAATGATTTCCTTCACAAGCGGAGACCTGTTGACAAACGAATTAACTTGGGCTATCTTGTACCATTATGCTGGCAAATAGGTACAGGGAGACCAAGATGTTACATTTGCTTTGCGCTTTGATCGTCCTGGGCGCCGCCACGCTGGCCAACGCAACTGCACCGGATACCCTCTGGACCCGCACCTATGGCGGCTCCAGTTGGGATGATGCGTTCGGCGGTGCGCCCGATCAAAGTGGCGGCTATGTACTGGTCGGCGCAACCCAGTCATTCGGTCCGGCCGGACAGAACGGCTACGTTGTCAGGACGAGCGGTCTCAACGGCGATACGGTTTACACCCGTTGGTTCGGCGGAGCAGCGACCGATAACTTCAATGACGTGCATGACAGTCCGATGCGCACGCTTGCGGTCGGCATCACGTCATCCTTCGGCGCGAATCCTTCCAACTCCTATTTGGTTTGCATCAATGCGATCGGCGACACGATCTGGACGCGCACCATTGATCTCGGCGGAGACGAATCCGCGCTGGCCGTGGATTATTACGCGGACTATTTTGTCGCCGGCTGGAGTTTCCCCACGGGCGGTCAGCCGGATTTGATGATTTCCAAAGTCACAGACGCGGGAACGGTGGTCTGGACGAGCACGCTCGGCGGCACCGCGATTGATTATGGCTATGATGTGGTTGCGCTCAGCGACGGCGGCTGCATTGTCGCGGGACAGACGTATAACTTCGGCATCGGCGCGCCACCGTTTGGCAATGCGTGGCTCGTGCGTTATGATTCCGCCGGCGACACGGTCTGGACAAAAACGTACGGCGATTCCGCTCTCTATGAGAGCGCGAACGAAGTGGTTCAGACTCTGGACGGCGGCTTTGCGCTGGCGGGATACACGCAAGCGTTCATGTCCGATCAGGACATCTATCTCGTCAAGACCAATGCCAACGGCGATCTCGAATGGTCGCGCACGTACGGCGGCCCGGACGACGAGAACGCGCTTGACTTGACGCAAACATGTGACGGCGGCTATTTGATTGGCGGATTCACGGAATCGTTCGGCGCGGGCGGCCGCGACCTATACGTCATTCGCGCGGACGCCAATGGCGACACGCTCTGGACGAAAACCGCCGGCGGCACGGATGACGAGCAGTGCTACACCGTCTATCACAAGTGCTACCAGAACGTCACCGACGAAGGTTACTTCGCGTCGGGGATCACGCAGTCGTTTGCGTCAGGACAATCGGATTTTTGGCTGGTGCGGTTGGATTCAGATCCGAGCTTAACCGTCACCGCACCCGACCCGTGTTTCACGGCTCAGATCGGTCAGATGTTTACCGTGCAATGGCAGACCCACAGCAACAAACCCAATCGGTTTGTGCGGATTGAGCTGAACCGCGACTACCCGAGCGGCGCATGGGAATTGCTTGCAGCATCCGCTTGGGATGACGGCACCGAAACGTTTCCCGCCACAGCCCCGGCTTCGAATCACTGCCGCGTGCGCGTCACGACGCTCTTTGAACCGGAACTGGAAACGTTGAATCCCGGCGACTTCGTGATTCAGCCGCTGGGAAATTTGCAGCTGCCGATCTACAACTGGCAGACCAATTCGGCGAATTACTACACTGGATATTTCAGTGACGTGGTTCCGGCTGAGGGCGGTTACATTGCGAGCGGCCATGTATATTCGACGGAATTTTCGCCACTGATCACTAAAGTAGATACGCTGGGTAATTACGTTTGGTCGAATACGATCTTTGGGCCGAACGACGGCGAAGGCAGTCTGCGCCGCCTGATTCACTGGCACGATTCGGTTTATCTGGCGGTCGGCTCAGTTGCTCCTACCGATACGACCAACCACGTCTTCGTGCAGGCGATCACGGATTCGGGAAATGAACTGAATGCCTGGGGTGGAATCAATAACAGCAGCGGAGCGGATATTTGTCCGACGGATGACGGCGGATTTCTTGTCGTTGGGGACTACGTTGATATGGGCGCGCGGCAGGTCTATATTAGTCGCACGAATGCAAGCGGAACGCAAGTGTGGAATGACACGTTTGCGCTTGACACGGTCTGGATCAACATGCGCGCCTGTCAACCGGCGGGGAACGACGAATATCTGCTTGCCGGAACGCGCGGGGTTTATCTCGCCACGGACAGCACGCAGCCAGTGTTGATTAAGGTTGACGGCAACGGCGATCTGGTATGGTCTCGTACGTATCCGGATTCGGTTTATCCCGATCTCGTCATCAATGACATGGCCGTATTACCCGCGGGCGACATTGTGCTCGTGGGCACCGCATGGCTTTCGACTGGCGGCACGGCATTCTACTATCTGGTCACGGATGCCGACGGGAATGTACTGCATCGCTGGACACACGCACTCCGCGATGAGAACGAGGGCGAGGCCGTGACCATCGATGTGGACGGTGGGATTGTCGTTTCCGGACATTCGAACAACTACAGTCAATCCGGTGATATGCTGCTGACCAAGCATCGCTGCGACGGCACCGAGGTCTGGAGCCTGTTTTTTGGTTTCGAGCATGATCAGCACGGCTATGGAGTCTGCACCACTCCTGACGGCGGCTATCTCATGGCCGGAGGCAGTGTGGTTTGTCCCGGCGGGCCGATCTGTGCCGAACACGATCATCTGATCAAAGTGGGCGGCGAACAGTGGGTCGTACCTCCGCCGTGTGCGACCGCCGACAGCGTGGTAGTCAAAGTTCTGCCGGGAACCGGTTTCGTTCAGCTCACGTGGAGCGGGCCGGAAACGGGAGTGTATCGTATCTACGGCACGACGGATGCTGCCGAGAACGGCGATCCGCCCGGCAATGGCTGGAGTGAAATAGGCTGCTACGAACCCGGTCCGCCACCCGCCGCTTCGATCCACCAATGGACAGACACGAATCTTGCCCCGTTATACAAACGTTATACCATTGTTCATGACTGCGCGGGGTCGTGTAGCGGAGAGAACTGATCGAGTTCCGGCCTCACGCGCAGCCGCAACTTCCCCTGGAGAGAAATCATGCACCTCACCGGCCTGCATCTATTATTGACGTATCGCTGTACATCCGAGTGTGACCATTGTTTTGTGTACTCCTCGCCGCAAGCCGAGGGCACGATGACACTCCGCGCGGCAAAGGACGCCGTGCGGCAAACGGCGGAACTGGGGACGGTGCGCGAGATCTGGCTGGAAGGCGGCGAGCCGTTCATGTACTATCCGATCATGCGCGAAATTGTGGAGTATGCGAGTGGGCTGGGCTTGGAGACGGGCATTGTCACCAACGCGTACTATGCGGAAAGCGTGGACGACGCGGTGGCCTGGCTGACTCCGCTAAGAGTAGCCGGATTGACACGACTATCGGTGAGTGACGACAGTTTCCACAGCGAGACATTTCCGCAAGCATCTCCGGCGAGACACTTGCTGGACGCCGCCCGGAAACTGGGGCTCGATGCGAGCGCGATCTGCGTGGAGCGGCCGGGAGCGTGCGTCAGGGTCAACGCGAAAGGCGAGCCGATCACCGGCGGCACGGTCAAATTTCGCGGGCGCGCGGTCGAGACGATGGCGGCGGATGCTCCGGCCAAACAGCCGTGGATGTCATTCAACGAATGTCCCGATGAAGATTGGGACGATGTCGGGCGGCTGCATCTCGATGCGTATGGCAACCTGTTTTCCTGTCAGGGAATCGTGTTCGGCAATCTGGGCAAGCGCTCACTGGCGGAGATTGCGGCGCGCTATTCTCCCGAAACTCATCCGGTCATCGGCCCGCTGCATCGCGGCGGCCCCGCCGGATTAGTCCGCACCTTTGATCTGCCGCTGCACGGTGAGTTTCATGATGCATGCCATTTGTGTTATGCCGCCCGCTTGCAGCTACTTGATCAATTTCCGAGTGAGTTGGCTCCCCGTCAAGTATACGGGATTGAGAATTAACGCTATTCCGGTTCAAATCTCCTTTATGCGCATTTCCCATTTCATCCTTCATCGTTCGTCGTTCATCGTTTTCTTTCTGTTGCTGGCTGCTCCATTGTTTGCCCAACAGCTCCTGATCCCGATGGATCTCACTCAGACGGATCACCTCAAGGCGTATGGCATTGCCTGGGAAGCCCTGCAGCGGGGGCTCAAAGTCGAGTGGCTCCTCAACTATCGCGGCGGCAGCTTCATGATGGATCCGGCGCCGGAAATTGAGAACGATTGTCGTTTGCGCGGCGTGCTCACCGAAATCGCCGACGCGGGCGCGGTCTATTCCGAAATCGAGCAGGCCAATATGGAAGTGGTCGTGCTCGAAAAATCCACGAAGATTGCCATCTACGCGCCGTCGGAGGTAGAAGACGGCCCGTGGGATGATGCGGTAAATCTGGCGCTCACCTACGCCGAGATTCCGTTCGAACGCATTTATGACGAAGAAGTGCTCGGCGGCAAGCTTGGCAAGTATGACTGGGTGCACTTGCATCACGAGGACTTCACCGGGCAGTATGGCAAGTTTTACTCCATGTACCGCAACGCGGACTGGTACATTCGCGAGGTGCAGCAGGAAGAAGCACGCGCGGCCCGGTTGGGGTTCCCGAAAGTCTCGCAGCTTAAGCTTGCCGTCGCCAGAACGCTGCGAAGCTACGTCGGCCAGGGCGGGTTCCTGTTTGCGATGTGCAGCGCGACGGACAGCTACGACATCGCGCTGGCCGCGTCCGAAACGGACATCTGCGCGCCGACCTTTGACGGCGACGGGATCAATCCGGGTTTCATGAACGAACTGCGTTTCGATTACAGCTTTGCCTTCCAGAACTACACGCTCTTCACCGATCCGATGGTCTATGAGTTTTCCGATGTGGACGTTTCGCCGCGCACGGGGCGGATGTCGCGCGGGGATGAAGGCGATTATTTCACGCTGTTCGATTTTTCGGCCAAGTATGATCCGGTGCCCTCGATGCTCACGCAGTGCCATACCAGCGTGGTGAAGGGTTTCATGGGGCAGACCACCGCGTTCCATAAGCGCTTCATCAAGCCGAGCGTGACGGTGCTCGCGCAGAATGAAGGCACGGATGAAGTGAAATACATCTATTCCAATTTCGGCAAAGGTTTTTGGGCGTTTTACGGCGGTCACGATCCGGAAGATTACCGCCATCAGGTCGGCGATCCGCCCACGAATCTCGCCCTGCACAAAAACTCGCCCGGCTATCGCCTGATTCTGAATAACGTGTTGTTCCCCGCGGCGCGAAAAAAGGAATTGAAGACGTAGAATCCCCCGAAACTCAAGCACATGTTATGACGAGCCTAATTAAGACTGTACACACCATGCTTACCCGCCCAACATCCGGTACCGAACTCGTCGCGGTGCTCGTGATTGCGTCCTTAGAACTCTGCGGGTGCATCGCTTTCGCCGACACCCCGGAACCGCCGGAGATAAGAACGGACACAATCGACGTTGGTCGGATTTACAGAGAAATGGTGGCAGATATACTCATGGGCGCATCCCCGGAACTACAGGAGATCCTGCGATCCAAAGCGGAACAGGAAAAGCTCAAGGCCCCCGTGATAAGACAAGACGGGCAATTGATGAATACACAGCAGCGCTATGAACGCGTCAGCAGCTTACTCTCCTACGCGGCCTCGCTTAAAGATCTGGATTCACTTCAGGCAGAAATCTACGAAAACACGCTATTATTTCTGATTTTTGCAGGACAGCCGCGCTACTCGCAGCTGCGCGCGCAACATGCAAAAGGCCTGATTTCGGCAGACGACCTGTCATATCTTCAAGACTGCATGCGTCTCGAGTCGGAAATCTTTGACTTGAAAGAGACTGACAATCCGGCGATTGACTTGCTCCGCAGCAAGCTCAACGTTCCCGTACCGGAAGGGTTTGTTTTCGTCCGCTATTTCAAAACGGTCAGGGACTTGACGGACAATTTGTACACGTTGTTTCCAAGAGACTATGTGGAAGGGATGACACTCCGCGGCAGATACATTCTCATGATCAAGCGGGAAGCGTCGACCAACTCGGAGTGGAATGCCATGAAGAAACTGCTCCCGGTTACGTTGTCGCATGAGCTGGTGCATGCCTACGTTTCGCTGGCACTTGGCCCCGATAAAGCCGTCATGCTGCCGGAGTGGTTTCACGAAGGGTTCGCGGTGCTGGTCAGCGGGGGCGGCAGGAAACAGATTTACAGAATCGTTACACCACAGGGCTTGCCCCTTGATGTGATCGAAGCGGAAACCGGCAACTACAAAACGTATCGGTTGATCTTCGAATATGCATACGATCACCTCGGAGACCAGAAATTTTGGGACATGATAAATCGGTGCCTGGACTCGGTGAGCGTACAACCGCTATATGTTGCCGTAGGAGTCTTTGATCATGATCAATTGCTGCGAAAAGTCCGCGTGCGGAGTTTCTGGCAGTGGATGACGGATGGGCAAACCCTTTTGCTTGTGTGTGCCTTTGGCTTTTTTTCATATTTCATTGTTATTGTCATCCGATCCAGCAAAAAGTACAAGCTTGAAGAGCTGAAGGATGGCGAGGGGCCTCAAGAGCCGGTCTGAAACTCGCCCCGGCTCACGGGAAGACGAATGGAAAAATCCATGTACATCCTGCAATTTGAACACCCCGCCATGAACTTCGATGCGTGGAAGAAAGTTTTTGACAGTGATCCGCTGGGACGAGCGAAATCGGGCGTGCGCCGCTATCGCATCTTCCGCCCGAGCGATAATCCGAACTACGTCATCGGCGAACTCGAATTCGACAGCGCCGAGAAAGCGGAAGCGATGCTCGCGACGCTGCGTCGTTTGTGGGGCAGCGTTGAAGGCAAGTTGATCGAGACGGCCAAGGGCCGCATCGTTGAAATAGCGGAGAGCAAGGAGTACTAAGCTCACCGCGCATCGTCAGCCAAGAGTCACAACTTCCCCACTCCCGGAGTGGGGCTTTTTGTTTATGATGAAGTTACCTGGCCATTTGATATTTCGCCCGAATCGTATATTTTATGCTGTTATGATTCATCATGTTAAGATGACATTTGGAGCGTAGGCAGTGCTTTTGCCCATCCCGAATCTGAATCCTGACCACCCTCACCACCGCAGACTTGCGATGACTACAACTGTGTGTGCGGCAGTTGTCGTAATCTTCATGTTGAAGGGCTTCTGGTTCATTCAGGAGGACGACAGCTACATATTTTATGCGTACGCGCAGAATCTGGCCAACGGGGAGGGTTACGTATTTAATCCCGGCGAGCGCGTCAACGCGACCACCTCGCCGCTCTACACTCTTCTGCTCGCTCTGTTCTATGCCGCGCTGCGCTTTCTGCCCTTCGTGACGCTGCCGCTCATCGGTCACGTGATCGGCGCCGTCAGTCTTTTCTTTCTGTGCTATTTTCTGATGCGGGCATTTGCGAGCGACGAGGATTCTATCTATCCCTATGCTGTGCCGCTGGTGCTTCTGGCCAGTCCGTTCATTCCGCGCGCCGTGGGGATGGAGTTGTTTCTGTCCATGATGCTGGGCGTGCTGGCGCTGTACTACTATGCCCGCGAGCGTCGCGTGGCGGCGGCCTTTGCCTGTGCGCTGGCGGTGCTCGGCAGACCGGACATGCTGCTGGTCGCGGGCATCCTTTTGCTCTATGATCTGGCGCGTTATCGCCGCCTACCCACCCTGCGCATGGCCGTTGTGTTTCTGCTGCCGCTGGCGGTGTGGACGGCGTTCAGTCTCTACTATTTTGGGAGCGTCGTGCCAACCACATACTCGGCGAAACTCGCGCAAACCGAAGCCGGGCTGTGGGGAGCAGGGCCAGTGTTCTTTCGCGGGCTGGTCTCCGCCCATGCGTGGTTTGGCGGCAGCGCCAATGGAAGGCTGATTGGTATTTTGATGTTGTCCGGTGCGGTGACGGCGGCGTGGCATTTGCGCACATGGAGTTTGTTGCGGCATCCCGTCCTGCATGTAATTCTGCTCTGGAATCTCGTCTATCTGCTGGTGTACGGTGTTGTGCTCAAGGCTCCGGCGTACGCCTGGTATTACACACCGCTGGCGCTGGGCATTGCGGTGATCATCACGCTGGCGATTGAAGGCATCTATCGCGCACTGGTGGACAATCGCGTGCTGCCGAGCGCCCTCGTGCTAAGCGTGGCGTATGCCGGCATGGTCATCGCGGGTCTCGTGTTTCCGGTGGTGGGGCTGAAGCAGCCCGTCATGCCCACGTATGAGAATTATCGGCAGGCCGCGGAGTGGCTGAACGACCACGCGCCCACGGGATCGAGCGTAGGCGCGGGCGACATCGGCGTGCTTCGGTTCTACTATACGAAGGGAACGATCATTGATTACGCCGGCTTGGTGACGCCGGACATCGTGGAGCATCTGCGCCGCCGCGAGTTCGGCTGGTGGATTGATCACTACCGGCCCGATTATCTGAAGCTCCTCTATCCACCGCGCGAGGCCACGGAGATGATCGTCTTCGACCCGGAGTTTCAAAAGCAGTACGCTCTGCAAAAGATCTTCCGCACCCGCGGCTTCGGCTGCGCGATCTATGCGCGGCAACAGCCGATGTCCAAACCCTTACTCCCCGAGTGACCCTCCGGTTTCCGCTTGACAAGCGACATTTTTCTTGTTATAATTATTGTTAAACTTAATCGAAGCGCGACCCCGTTGTCTGCGCAAAGCGAGTCTAAACAATGGTAAATTTAACAGTTAGAAAAGTCGGCAACTCGCTTGGCGTGATCCTCCCCGCCGAGGCCGCAGCTTTTCTGAACGTGAAGGAAGGCGACCAACTGTTCCTCACGGAGTCCCCGGAAGGCTATCGCCTCACGCCTTACGATCCCGATTTTGAAAAAGGAATGTCGGTTGCTGAAGACGTCATGAGACGCTATCGCAACGCCCTTCGACAATTGTCCAAGTGAAACGTGAACCTGAGTGGATCACCAAATCATTGGCCTTGGCGATTCACGACCGACTCTTGAACGAGCATGGCGGTCTGGCCGGCTTTCGTGATGAAGGCGCTCTCGACTCGGCCTTGGCTAGCCCACATCATCGCTTTCAGTACGGCGAGAGAAACATCATCGCCCTGGCCGCAAATTACGCGTATGCCATCCGTCGCAGCCATCCTTTTAGTGACGGCAACAAGCGCGTCGCCTTTGTGCTGGCCGTGTCTTTTCTCGAACTGAACGGCTGCGCGTTCGCGGCATCTGAGTCCGAAGCAGTTGAGAAGACACTCGGACTTGCGGCACGCGAGATTACCGAAGCGGAATTTGCCGAGTGGCTCAAAACAAATTCCCGACGGCACGGAAAAAAGAATTGAAGCCGTGATGTAGGACATGGCTTGCCATGTCCTTTTCACTCAATTGGATACTCATGAGAGCTCGATCTTGTCAATGCCGCATGTTCAGCCTATTGCTGATTCTCGTTTTCCATAACGAGTCTTTTGCTCGGACAGGGGTAATTGCCGGACAAATCACAGATAGAAAAGACTATGGATTCCGGTGCTTAGTGGTAGCTTTGGGGGCGCAGGATTCGACTGTTTCCGAACACTATTCGGGTAGATTTTCCTTTGATTGGCGTGACCCGGGTCAGGATACTTTGTTAATCGAGTACAGTGGATCCAAAACTATTGTGTGTCCCGTTATGATCAAACCGGATACAATTACGTTTGTCAGCATTCGCTGGCCGTACAGTTATGGAGCGGAGAAGATCGAGTACCTTCCAAAGCCCGGTTCGATATCCGGTTGCGTCGAAGATCTGGAGTCAGGGATGCCGGTTCAAGATGTCTGGGTGAGAGCGTTTCGAGTACCGCCGCGCGATTCTCGCGAGGAGCGCAATCATCGTTTGGGTTACGGCGACCATAGTGATCATACTAACAGTTGCGGTCACTACTCGCTTTTTGGCATGACTCCCGGCAGATATCTATTGAAGTTTAGTAAACTGGGCATGCAAGCAATAGAGCAAGAAGTGACAATTCAAACAGCGGAGAATGCTACTATCGATTGTTTTCTCAGCAATGCTCCCGACTGGGAATAAACCGTGTTCATAAGACAGGCAATGTCTGTCCAATTGTCTGCTGCGTGGCATCCCTCAAATAAGTTCTCCACCCCCGAGTGGAGGCAAAGACTCTCCTCCCGGCAACAGGCGTCTTCACATGTCCCGAAAACAAAAAGAGCGCACTCCGTATGCGCTCTCCTTATTTCTGATGTTCTAGATTAACTTATGCCCCGTAGAAATTCTCGGCTGTTTCACTCCCGCGGGTTATCGACAGCAACGCGACGTGAGTATCGGTGAAGGAATAATAGACCGTAAATTCGACTCCCAGGAAAGGATAGACCGCCAAGATCCATATTCTTGAATTTTCCGTGGGCTTCCCGGCCAGTGGATCACGGGCCAGCGCATAATAAACGCTGGTTCGCAAGAGTTCGTCCACGAGTTTCGGATCTCGGCGGATCTTGAGTTTCTCGACCC
>CAYJKM010000021.1:0-24011 GCA_964370805.1 uncultured Alphaproteobacteria bacterium | reverse complement strand
GAGGAAGATGAGAAGTTCTTTGCCAACGGGAAGGAAAGTGAGTTTGAGGAGTTTGTAGAGGCGCAAATACAAGGTGACCCCCCCTTGATCCCCCCCACTGACGTAGGGGGGACTCACGAGCGTAACGGTAGACTCATCACTCCCGAAGAGGTGCGCAAGGCGGTGCGGCCGTTCACGCAGATCTTCCTTGAGAATTCGCCGCATGATGATGATCCCGAAATCGACATTGCTGCGCAGCCGCAGGAGCGCTTTGCCGCCAATCTGCCGCTCGTTGCCGATAAGCTGAAAGAGTACCACGCGGCCGGGATCCACGCGGTCATTCTGAGTGATTCGCAACTTGCCGGAGAGCGGCTGGGGCAAGTGCTCGTCGAGCGCGGTGCGCCGGAAGCGGCGTTTGACGTGCGCGAAGGCGGCTTGCATCACGGCTTCACCATGCCCGCCGCCAAACTGGCAGTGCTGGTGGATCACGACATCTTTGGCCGCATGCGCCGCCGCCGGCGGTTCATGAAGTTCAAAAACGTCGTCCCGCTGCACGACATCGACGCGCTCAAGCCGGGGGATTATGTCGTCCATGTGGACTATGGCATCGGCCGCTATCAGGGCCTGACCAAGATTGCGGTCAAGGATACGCAGCGCGAAGTGCTCAAGATCCAGTACAAAGATGACGTGACGCTGTTTGTCAAGCTGGAAAACCTCGCGCAGGTGCAGAAATACTCCGGGCGCGAGGGTTTTCAGCCGCCGCTCTCCAAGATTGGCGGTAGGGATTGGCGCGACCTCAAGAAGAAGACCAAAAAGTCGCTGCTTTCAATTGCCGAAGATTTGATTAAATTGTATGCGCAGCGGAAGGCGGTCACCGGCATCCCATACTCGCCGGATACCCCGTGGCAGCGCGAGATGGAAGCCAGTTTTCCCTATGAGGATACGCCCGACCAGTTTCGCGCCGCCGAGGACGTCAAGTACGACATGGAGCAGCCGCGCCCGATGGACCGCTTGATCGCGGGCGATGTGGGCTATGGCAAGACTGAGATTGCCATGCGCGCCGCGTTCAAAGCTGTGACGGACGGCAAGCAGGTAGCCATACTGGTGCCGACGACGATTCTGGCGCAGCAGCACTACCGCACGTTTCGCGAGCGGTTCAAGAGTTGGCCGGTGAAGGTCGGCGTGATTTCGCGGTTTCAATCGCCCAAGGAACAGAAGCAAACGCTGAAGAAGCTGTCCGACGGCGACGTGGACGTCTTGATCGGCACGCACCGGATGCTCTCCAAGGACGTAATGTTCGATGAGCTGGGGCTGCTGATCATTGACGAAGAGCACCGCTTCGGGGTCGTGCAGAAGGAGAAGATCAAGTCGCTGCGGGCGAACATTGACGTGCTCTCAATGAGCGCGACGCCGATTCCGCGCACGCTGCACATGGCGCTGATGGGGGCGCGGGATTTGTCGCAGCTCAACACGCCGCCACCCAACCGCCTGCCGATCGAAACCGATGTCGTGGCGTTCTCGGAGAAGGTTATCCGGGACGCCATTCAATACGAATTAGGGCGCGGTGGGCAGGTGTTCTTTGTGCATAACCGGATCGAGTCCATCCCCGCCGTCAAGCGGATGCTGGAGCGGGTGCTGCCCAACGTGCGCTTCGCCGTTGCGCACGGTCAGATGGACGAGGACAAGCTCGCGCGCGTCATGATTGACTTCATCGAAGGCAACTACGACGTGCTGGTATCGACGATGATCATCGAATCCGGTCTCGACTTGCCCAATGTCAACACGCTAGTGGTGAACCGCGCCGACCGGTTCGGCGTGGCACAATTGCATCAGTTGCGCGGGCGGATCGGCCGCTCATCGCGCAAGGCATACGCGTATCTGCTCGTGCCGCCGAACTTCGAGATGTCACGGATTGCCCGGCAGCGATTAGCTGCCCTGACCAACTTCTCGTCGCTGGGCGCAGGCTTCCAGGTGGCGATGCGCGATCTGGAAATTCGCGGCGCGGGAAACCTGTTGGGGCGCGAACAATCGGGCTATATCAATGCCGTGGGCTTTGAAATGTATCAGCGGCTGATTGAGGAGGCGGTGCGCGAGGTGAAGCTCGATCAGGTCAGCGAGGACGTAGCCGAGCCAGTCGAACTGAAGATGAAGCTCGAAGCGGACGCCTTCTTCCCCGAGCCGTACATGCCGGAAGGCGGCATGAGATTGAACTACTACCGCGAGCTGTCGCGCGCCAAGGATTTTGCGCGGCTGGAAGAAATTGAAGCCGAAGTCCGCGATCGTTTTGGGCGGCTGCCTGATCAGGCGTTGAACCTGTTTGACATGGTGCGCGTGCGGCTGCTGGGCGAGCAGCTCGGCGCGGCACAGATTGACATTACGGCGCGCGAACTGGAGATCGAATTCCCGCCCGACGGTATTCCGCGCGAGCAGCTCTTGAGTATTACGCAGCGCAGCGCGGGCTACCCGATCGAACTCTCCGCCGCGAAGGTCCTGAAGATTCGCTTACCGCTGGGGATGACGAAGGACTGGCGCGCGAAGCTGGGATATGTGCTTGGGTACTTGCAGGAAGTGGCAGTCTCGGATGTCGCGGAGGTGGGCCTGGGCGCATCAAGATGAAAGATCTGTTGTCCGCCGAGGTGGGTCTAGGCGACGAACCCTATGTTTCGCTGCATTTCTTAGGCGCGGATCACTACGCAAAGTAACTTCCGGCGGATGCTCGCAGGCGCGCAAGTTGGATGCATGTGCGCTTCCGAACACCCATCGAATGAACGTTAGGAGGCGAAGATGAGACGGCTGCTGGGACTGATTCCGGTGCTCCTGATTGGAGTCTTGTTATCAATGTCTGCGTGCAAAGACGAGTACGTCACCAATGTCACGAACATCGAAAACCACAATGAGATTATCGGGCACTCGATGTATGTGTGGTTGGATCGGAACAATTTTGTCGGTATGGATGAAGACTCAGAACGAGTCTATGTGACGGTAGCTCTCCGCGACGGAAACAACGATCCGATACCCGATGTACTGGTTGAAGCAATGTTGTCCGATACAGAAAACGCATTCTTGAGTCTTCCGTGGTGGGAAACTGACTATTGGACGGATTCGCTTGGCGAGCAAGTTATTGTCTTCACCGCAACGTGGGTACACGATAACTTGGTCACCGTGAGCGCTGCTGGTCTGGTGGATACACAGCGAATCCACGTAGATTATGTGATTGACGATCCCTACACGCTTGAGGTTGTTTCGGAACCCGAGACGCTGTATGCGTCAAGTGCTATGCCGGACTCTTCAGAGATCTCGGTGATTCTGCGCGATCCGAATGGACAGGGTGTTGAAGAGTATCAAATTTACCTCAGCACAAGCGGCGGCTCACTTGACAGGATACCGGAATCAGACTCCACGGGGCGCGCTTCGACCTGGTGGCACTCAGATGGTGAGTACGGGACATTTCATATCACGGCCTATGCATGGGAACTAACCGACACGGCTTGGGTGACCATCCTCCCATATCCAGTTGGCAGCGTGCAAATTGTCTGCGAGGACACACTGTACATTTTGCCCGGGGATTCCGGCTTGACGCCCGCAGTTGTTATTGTCACCAACACCGAAGGCCATGTTATGCCGGGGAAGGAAGTCAATATCACGCTGGCGAATCCATTAATCGGGATGCTGGAGTTCATCGACACGGCATTGTATGACACGACAAATCAATATGGCCGGGTCGAAATGTGGTACCGCGCGTATCACATCGGACAAAACGTCATTTCTGCCAACTGTGACGGCGTGTCTGATTTCGCCACGATCCTGACGCTGTATCCATAGCAAGGCATGCACTCCTTCTTCCTCCATCTTTTCACCTATGATCTCTGGGCGAACCGCCGCGTTTCTGCGTCGCTGGCGGAGCTCGGTGAGCCGCCGGCGAAAGCCGTGGAATGGCTGGGGCACATTCTGCACGCGCAACAGTTCGTATATGAGGTGCTGCATGGCCGGGATGGATCGTATCTCAACGACGCGCCGGACTTGAGCTTGGCCGAATGCGCCGAGTGGATCGAACGGCTGGGAAAAGCGTGGCCGGAATATCTGAACGCGCGCACGGAGGAAGAACTAAGCGGCGAGATCGAGTTCCTCAATTCGCGCGGAGAACTGGTCAAGCGCAAGGTCAGCGATCTGCTGATGCACGCCGTGAACCATTCGACGTATCACCGCGCGCAAATTGCCCTGGCCGTGCGCGGGGCCGGCGGCAACCCGGCCGTGACGGAATTCACAGCGTTTGTGCGGGAACAAAAATAGGTTCAAGTCTTGCCTTCCATCTCAGTCGCCACATCGCAAGCAGATATCCTACGTTGTTTCCTCGTCATGCACCAGCTTCGTCCGCATCTGGACGAGCAGCAATTCCTCGTGCAGGTACAACGGCAGCAACAGGAATCGGGATACACGTTGGTATTCGTCTCTGATTCCCCCCTGCCTGCGGGGGGGTCAGGGGAGGTTGGTGAAGAGCGCAACAATCCCAATCTGGTTACTCTGTGGCACATGGTTGCGGGAATTCATTGGAAATATGCCCGCGAAATGCGAAAAGAGCCCACTCAAGCGGAGAAAGCTCTCTGGCCAGCATTGTCAGCGCGCCAACTTGGTTACCATTTCCGCCGTCAGCACCCTCTCGGTCCTTTCATTGCAGACTTCTATTGCGCAAAACTGGGATTGGTGATCGAAGTAGATGGCGAGACGCACAACGACGTGGAAGCACAAGCCTATGATCGGGTGCGGGACGAGATCATGCTCGCGCAGGGTCTCACTGTATTACGTCTGACAGATGCCGATGTTTTGTTCCCGGGAGGAAATGCGTTAGAGAAGATCAATGCGGTAATAGCATCAAAGACCTCCCCTACCCCCCCCGCAGGCAGGGGGGAATCAGATGTGGTGCATGCGTGTGCCGGTTATCGCATCGCCGAGTATCTGGCCTGGGGTAAGGCACTCTATGTAGATGATCTGGTTGCTGATGAATCAGCGCGGGGCCAGGGCTACGCCAGCCAACTCTTTGATTGGCTCATTGAACGCGCGCGGGAAGCCAACTGCGATCAATTTCATCTTGATTCCGGCACCGGCCCAACGCGCTTTCGCGCCCACCGTTTCTATTTGCACAAAGGAATGGACATTACCAGCCATCATTTTGCGATGAAGCTAAAGTAGATAACTCCGATGCCTTTCCTATTTCTAATTTCGAGTCTCCTATTTCTTGCACTTTCCGCCTCCGCCGAGGTTATTCACCCTGAGTGGAGCCGAGATGCAGCGATCTATGAGGTCAACGTGCGGCAGTTCACGCTGTCGGGGACGTTTAGGGAGTTCGAGTCGCATCTGCCGCGCCTGAAAAAGTTGGGCGTGGAGATTCTCTGGTTGATGCCGGTTCATCCGATTGGCGTGGAGAATCGCAAAGGCTCGCTCGGCAGCTACTACTCGGTGAAGGATTATCTCGACGTGAATCCCGAGTTTGGCACGATGGAAGAGTTCAAGGCGCTCGTAAAGAAGATTCACGATCAGGGAATGTATGTCATTCTCGACTGGGTGGCGAATCACTGCGCCTGGGACAATACGCTGGTAAGGGATCATCCCGATTGGTTCACAAAAGATTCCACCGGAGCAATGGTTTCGCCTGTTCCTGATTGGCACGACGTAGTAGATTTCAATTACGACAATCCCGAGTTGCGCAAGTGGATGATTGAGGCGATGGCGTTCTGGGTGCGCGAGACGGATCTTGACGGTTTCCGCTGCGATGTGGCGGGGATGGTGCCGCAGGAATTCTGGAATGCTGCCCGCGCGGAGCTGGACAAAATCAAGCCGGTCTTCATGCTGGCCGAAGATGAGAATCTGGCGCATCACGAGCGCGCCTTTGACATGACCTATAGCTGGGAACTGCATCACTTGATGGTGAAGATTGCCAAAGGCGAGCAGACGGCTACCGAGCTGGGCAACTATTTCGAGCGTGATCGGCAGCGCTACGGTGCGGATTCCTACCGGATGCTGTTCACGGATAACCACGACGAGAACACGTGGAACGGCACCGTCTCCGAGCGCTTCGGCGACGCGGCGGAAGCGTTCGCTGTGCTCACACTCACCGCGCGCGGAATGCCGCTCGTTTACAGCGGTCAGGAAGCGGGGCTGAATAAGCGTCTGCGCTTCTTTGACAAAGACACGATTGAGTGGAAAAAACACCCCTTCACCGACGTATACAAAACGCTGCTCAAATTGAAGCGCGAGAATCCGGCGCTGTGGAACGGCAAAGAAGGCGGGACGATGACGCGCGTTGATGTAGCAAACTCAGATGACGTGTTTGCCTTCATGCGCAAGAAGGGTGACGACGAAATTGTCGTCATCATCAATGCTTCGCCGCGCGAGCATACGAGCGGTTTAAGCGGCCCCGGCATGAGCGGCACGTATCGCGATGTGTTTTCCGGGCGGACACACCGTGCCGGGACAGCCATCGCCATGAATCTTAAACCTTGGCAGTACAAGGTAATGGTGAAGTGACGCAGCGGCTTCGTCACGGCAGATGGCCGGCCATGCGTGTATGGCTGGTGCTGCTGCTCGCGCTGTTCGCGATCCGGGGGATGCGGATTGTGATCGAACCGCAACTCATCAAGCACGATTGTGCGCTGGAGCTGCAGTGTGCGCAGCTTCTGCTGGATGGTCAGCGGCCGTACGTGGATTTCTACGAGATCAATCCGCCGCTGATCATCTACCTGAATACCGTTCCCGCGTGGCTGGCTCAGGTGCTGAACTGGCCGGTGATACCGCTGTTCACGGTTCTGGTCCTGATTCTTGCGCTCGGATCAACGCTCGTGATCGGCAGTCTGCTGAAGCGTGCCGTGCCGCCGCTCGCGCCAGGGGAGATTGGCATGCTGTTGTTGGCATATGCCGCAATGTCGCTCTTTCTGGTGAGGGGAGAGTTCGGCCAGCGCGAGCAAATCTTCATGCTGCTTTACTTGCCGTTCTTTGTGCTGCGCTGGCTGCGGTGGGAAGGTCGGAATATCTCGTGGCTGCCAGCCGTGGGATTGGGAATCGTGGCGGCGCTGGGAGTTTGTTTAAAGCCGCAGTTCCTGATCGTCGCCGTGGCACCGGAACTGTATTGGCTGATACGCACGCGGTCTTGGCGGGCTGTTGTGCAGCCTGAAACAGTCGGGCTTGTGATCACGGGTCTGGCTTACGGGGTTCATTTTCTGCTGCTGCCGGGCGTGATTCGCGAATCGCTGTTTGAGCGATGGATTCCGTTCATTGCGCAGAACTATGCAACCTATGAGCGCGGCTGGGAGCGTGTACTGACGAATCCGATGGCCGTACTTGCGGTGGTCGTGGTCATGGCCGCAGTACTGTTGAAGCCGGGACGATCCACCGCCGTGTCCCGCCTCCGTCAACCGCTGATCGTTTTGGTTCTGGCAGGATTGCTGTTGTACATCGTGCAGCTCAAGGGCTGGAACTACCACGCCATCCCGTTTCTGTACGGAACGCTGTTGCTGGCCGCGGTGCTGATTGCGGAAAGCCGCCTGTTTCCGTTTCTGGAGGCTCCCCGCGGCGTGCTGCTCATCAGCATTGTAGTTGTGCTTGCGGGAGTGCTGTTCGTTTGGCAATGGAGCCGGCCGCGGCAGCTATCGGCGGATGACCAAATCGTCACCCAAGTGATCCGCGATTGGTGCGGGCCGGGAGATCCGGTGATGATCATCTCGTCCTCGGTCAGGCCGGCGTACCCGGTGCTGGTGCAGTTGAAGCGTCGTCCGGGCTCCCGCTACTTGTGGCACTTTCCGGTCGGAATGTTCTACGCCAAAGAGAAGGCCGATCCAGACAGTATATTTGAGTATCACACGGCAGCGACGGCCCCGGCGGAAGAGCAGCGCTATCTTCGCGAGCTGGCCGAGGACATCGGGACGTATCGGCCGATGCTGATCATCGTGGATGCTCAGGACCGCCGCCAAGGGTGTCCGCCAGCCATGAACTTGTGGAGCTTCATTTCGCGCGATGAAGCATTGATGCGAGCGCTCTCCGCTTACTCAGTGTCCCGCGAGGTGCGCGGCTTTCGCGTGTTCCGGCGCTGAGGAACCGCAGCATTTCTTCGAATGTTCCAACAATTTTCGCATAAACAACCCTAACAGGAGACGTACGTGAACCAGAAACTTTTGGCAGTGATGAGTCTGGCGGTGCTGATGGCGCTGGCCGGATGCGGCAAACGGGAAGAAGTTGTAGCCACGATCGGCGGCGGCAAGATCACGATGACCCAATATCGCGACGCGTTGCTGCAAAAATTCCGCACGGAGGACAACGTCCGCCGCAAAACTCCGGAGGAACGCGAGCAAGTGCTGCGCGAACTCGCGCTCAATGAAGCAAAATATCAGGAAGCGCTCGCGCGCAAGATTGACCAGCGTCCCGAGATCAAGGCCGACATCGAGAACATGGCCAAGCGCAAGTCGCTCGATTTTCTGTATCAGACGCAAGTCGTGGACAAAGTGATCACGGATGAAGCCGCCAAGGCGTTTTACGACAAGTCCGGAGAAGAGCTGCGCGCACGGCACATCCTGCTTCGCACGACGCCCGTGGATACGGCCGTCGTCGTGGATTCGATCAAGGTGCGGGCGCGCATGGATTCGATCAAGCTGGCGATTGAGAAGGGTCTGAGCTTCAAGGCCGCGGCCAAGCTGTTCAGCGAAGACGCGACGTCGGCGGCCGATTCCGGCAACCTCGATTGGTTCCCGTGGGGACGGATGGTGGACGAGTTTCAGGAGGCCGCGTGGAAGGCCAAGCCCGGCGACATCGTCGGCCCGGTGAAAACGCAATATGGGTATCACTTGATTCTCGTGGAGGAGCGGCGCACGAAGGAAGGCCGCAACTCGTTCGAGCAGGAGAAAGACCGCATCAAGGCGCAGATGCGCGAGGCGGAAGGCCAGAAAATGAACGACATCGCGCGCCAATACCTTGAGGAGCTGCGGAAGCGGCGCGGCCTCGCGTACAACGAGGAAACGCTGACAGCATTTCGCACCAAAGTCAGCGATCCTGCGGTGCCCAAAGCTCCCGACCTCAACCCGGCGTTTACCGAAGAGGAGAAGCAGAAAGTCGCGGCCACCTACGACAAAGGCAAAGTGACCGTGCAGGAGTTGATTGATAAGGTCGGGAACAACGCGGCCCGCGTCGCCTGGGATGATCCGCAGGCCACCAAAGATCTGGTGCACGCCATCGTGGAGCCGAAGTTCCTGGAAGAGGAAGCCGAGCGCAGCGGTCTTGTCAAGAAGGCGATGGAAGACAAAGACGTCATTGAGCAGAAGCGGCAGGCAATCGTGCGCATTCTGGAAAAAGAGGAAGTGACGGACAAGGTCAATCCGACGGAACCGGACGAGCGCGCGTACTATCAGAGCCACCTCGAAAATTACATTCAGGCTGAGCAGCGCTTGATCCGCGAAGTCTTCATCAAGGAGGATTCGGCCAAAGCCGCGTCGGTGCGTGCCAAGGCGCTCAAAGGCGAGAACTTCACGAAGTTAGCGCTGCGCTACAATGAGAAAGAATCCACTAAGCCGGACACCGGCCGCATCGGGCCGTTCGAGCAGAAGCGGTTCGGGCTGATCGGTTCGGCCGCGTTCGCGCTGCAGAACCCGGGCGACATTTCCGACGTCGTCAAGAGCGGCAAGAACTTTTCGGTCATCCAGTTGTTGAACATCGTTCCTTCGCGCACGAAGAGCTTTGAAGAAGCGCGCGCGCAGGTTGCCCGCGAGTTGCGCATGGCCAAGACCGATGAAGCGCAGAAGGCGCTGGAAGCCTCGCTGCTCGAAAAGTACAAGCTCAAGATGAATGCGGACAAGCTGGCGCACGCCTTCCCCGACAATGAGCAAGCCGCCACGAAGCCGGACACGAGCAAGAAGGGATGACGGATGAAGCAGAAACGAAGATGCAAAGATACGAAGCAGCGAAGAGAAGACATAAACCTGCTCTAACGGGGATTTTCGATTTGGGATTCAGGATTTGGGATTTCTTTTCCTCAATCCCTCATCCTTCATCCCTCATCGTTTGGTTCCTGTTGATGCTGCTCTCCTGCAAGTCGTCCGATCCGAAGGACGAGGTGATTGCGCGGGTGGGCTTGCGGGAATTTACCCGGGGCGATCTGGAAACGGCGGCGGGCGTGAGTCTGGACTCGCTGCCGCGGCCGGCCCGCTGGCGGATCATTGACACCTGGATCGAGCGCACGCTGGTCGATCTCGAAGGTGCGCGGCGCGGGCTGGACGACGACCGCGAACTCAGCGAGAAGCTGGCGGCGCTCAAATCGGAACTGTACCGCTCGCGTCTGCTCGCCGAGCAGCCATCGCCGCCGCCTGCCGATTCCGTGATCGAGCATTACTATCGCGAGCATCAGAACGAATTCCTGCAGGCGTCGGATGCTTACCTGCTCGAACTATATTGGTCGGAAGATTTGACGAAGCTGACGGAATTCCGTGCGCGCTTGCCGCAAGGCGACACAACGATGCTCGCGAATCAACAGGTGGCCAGCGAAGGCCGCTGGCTCGCGGAGAGTGACGAACTCGATCCGGATCTGGAAGGCACGCTCGACACGATGCAGACCGGCACGCTGACGGAGCCGCGTCCCTACGGCGACGGGTTCCGCAGCCTGCATCTGCTGGAGAAATTTCCGGCGGGCACGGTGCTGCGATTGGACGCCGTGCGCGACGACATTGTCGGCCGTCTGCTCGTCGAAGAGAGCCGCCGCCGTCAGGAGCAGATGATGATCGAACTCCGCGACCGCTATCCGGTGGAAGTGCTGCTGAGTGATTCTCTCTAAGAATTAACTTGCCCGGTCCCCGACCGGGACATTTACACAACAAAACACCAGCCCGCCGGATTTCCGGCGGGCTGGATTACTTTCAAGCTGAATTTTGATTTACTGCGAAATGCTCCAGCTTGTACCGGGACCTTGGATGTAGGTAATGGTGCGGCTGTCGGCAAGCGTGACCTGATACGCTTTCATGCCGTCCGCTTCCCAGAGCAGTCTCGCGCGTCCAGCTTGCACGGCACGCTCGGCTTCATCTTTCATCGCTTGCAAGGCCGGATCCACCCCGGCCTGTTCAGAATGGGAGACAATTTCTCCGCGCTCGTTCGCTTGGATTCTTATCATTCCGGGCGTAGAGGGACCGCCACCTTCCATTCGATACGTTTCCTGATGATACGTTTTTCCATCCGGAGCCATGACATTCTTGCTGCCGGTCTTGACGAAGCGCACCAGATCGCTGGCCCACGTTGGATACGCAACAGTTAATGCCGCGAACGCGATACAAAGCGTAACAGCGGTCAGCGCCGCTCGCCGCAGCGGACGCCGCATGGTAACTCGCGTCGCTGCCAACTGCGCGCGCAGTGCGGTTTGATGAGAAGGAATCGAAACCTCCGGCAGGGAGACGCCGTTCTGACGATCAATCGGATTGCTCATGTTGAACTTTCCAGGGTTACAGATTTGGCCTCGTCAAGTCCGATATCGCACGCATTGCGGAGACCCTGATCCCGCCGCAATTGGGCAATCGCACGATGAATCAGGGATTTCACCGTACCGACAGGCCGCCCGAGGACCGCGGCAACCTGTTCCAGACTTAGATCTTCAAAATAGTAGAGCAGCAGGGTGATTTCATACTTCTTCGGCAGCCGCCGGAGCGCCTGACGCAACGCCCGAAACGCCTCCGCTTTCTCCAGAGCCTCGCCAGCAGACGAAAATTCGCTTTCATCTACGGTAAGATTCTCGGTCACCTTCTCCGGCAGCGCAGAAAAAGGCAGAAACCGGGACAGCTTGCGCCGCCGAAGCTCGCGTCGCCACTCGTGAATGGCAATCCGAATCAACCATGCTTTGATTGGAACCCTGGTCGGTTGAAAATCCGGCCAAGCCCGCAACGCGCGGAAAAAGGTCGTGGACGTGATCTCCATGGCCGTGGTGACGTCTGCGGTCGTGTGCAGTAAGAAGCGCCACACGTCCGCGTAATGCGCATCGTAAACCTCTTCGAAGGGGGGCTTGCTGTTCATGATTTGTCCGGATGACCGATTCGTATCAATAAACCCCGCATCGTCAAAAAGGTTGCACGAAAAGAACCAGCCCGCCGGAAATCCGGCGGGCTGGATTACTTTCCAGACTGCTCGTGCCCCGCGATGCGGGGGACGGCAAGGGATCAGTTCGTCGCGACGACTACGTAGAAGAACTTAATCCCTTCGTTCAGTGCATTCACATCGACGTAGGACGTTGTCATGATCGGCAGCGTGGTGAGCAGTTCACCGGTCTGATAGGCCTGATTCGGCGTGGTGAGCCGCCAGACAAAGTAACCATTGGCGCGCGGCGCAGCACCCCAGATCAGATTTACGTCGTTCGTGATCCCCTCGCGGCGGATCACCAGATCATCCACGGCATCCGGCGTCGAGGTTTGCGTCGGTTGGATGAGCACGTTGAACAACAACCGGCCGCCCGATTGGTTCAGCACGCCGTTCACGTCCTTGAAGTACGTGTGACCGTCACCCGGCACTCCGGGGCTGATGCCCAACGGCAGCGGCGCGGGCGTCAATTCGCCGTTAATCACGAACGAATCGAGCTGAGTGATTGACACCCAGAAATTGCCGGTGCGGTTGCTCAGTCCGGGAATCCCGGTGAGATCTTTTTCCCACCAATGGATAAACCCGCCGGCGCCGATCGTCTCGCTGGTATCGATAAACTCGACAATCGAGTTGATCAGCGGACCGGTGTGGAAGGAATCCGCTCCTTCTTCCCAGAAGTCAATTTGCACGCGGCCGCCCGTGCTGCCGAGTTCGGCATCGTAGCGCCACATGATGCGCAGCTGCGTCATGTCAATGGTGTCGGCATCGGCTGCCGGAACGCCATCTATTGCTGGGGTGAAATGCATATACCGCGGCTGCAGATAAGCATTGGCAACGGCGCGTCGTCCATAGCCTAACTCGTAAGTGCCGGCAGGACGCGCCCAGACGGACACCGTCGAGTCGTCCACATTGGGGACATTCACGCCGGGCCAGCCCGGCGAATAGGTCGTGTCATTCGAGCGATCCTCTTCCCCGGTGATCGCACTGTACACGCGCAGCAACCAGGGGCCGGCCAGATTCGGCGTGAAGTATTTCGTGCCGGTGGTCGTTTCGCCGTAGAGCAAGACGCCCGGCAAGACTTGAATCGTCGAATCGGCACTCGGCGGAATGGCCGTGCTATCCGGTCGCCAGTAACGAACGCGATAGCGCAATTGCGACAGGTTGTTCAGTCCTTCATTCGCATAAACAAACGTCCATGAACGGTTCAAGCCGACCGTGACGGGCTGCGGGACAACCATGTCGCGGGTTGCCGCATCAATGTTCTGAGCGCGAATCGCAACCAGCTCAACATCGTCGATGTGCAAACCGGTGCCGCTGCCGCCGTCATCATTGGCGTCGAGTTTCGCTTCGAAGGCGATGCGCACGGTCACCGGCGAGGATCCGTCACCGGCAACGAGCTCAATCTGCGGCACCGGGATCCCGCCGCTCTGCAGGCCGCCGGAACGCAGCGTCCAGCCGGTCAGGGAGTTGCCGCTGCCATTGTCATAGCCGTAATCGTACACCGCCTGCGTCCAGATCACACCGTTGTTGGTCGATACGTAAATGGCGTAGTAGTCGTCCAGCGCATCGTCCGCATCGCCGTCCTGATCGGGCAGATCGCACCATACCCAGTAGCGAAGCTGCAGTTTCTGATACCCGGCCGGCAGCGTGATCGGGTACGAGTAGATCGCGCGCACTACGTTGAATGCGGTCTGCTGAGCGTTCCAGGCGCTGTTGGCCGAGTGATACCCGGGGATCTCACCGTAGGTGGAATCGCTTTCAAATACCCAGGTATCCGGTGATTCCGGACCGGCCGCGAGCGTGATTTGGCCGTCCGCCGCACCATCGTTGGAGTACAGGGTGGTTGAAACGGCGCCGCCGTCCACGAGCCGCAAGCTGTCAATATGCAGGCCGAAATAAGTCTCGTCATCGAGCGAACAAAACGCCGGATCGGAACAGAAAGTGATCCGCAGCCGATTGATCGTCGTCGTCAGGGGAACCGTGCAGGTAGTCCAGTTGTCACGGAACTCGGGAGACTGGCCGCCATAGGCGGGAATGTCCGACCCCAGTGCCCACTCTTCGCCGAATGCATACGAGCTGGTCTGTGAGTAGTTCGTTCCGGCAGGATCGCCCCAGTTTGGATCGTTTGGAGTGCTGGGCTGAAGGACCGCCCAGGTCGTACCGCCATCCGTCGAACCCCAGATGTTCCAGCCATCCCACATGTTGTAGGGAGCTTCAGCGCCAGTTGGATCTTCGCACGACCAGCGGCACTTGAACGACAGGGACGGCGCCGGAGCGCCGGACAAATCAACAACCGGCAAGACCAGGCTCTGGAACCAGTGATTGTTGTAACCGGGAATTTCGATTGAGGCGCACCACCAGGATGTCCCCGCTGCGCCGAGGGCACGCGCGGTATCCGGATGCCAGAAAATGCCCGCTGCCAGATCGGCACTTGTCCAGTCAGCAAACGCGCCCTCCAAGCTGTCGATGAACATCGTGCTGTCGGTGACATCGAGCGGATCGTGCCCGGGGCGGCCTTCAAACGCGCCTTCGCCCATGAAGTCAACGGGAATCACCAGTTCGTCCGGATTCGGCGCATTGGCGTCAATTACCGGGTTCTTCGGTGTGATGGACGTCAGAGTTTGCTGCTGAGACAAAGGAACACTGGCTACAACTGCTGCTACCACCATGACGAGGACCAACCAAAAACCAAGAGTTTTTCGCATGTGAGTTCTCCGCTTTGTGTATCGTCGTCGGGTCTAGATTACTTTTAAAGGAAGGAAAAAACGGGCACGAGAGAAGTAGCTCGTGCCCGCGGGTGTGTCAAAGCGCTCGTTTACCGGCCAGGCTCCACTCCGGCGGCCGCCGGAGTGGAGTCCTGCCGAATCATTGAGGAATGAAGATCTCCGCCAGTTCTCTGCACGGGCAGAACAATCGGCAATTCATCGGAGAGATCCTTTCGAAGCGATGCTTCGTCAGGATGACTTGCGGCGATGGCCGCAAATCACTTCATCAACACCATCTTGTTGGTGGCGCTGAAACCGTTGACTTCCAACGTGTACATGTACACGCCGCTGGCCAGATCGCTGCCGTCGAAGGTGATCGTATACGTGCCGCTTTCCTGCACGTCGTTCACCAGCGTGGCTACGGCGCGGCCATCCACTGTGTACACCTTCAACGTGACCAAACCGGCATCCTTCACGGCGTACGCAATCGAGGTCGTGGGATTGAACGGATTCGGGAAGTTCTGGTTCAACGCATATTCGGTCACCATCGGCGCCATCGGGGTCGCCGATTCAATCTCCGGCCATACGGTCACCGCGCCGTTGAGGTCATGAGCGGCCAACTGGTAATCATAAGCTGTGCCATTCACGACGTTGTGGTCCACGTACGTATAGGTGTGCCCGGAGGGGGCGTTGGTGGCGGTCACTTCCGCCAGCACTTCGCCATCACGCGAGATCTGGAAGAAGTCCATATCGCGTTCGGAGGCCGTAACCCACGTCAGCGTCACTTGTCCATTGCCCGCGACCGCATCAAAGCTGGTCAGCTCGACCGGCAACGGCTGATCGCCGCCATAGGTGACGAGCAGCGGGCAGCAGCACGGATAGCCGTCAACATAGAGCAAATACGCGTCGGGAAGCTGGCAGCCGAGGCCTGCAGCCGTGAAGTCATAAGTCTGGGCGCCGGTCGTAGGATATTGCGGATTTCCCCAGTAAAGCGGTCCAAAGGAATCTGTGATCCACGTACGCAGCCGCAGAATGTCCGGCGGAGCGCACTGCGGCGTCAACGTGACGGCGAAACAGACTTCCGGGAGCAGCGGATCAAATGCGATTTGCAGTACGACGTCGTTGCCGCGGCCGGTGAAACGCCGCGTTGTGGTCGGGGCCGCCAGAGCATCGTCGTAATAGTTGTAATCGCTCGTGTAGTCGCAGAGATTGATGACCGCTTCCCACGGGGTTGCGTCCACAATCAGCGGATTGCTCGCATCGTCACCCGGATAGTTGTTGGGCAGCGGAGCACAGGCCGACGGAGTGCACTCGGCACCGGCATCACCGTTCACAAACATGAACGCGGAGCCGGGGAAACAGGCCGGGAAGCCTGGCGGAACGGGATCCGCACCGCAGCCATAGCCAATATCATAGCCGTCCAACAGCCAGCAGGTGTAGCCAACGGCCGGGAGGGACAGCCAATTATCGCAGCGCTTGCCGGCTTGCTCGAGAGCCGCGCCCTGGCGGTGCCAAATGATCTGCGGAGCAAACGTCGTGGGGCCGCCCGTCCATCCGGTCAGTCGAGCCGTCAGGAAGAAAGGACGATTGACGCAAACGTCCACAGGCAGATTGACCCAGAACAATAGGCCGATACCGTCCGCGTCATAGTGCTCGCGAGCCATTGTGAGGCTCAGTGTGTATGCGGCAAACACTTCGCCAGGCCCCTGACAGTCTTCCGTCACCGAGCCGGACGAGTAATCCTTCGGGCAAGTAAACTGGACGTCGTACGTTGCCGTCAAGCCGACCTCCATCGTGTCGTCGTTGTACGGGACGAATAGGAAGTCAATTGAGGTCGCATGGAACGGATAAAACGGGGCGACACAACCTTCGGTGGTGTCCTCTGACTCCGGATCGATGTACATGCCGTGGGCCGAACCCATCAGCCAGGTCGCCGAATTCCAAAGTGAAATCGTATTCGCCGTATCCGGCACAGAGGTCACCGCGCATGAACCTGAGCGGTCCACACGTACTGGCAGCGTCTTGTTTAGGGGGACAGACTCCATAAGTTCTGTCGCTAAGGCCCAAGACACGCTCACCACCAAACAAAGTACGACCAATCCAATAGCTTTCTTCATGTCAACTCCTCCATCAGGTTTAAGATCCTTCCTCATCCAGTCAGGATAATATATTTCGGTTGTTCGATCGCGATTTCCGGCGAACTACAAGCTAAAGAATATAGTAACTATCCCTAAAGGTCAAGAGATACCGAAACAAAAACGTAAATTTTCACGATAGGTCAGTAGCAATCAGGCTGATCACCCATTTATATAATATATTGAGTATTAATTACTTATATTGACAAAACTGAACTATTATAGGTCAATGGTCAGAAATATGGGTCTTTTCCGTAGGATATGGCCGGCAACGCCTCTCCTTGTGAAAATGATTGCCGATTTCGTATCCCTCGGAGCAGCTTGACATAGAACGACAAAGCCGAGTCTAAGACTCGGCTTTGTCGCCCAAATTCCTCTGACCTGCGGATTGGAAAAGTGCAAGTATCTTCGTACATTAACTGAACTTGCCCTGCTCAGAATGGGGCATTGAGTATTCACAGGAGATCAGGCCGTGAGCAAACGACTTTTGGGACTGGCAGCAATACTTACGATGTCGGCAGCGGGCTTCGCTCAGGAGAGCAGCGTAATCGACCGGATAGCCGCCATCGTGGACAATGAAATCATCCTCGAATCGGAGGTCTTTCAATACCTGCAGTTCAACGTTGGAACACAGGAAGCCTTGGACAAGCTGTCCCCGCAGCAAACCGACAGCCTCAAGAGCTTCATTCTGGAAGAATTGATCAATCAAAAAGTGCTGCTGGCCAAAGCGCGCGCGGACACCG
Source organism: uncultured Alphaproteobacteria bacterium (assembly GCA_964370805.1). Lineage (GTDB taxonomy): Bacteria > Electryoneota > RPQS01 > RPQS01 > RPQS01 > CAYJKM01. The sequence goes on along the minus strand of CAYJKM010000021.1, from coordinate 6,362 downwards.
TGAACGTCCAGCCGCGCGACGTGGACAAAGAGCTTGACGGTCGCATGAAAGTGCTGACCGAGCAGGCCGGCGGGCAGGACCGGCTTGAAGAGTATTATGGGATTCCGATGACGAAACTCAAGCGTCAGTTCCGGCCGCTCGTCGAGCAATCCATGATGATTGAAATGGTGAAGCAGCAGAAGCTTCAGAACGTGCAGGTGACGCCGTCGGAAGTACAGAAGTTCTGGGAGATGTACCGGGACTCGATTCCGCCGCTACAGGACGCCGTCCGGATCGCGCACATCTTGCTGCCGGACCGGCTCTCGGAGAGTTCGCAGCAAGCGACGGTGAAGACGGCCGATTCCGTGCGCGCGCTGATCACGAGTGGGCAAATGAAATTTGAGGAATATGCGTCGCGCTATTCGGATGATCCGGCTTCGGCCGCGCGTGGCGGCAAACTGGGGCAAACCGCGCGCGGCGATCTGGTCCCCGAGTACGAAGCCGCCGCCTATTCATTGCAGCCGGGCGACATTTCCCAGCCGGTTGTTTCGCCGTTCGGCGTGCACCTCATTCGCGTGGATGAGCGGACGGGAGAGAAGATCACCACGAGTCACATTCTCTTCCGCATTCAACCGACGTCGGCGGATACTCTGGAAACGTTTACACGGGCCGACTCGATTGTCGTCGCGGTGCGCGGCGGCGGGGACTGGGACAAATTGGTGCGCCGCTATTCGGCGGATGCTAAAACCGTCGACAACGGCGGCGATCTCAGCTGGTTTTCACCGGCGGAGCTGCCGGATGATTTCAAGCAGCCCGTTTCAGCGCTGAAACCCGGGCAAGTCACTGAGCCGATCCGTACGCAATTTGGAGTCCACGTGGTGAAAGTCTCGGAGCGGGTGTTCGCCCGTCCGGTGACACTCGAAGACGACCCCGAGCGCATCCGCCGCATGACGCTTTCGAAGAAGCAGGACGAGATCTTTAAGCAGTGGATCGAAGAGCTGAAAACCAAGACATACATTGAGCGGAAAGTGTAGGATGAAACTCAGCGGCTGGCTGATGACGGCTTTGCTTTGCATCATGCCGTTTTGCGGCGCCCTTGCCCAGATCAAGCTTGATGCTCACCTTGCTCGCATCACGCCGCAAGTTCAAAGCTGGTTTGAGCAGATCCATTGTCACCCGGAGGTCGCCAAAGAAGAAGTCACAACGTCCGCGCTGGTGCGGGCTGCGCTGCGTGAGATCGGCTATACAGAATTCGTCACAGTGGATTCACTGCCAACGGCAGTGATTGCCATTTTAGAGACCGGGAAACCGGGGCCAACGACCTGCCTGCGCGCAGAGCTCGATGCCGTTTCGGGAGTGCAGGACAGCACGACGCTCGCCTGCAAATCGGAAGTGGCGGGCGTGATGCACGCCTGCGGCCATAGCGCGCACATGGCCATGCTGTTGGGCGCCGCAGATATTCTCTGGCACGAGCAGGAACAACTCAACGGGCGAGTCGTCTTTCTGTTTCAACCGGCCGAGGAAGCGCCTGGTGGAGCGAATGAACTGGTCGATTGGCAAGTGATCGAGCGGCTCGGCATCGACCGCATGTTTGCATTGCACTGCACGTCAGGTCTGCCGGTTGGAGAAGTTCAGTTGGCACCAGGAGTGGCACACGCGGCGAATCGCCCGTTCAGTTTGACCGTGTCCGGGCGCGGCTCGCACGCTGCCAAACCGCATGAAGGGGACGACGTGTTGACCGCGGCCTGTGAAATTGTGAGTGGGCTCGTGTCGCTGCCGTCGCGCAAGCTGGACGTCGTGCACATGCCGTGCATCATCAGTGTTTCTCGATTTCAGTACGGCTCCGATTCCACGACCGGCGGAGTGATCAGTCCGGATGTGCATGTCGTTGGGACGATTCGCTCGCTCACACCGGTAGATTCTACGCCTGCCGGCGGCGTCTCGATCCGCACACTGGCGGAGCGTCATGTGGAGAACACGGCCGAAGCCTACGGCGTAACGGCGAAGTTGTCCTTCAAGAAAGGCCCGCCGCCGACAGTGAACGATCCCGTGTTGTATGAGCAAGTGTCGGCGAAACTCCACGACGTCTGGCCGGAGGAACAGTTCAGTGCCGGCACGCCCTCGATGACCTCAGAGGATTATGCGTACTACACGAACGTCGTGCCGTGTTTGTATTTCCGCCTGGGCATCGCCAAAGACTCGCTCGGCTATGCGCCGCTGCACACGAGTCAGTTCACTGTGCATCCGGACGCCCTGCCGTGGGGGGTGCGGTTGTTTGTGGATCTCGCCCTCATTTCCTCGCAGCTCCCCGGCGCGCCGTAATTCTGACACACAAAATGTCCAATGCAAAACAGACCGGGCTGGCAGCCCGGTCTGTGGTTTTCATGCCATGAGATTGCGGTCAATCGCTAAGCGTCTTGGCGCTGGTTTCGATCCATTTCAAGAATAGCTCGGGATTCAGTGAATCGCCCGGCAACTGCGAGCGGTCGCGGATGATGTGCCGCGTGATCTGGTAGCCCAACTCTCGGTAGGATTCGAACTGCCGTTCGTCATACCACTGATCCGCGGTTGAATCCTGCGGAAAAGACGTGTTGGACAGTCCGTAGGTTTCCACGTCGCGCGGGATGCTTTTCAGGAGTGTGGGTTTGACATAGAGGATATACCCTCGCGTCACCTGCGGCAGTCCGTCGGTTGCATCGACCAGATAATCCACGGTGCCGATGGTAAATGCATCCTGAGCTTGGCCGGGAGCGGAGGATCTGCGCAGCCGGTCGAGATCAATTGTGATCTTGGCGCCGAAGTCCATTCGGGCCAGCTCGACGACCTTGCCGAGATCGCTGCAGCAATAGTCCACGTCGCGGCCGGCATCAATGACGAAGATGTACTTGCAGCGCCGCCGGATCAGCTCATAGAGTCCAAGGTTTTCAAAGTGTCCACCGTCGGACAGATGAACATTGGCATTCGTCTCGCGGAGTCCGGTGCCCGTCATTTCGTTATAGATACAGGCGAAAGTGCTCATGCGGCGGCCCCAGCAGCCGGCCGCAATGGTGCGGATCGGCCGGGTGATCCAGTAGCCGAGGCGGATGTTGAACAAGGTCATCAGAAATGCAATCGGCCGGGCGCGAGTGGCGTAAGCGTTGGGATTCACGGCGGCTCCGGAAATGGTCATGGCGGTGGCGAGCATCATGGCCTCTTCATCCGAGCACGACGCTTTGGCCTCCTCCGGACTGGAAGGCAGCCGCAAATAGCGGTTGTCGAACCCGCTGTAGAGCCGCGAGAAAATGAAATTATCGGCGCCCCGCGCACGGAGTTTGGGATTCTGGGAGCCGATCGTATTCATGGCCACGTTGATTAACTGATAGGGAGCATCCGTTTGGCGGATTTCCCACAGGGCAAAATCATCCGGGTCATCTTTCTCTCCGTTCGGGGGAAGCTTCAGGTCTTTCCTTCTTGCCAGATAGGCTCGCATCAGCGCATTGCGATAGTAACGATGCGCGGAGACGTGGTTGAAGTTGGCGAACAGGATCAGCACAATCGCAGCCCCGAACCACGCTCCCAGCACCCAGCGCGGCCAGGCGGCGGACGCAATCGTCAGCGAGTAAATGGCCATCGCTAAAACCACGATGATTAGACTTGCGCCCAACCAGAGCAGGAAACTGAGAATGCGCTTGTTCCTGATCTTGCCCGATTGTTCCGCCTTGCGCGCGCCGAAAATGGAAATAAAGCTGGTTAGAAGGGAGAGCGCGCTGACTTGCGCGGCTCCCAACTCGCCCATCAAACGCAAAGCCACGCGGTACAGATCCGGCACGCTGCCCACGGCGATCAGTACCAGCGACCACCTCAGCAGTCGCCCGCGCCAGTTATGCCCGCTGATCTGGAGATCGGCGCGGCGCACGGTATTTGAAAACAGTGCTTGCCCGAGCGTCAGAACAAGAAACGCCGCGATACAGGTAAAGCCGAATAGGTACAAAACATCGTAAAACGATTCCATTGCGAGCAGCGGCAGCGCCGCCGTTTCCGGATTCTGCATCAGCCAATCCGGCACGTTCTGCCCGAGCAGCATGAACGCCAGCATCACGACCGGCACGATGATGAGCAGATTGAATATGGATGCGGAGAGAATCGAACCGGCAAAAGCCCAGATTCCCATCTCGCGGCCGGGGGTGACCACGTTGCCGTGATCGCGCAGCCATGCTCGAATGAGACCGGGTTCTTTGAGATTATCTTCGCGGCTGGTGCCGAACGGGAAATCTTTCTTCAGAGTCCGTGAGCCGCGTGAGCAGAACCAGGTCAGACTGGAGCCGATGTATCCGCCGCCGGAGACGGTGGAAAGATAGTCCACGCATTTCAAGATGCCGTAGCGATGCATCGCCTGCAGCACTCCGAGGCTGAAGGTTGCTGAGCGCACGCCGCCGCCGGACAGCGCCAGTCCCACAGTATCATCCAGCAGTCCGTTTCCTTCCGGGCTGGGACAATCCGCTTGCAGTCGGCGCTTGCGAAGCTCCTGATGTTCGTAACGGCAGACGTCCTGGAAGGGCGCAAACTTGGAGGATTTATCCGGATCGAGGACGGATGAGGATGCTGACATGGTTAACTCATGAGTGAGAGGTTATTCAATGAGATTGGCGGGCCAAGGCATTGGCCGGACGAGACTTGCGGAGTTGGAGTTTTCCGTCAAAAACCATATATTTACACCACTTGCGGAGCAAATCCCCCCAAACCCCACTAAGGGATTGTCGTGAGAACGATTTTCATACATCTTCTTGTCGCCAACATGTTTTTGGCGGCGGCTTGCCAGAGTGATGACGATGCACTGCTGCCGGAGCCAACGCACACGCGGCAGCAGGTTGAAGGTCTCAAGGCCTGGCCGATCCGTCCGGCCACCCTGCCGTGGCTATTCGAGGAGTTTCTGGCGCGAGCCGAAACTACGGACGTGAACTCCCGGCAGGCGTTAGTGGACTCGTTTTTGGGCATCTGGAGTCACTTTGAGATTCCTCCGGTTTACGTCGCGCCGGATTCGGATTTCGGCACGGCGGCGTTTGTGCTGACCAGCACGGCCGGCAGCGCCAGTGTGGCCGGAGACTTCAACGGCTGGGCTCCCGCGGCGGGGCTCATGCAGCGCCTGAATGGCACGACGCTGTATTATCGTACTTACCGCTTTGAAGAAGACGCGCGCTTCGACTACAAATTCGTGCTGAACGGCAGCCAGTGGATTCTCGATCCGCGCAATCCGCGCACGCTGGCGGGCGGCTTTGGCCCGAACTCGCAGATGTGGATGCCCGCGTACACTCCTCCGGTGGAAGTGAATACGGACACGAGCATTGAACACGGCACGAGCCAGACGTTTTCGATTCACAGCGACATCATGAATAACACCCGCACGGTGACGGTGTATCTGCCGGCGGGGTATGATACGACGCAGAGTTACCGCGCGCTCTACACGCATGACGGGCCGGACTACCGCAGTTTATGCCGGGTTCACCAAATCGCTGATTACCTGATCGGTCACGGACAGGTGCAGCCGTTCATCGTGATCACGGTGCCGTGGGCGAACCCGCCGGGGCGCGAGGGCGAGTACCACATGAACGCGAACTTCGCGCGCTTCTTTGTCGAGGAGTTGATTCCCTACGTGGACGCGCACTTTGCGACGCTGGCGGCGCGTGAGGGCCGCGCGATTGTGGGCGAGAGTTCGGCGGGCTTGGGCGCGGTGTATCTGGCGTGGGAGAAGTCGGAGTATTTCCGCTGGTCCATCGGGCAATCCGGCTATTACTCGTACAGCGGCGATGCGCTCATGGATTCGATTGCGGCCGCGCCGACGTACGATTTGCATTTTTATCTCGAAGTCGGCACGTATGAAACGGCGCTCGGCGGCGGCATCAACATGGTTACGGCGCAGGAGCGCTTGGCCGACGTGCTCGAAGCGAAAGGCTATGATTTTGTCGAGCGGTACGTTCCCGATGGCCACAGTTGGGGCAACTGGCAGCGCACGCTGCCGGATGCGATCCGCTGGATGTGGCAATAAGAAAAAGCGAAAAGCGAAAAGCGAAAAATAAACCCACACCTGAGGAAAACATCATGCGCAAGATAATCCCGCTGCTCTTGCTCGTACTTGTGAGCACGGCCTTCGCTGCGGAGTTTGCCGACTGGAAAATCACGCTCAAGACGACGCGCTACGATTTGGATTTGAAACCGGATTTCACGCGTGAACTGGTCGAGGGCGCGTGCCGGATCACGGTCGAAAATACGGCGAAAGACAGCGCGCGCGTCGTGCCGTTCCTGCTCTACAAGCTGATGACGGTGCACTCGATTCAGGACGCGAACCGGCAGGAGCTAAGTTACGATCAGCGCAACGTGATGTTCGACGACATGGACAGCATGCAGGT
>CAYJKM010000020.1:0-24668 GCA_964370805.1 uncultured Alphaproteobacteria bacterium | reverse complement strand
AGAGATCATCGTAGCCGTCGCCGTTAAAGTCTTGCATTCGGTACCACCCCGTTGCTGATGGCCAAAGGAAATCGGGGGTTTGAGACGGTTCGCTGCCTCCCCAGAAAAAACCATACGTACGGGACCCCGGGGCATTCCAAGGCGCGTACGAGACATACCAATCTATATAACCGTCGCCGTTCAGATCTCCTGCATCCGTAGCGTACCACGTTTGATAATACTGCGATGGGTCTTGTGTCAACACAAAGGTAGGTTCTGTCGAAGGGTTCGCACTGCCATAGAAGAATTCAAGATAAGTCCCCCGAGTACCATGATACGTGGCCACATTACCTCGCGACAGCACCGCCCAATCGGCAAATCCGTCGTCGTTTTGATCACCGAGTGGCAGAATCTTATACCCATAGGCCGAGCTATCTGTCTCGCCGCTTCTGTCCCAAATCACGGTCGGGACATAGTCCTGAGCAGAGACAGTTAAGACGTACGCCAAAACAATGGGGAGGAGCAAGGTTCTCATAGCAGTACTCCGGAGTTAATCTTATCAATCACGCCGAGGAGTTCGCTGATGTCGTCAATATCGTAATCTGCGCCGCTGACCGTTTCGCCCTTCGTGTGACCATAGCGGGCGAAGACCGTCTTGATGCCGAGCGATTTCGCGCCGACCATGTCGCGTTCCGGCCAGTCACCGAGCATCAGCACGTCCGCAGGCTTCAGCTCCATGCGCTGCAGCGCGCGATTGAACGGCGTTGCGGATGGCTTGCGGTGACCGGTGTCTTCGTAAGCCACGACGGGATCGAACAGATGATGCAAATCAAGTTGGCAGAGCCGCAGCCACGCGCCGAGGCGCGGGGCGTCGCTGATTACCGCCAGCTTCAAACCACGGCGGACAAGCTCAAAAAGCGTGGGGCGAACGTGCGGATATGTCACGAGCGTGCCGTTGCGCGCGCGGCGATACGACACGATGGCTGACGCCAGCCATTTGTAATTGATCGCATCGAAGTGCTGCTTCAGGAACAGATTGAAAATCTCCTGATGCTCAATCCCGACGCGATCATAGAGTTTGTAGATTTCGGCGAAGGCCGCGTCGCGTGGCATCGGCATTCCGGCATCGACCATCGCCGACACGGCAGCCTCGATGGACGCCTGCTTCATCTGCATGAAGTCCAAGAGGGTGTTGTCGAGGTCGAAGAGTACGCCGCGAATCATTGATGTACCAACTGCCGCAAGAGCAGATATCGCTCGTGCGCCCTTCCCCCGCACGCGGGGGAAGAATCAAAGTTAAGAGGAGTCGTCTTAAGTGGCCTTGTCAGTTATGTTTACCACCAGTCACAATTTACCGAGGAAAATCCCAAAAGTCAAACCTTTGAAGACATGCTGCAATCGTCGGTCTTCTAACATCATTCATCAAAGCGAAAGAGGCGCGTGGTTTGGAGTTTGATGTTTTTTTTGTATATTGGAATAGTAGCAAATTACAATGAATACTGATCTTAGCCGGAATCTCCGGCTTCTGTTTATCCTAATCCTGCTGGGCGGCGGTGTGTCGGCGAGCGGCGTTGCCGGACTGGCCAAAGAGCCGGACATCCCGCAGCCGATCGGCTACGTCAATGACTTTGCCGACGTGGTCGAACCGGACATCGAGCGACAAATCGTGAACATTTGCCGCGAGCTGGATGAGAAGACGGGAACAGAACTCACGGTCGCGACGTTTCCAGACATCGGCGACCTGAACATCGACGACTTCGCCGTACGTGTGTTTGAAGAGTGGATGCCGGGACAGAAAGGCATCGACAACGGAGTCCTGATGCTGGACGCGATTGCCCAGCGGCGGGTGCGGATCGAAGTTGGGTATGGGCTGGAAGGGATTATTCCCGACGCCATGGCGGGACGGATCGTTCGCGAAATCATGACGCCGCTGCTGCAACAGAACCAACGCGGAGCCGCGTATCTTGAAGGTGTCGCCGCGCTGGCGACAATCGTAGCGCACGAAGAGAACGTTGACTTGGAGAGCCTGAAGGGGCGGCAAGTTCCGCAACCAAGTGCTGAGCGCGGACGACGTGGCATTCCCGGGCCGATGATCGTGTTCGTCGCGCTCGCGATTCTGATGTCAATGTTCGGTCGCCGCAGACGAGGTGGCGGATTCCGCGGCGGCGGACCATGGATTGGCGGCGGATTCGGCGGTGGAGGTTTCGGCGGCGGTGGAGGTTTCGGCGGCTTCGGGGGCGGCGGATCCGGGGGCGGCGGCGCCAGCGGAGGCTACTGAAACTCTGAAAAGCTGAAATTGAGATTCCCGCAATATCTTCGACCAGTTGTTCTTCTCTTCGCCGTCTTGATTCCGCTTGCGGTTATCGCCAAGCGCGAGCGGTTTCCGCAACCGGTGGGATATGTCAACGATTTTGCCAACGTGGTGGATGCGGCCACAGAAAACACGATCAGCGATATTTGCGAAGAATTAGATCGCAGGACCACGGCGCAAATTGCCGTGGCGACGTTTAAGAACATGGACGGCGGTGAGATCGACGACGTCACGTCGCGGCTCTTTGAACAATGGCAGCCCGGTCAAGCGGGTGAAAACAACGGGATTCTGATCGTCAACGCGATTGACGAACGGCGTATTCGGATTGAAATCGGTTACGGTCTGGAGCCGGTGATCACCGATGCGATGGCGGGACGGATCCGCCGCGACCTGATGACTCCGCTCTTGAAAAAGGCTGAGTACGGCAAAGCATATCTGGTTGGTGTCGTGGAATTAGCCGGACTGGTGGCCGACGCTTCCAACACGACACTCGCCTCTGTTGACACGAGTGGTGTAGCACGGTTGATGCCGCAACTTACCGGCACGCCCGGCAACGTGGACGGCATCAGCATGTTCGCGCTGCTGATGCTGATCTTCATTCCAATCCTGATTGCCATCTTTGGCCTGGCCTGGTGGCAAGGCTGGAATGGATCCTCGTCAGACAATTTCTTTTCCGGCCGCTTCGGCAGCGGAGGCGGCGGAGGAATCGGGGGATATGGAGGCGGCATGTCGGGCGGAGGGGGAAGGTCCGGTGGCTACTGAAAAGCTGAAACGCTGAAAAGCTGAAATGCTGAAATTTAGATAATCCCCGATGAGGGAAGGCAAATGGCCAAAGACGTAAAGACACTTCTTGAGCAGGTGACTCACGAAACGCAAAAGGCATTGGACGGCAACCTCGTGTCGATCGTGCTGTATGGCTCGCATGCGCGCGGCGAAGCGACGCCCAAGAGTGACATTAATCTGTTCATCGTTGTACGCGACAGTCATGTCCGGAAACTTGAGCCGCTGCTCAAGCTCGTTCCGGGCTGGGTCAAACAGCGCATCACCGCGCCGGTGATTTTCGAACAGGCGCAATTTACGCGCAGCTTCGATACGTTTGCGCTCGAATTCATGGAGATGTGTTCCGCGCGCAAGGTGCTCGCCGGGGAAGATCCGTTTGCGGATTTCACACCGGATTGGAGCGCCGTGCGTCGTGAATTGGAAGAAGAGGCGCGACAGAAGACCGTCAGCCTCAAGCGCCGTTGGCTGGCCTCCGGAAATCAGGACCGGGCGTTGCGCGCAATTCTCGTGGACACGGTGCCGGGTTATCTGGCGCTGCTGCGTGCGACGCTGCAGCTTCAGAAGCAGAATCTCGCTCCGGTTTCAACGCAATCGGTCTTCGACAGCACCGGCGCGTGGCCGGGATACGATGCAAAAGTCTGGAAGGAACTCTGGGAAGCGGCAAAAGCGCTGCATTTCCCGCCGACATCCCGACTTCAGCAATTGACGCGTGACTATCTCGAACAAGCGCGCGCGCTGGTGCGGCACTTGGATGAAGTTTCAACCGCCGAGTGATGTTATGGGTATGATGGAAGCGAAACCGCATCCTGAGCCGGGCAGTCATCGTCCCGAGACTGTCGCGATTGTCCCGGAACCGCCGGCCGGTCAACCGGAAGTCAAAGATATCACTGCGCTGTTAGAACAGATCACCTCCGATGCGGTGAGTGCGTTGGGTGAAAATCTCGTGACGCTCTTGATGTACGGTTCCCATCCCCGCGGAGAAGCACGCCCGTCGAGCGACGTCAACCTGATGATCGTGGTCAGCGATTCGTCCGCGCACGCCATGAGCGGACTGCTCGCACATACACAAGAGTGGTCTAAAGCTGGAACGGCAGCGCCCGTGGTTATCACGGCGCTGGAATTTCTCGACAGTCAAGACACGCTGGCTCTGGAGTATCTGGACATTGCCTCCGCCCGCAAAGTTCTCGCGGGACATGATCTGTTTGCAACGTTCACTCCCGATTGGGAGATCGTGCGACATGCGCTCGAGCAGGAAGCGCGGCGCAAGGCCATCATCCTGATGAAGCGCTGGCTGGCAACGGCCGGCAAAGGACGGGATGCTCGACGGATTATAGCGGACACGATTCCGGGCTATATTGCTTTGCTGCGCAGCATGGTTCTGTACGAACAACGCAGAGCGCGCCCACTTCATGCAAAACAGGTGTTTGACACGATGGACGGCCAGCGGGGTCTGAACCCCGCCGTGTGGCGGCGATTGTACGCGGTCGGGCGTGAGTACCGCCGCGCTGCGTCTGAAGAATTGGCGGAGTTGATGACGGCCTATGTGGATCAGTCGCAGCAATTGATGAAATACCTGGATAGCCTGGACGAGCAAAAAGAATAAGTCAAAGCCCTTAAAATATGAGCCAAACGCGGAGCTGGGCCGTCATTTTGAATCCTCGGTTTTAGCGTACTTCAACTGTTCTCGATTTCACCTTTTTCTATACGGAACCTTACATGAAAACTGCAGGCATCATGATTGTTGTGCTGCTGGTGCTGGTGTTGATCTTCGGCATGTGGATCTACGGCGGCTACAACAAGCTGGTCAATCTCGATGAGAATGTGAATCAGGCCTTTGCGCAGGTGGACGTGGTCTTGCAACGGCGGTTCGATCTGATTCCAAATCTCGTCGAGACGGTCAAAGGATATGCGGCGCACGAGCGCGAGGTGTTCATTCAAGTGACGGAGGCGCGCAGCCGCGTCGGGCAGGCACAAACACCCGATGAGCGGATCGGGGCCGAGAATCAACTCAGCGGCGCCTTGTCAAGATTGCTGCTCGTGGCCGAGAATTACCCACAGCTCAAGGCCAATCAGAACTTTCTTGCCTTGCAGGATGAGTTAGCGGGGACGGAGAATCGAATTGCCGTGGAGCGCAGACGCTACAACGAAGCGGCTACGGAATTAAATAAAGCGGTGCGAAGAGTGCCCACGAATATCATCGCGGGAATGTTCGGCTTTGAACGTCGAGCAGTACTCGAAGCTCCGGCCGAAGCGAAGCAGGTACCGAAGGTGGAGTTCTGAGACAAACCAAAAATCAAAAACAAAAAACAAGAAAACAGCGGCTTTCGTTTCAGTTTTTGATTTTTGGTTTTTAGTTTTCGCGGGCGGTCATTAGAGGTGCAGGTGCGGAGTGGAAAACGCACGGGTCGGCGTCAATCGGCCGGTTGATGAAGGTGGACATTGCACCGTTTAGCGGATTCAACACCATCATTCGCAGCCACGGCTCGTCGTCAGGTGCTTTGTCCACAAAGACCAGCCACTTAGGATGTTCGGATTGTTGAGTCTTCATCGCGTTACTCCATAATCATACGATTTCAGACTAAACAGAGGGCAAAGCGGGTGCCAGCATCCGTGCCCTCTTTCTTGCCTTGAGAATACCGGAAGAAAAGATTGAAGAAGTGCGCGCGGCGAGCGATATTCTTGCTGTCGTGCAAGGGTACGTCACGCTCAAGAAGCGGGGTCAGAACTGGTTCGGGCTGTGTCCGTTCCATTCTGAAGACACCCCGAGCTTCTCCGTGCACCAAGGCAAGCAGATCTTTCGCTGTTTCGGCTGCGGTAAGGGTGGAAACGTATTTGGCTTCATCATGGAGATCGAGCGCGTTACGTATATCGAAGCCGTGCGGATGATGGCCGAGAAGGCGGGCATCGAGCTGCCCCGCTGGCAGCGCGATGATGATGAGCCGTCGGAGTCCGAATTGCTGATTCGAGCTAATACGCTGGCGCGCGACTTCTTCTATCAGCAATTGACCAATGAGACGACTCCCGGCGCGAGAGAAGCAAAAGAGTATCTCGCGGCGCGAAATTACGGCCGGGACGTAGTGGAGCGGTTTCTGATTGGATACGCGCCTGACACATGGGAAAGTCTCACCGAACATGCGCGCGCGGCAGGCGTGCCGCTGCCCACGATGATTCAAGCCGGGCTGCTGAAAGAGGGCAAGGAGAAGCACCGGCCCTACGACACGTTCCGGCATCGCATCGTCTTTCCGATCCGCAATCTCGCGGGTCGCGTGATCGCGTTCAGTGCGCGCCGGCTGCGGGAGGAAAACGAAAGCGAGAGCGCTAAATACATCAATTCTCCTGAGACGGCCGTTTACAGGAAAGGCAGGGAGCTGTTCGGCCTCTGGGAGGCGCGCAACGAAATCCGGCGGCAAGATCGCGCCGTGCTTGTGGAAGGCTGCACAGATTGTTTGTCGCTGGTCATGGCCGGAGTGCCGATTGCAGTGGCCTCTTTAGGAACGTCGCTCACGGTTGATCAAGCGCGGCTGCTGAAGCGCTTCACGCCCAATGTCTTCGTCATCTACGATGGGGACAATGCCGGGCTGGCGGCCGCCAAACGGGCGGTGGATGTCTTGATCGGGGCGGGAGTTTCCCCGCGCGTGGTGATTCTGCCGACCGATGAAGATCCGGACTCATACGTGCAGAAGCGTGGGGGCGAAGCGATCTGGGAACAGATCAATGCCGCGCGATCGCCGGTGGAGTTTCAGTTGGAATATGGCGAGCGGATCGGCGTCCCGCGCAAAGCGTCCGTGCGCGAACTGCTCACCACGGCCACGCTGATTTCCAGTCCTGTGGATCACGATATTTTCTTGCAGGAGATTTCCGCCAAGACGGGAATCAGTCTGGACGCGATTCGCCGGGAAGCGACCCGGCAGACTCCCCCACCGGGACGCGAAATTAGTTCAACGTCGGCATCGGAAATCTGGCCGAAACCGGGACCACTGACAGCATTAACAGAAGTACTGGTGCGGCGGCCGGTGCTGCGCAACGTCATTTTTGAAAAGTGGTCGCCGGATGAAATCGAGGACGCGCAGCTTCGCGAATTGCTGGCCGCTCTTTATACCGAGTGGCAGAGCGGCACGATGCGCGAACCGGAGAGCCTGCTCGATCAATTTGCCGAGCCGCCGCTGCGCGATTTCATCTCGCGTGCGCTGTTCGGGTGGGATGAAGCGGAAGACTCGCGCAAGCAGCTGGAGATCGATCAACAGGTCGCGCTTGACTGCATTCATAAACTTCAGGCGGCGGGCTTAAAGGAAGAAATTCAGCGGCTGCGCGCACAAATCGCAGGAACACACGACGCGGACAAAGCGCTGCTGGAACGCATTAACGCTCTGGTCAAACGGGAACGCGAACTGCGCACAGGAGTGTGACCGGCATTCTACGGGCTGACAAACCAACAGGCTGAACTCAGAAAAATGTCATCATATCACGGTACAACGATTCTGGCCGTACGCCGAAACGGCAAAGTGGTGATCGGCGGCGATGGCCAGCTTTCCCTGGAAGACACGATTGTGAAAAACAAGGGACGCAAAGTGCGTCCGCTGTTTGACGGCAAGGTGCTCGTGGGTTACGCCGGCGCCGCGGCCGATGCCCTGGCGCTGCTGGACGTATTCGAAGGCAAGCTGAAGCAATACAACGGCGACCTCACGCGCTCCGTGATCGAAGTCGCCAAGGAGTGGCGGCTCGATCGCAATTTGCGGCGCCTCGAAGCGGACATGGTCGTGGCGGACAAAGACAAGATGTTTCTCGTCTCCGGCCAGGGCGAAATCATCGAGCCGGATGAAGACGCGATCGGCCTCGGCTCCGGCGGCGCCTATGCACTGGCGGCGGCGCGCGCTCTAATGAAACACACGGAACTTCCGGCGCGCACCGTGGTCGAGTGCGCCCTGGAAATTGCCTCGCAAATTTGTGTCTATACGAACAGTTTTCTGACTGTGGAAGAACTCGGCTAACCCGCTCGCGCTATTGTGAACGCAACGACAAACATCAGTGCTATTGCTCAACTGACTCCTGACGAAATCGTGCGGGAGCTGGACAAATACATCATCGGTCAATCCGACGCCAAGCGCGCCGTGGCGATTGCGCTGCGCAATCGCTGGCGGCGGCAGCAGGTGATCGGTGAACTGCGGGATGAAATCTATCCCAACAACATCATTCTGATCGGTCCCACCGGCGTGGGCAAGACCGAGCTGGCAAGGCGCCTGGCCGGGCTCGCCGGCGCGCCGTTCATCAAAGTGGAAGCGTCGAAATATACCGAGGTCGGTTACGTCGGACGTGACGTGGAATCGATGGTGCGCGATCTCGTCGATGCGTCCGTCGCCAAGGTCAAGGCCGAGCAGCGCGAACTGATGCGCGATCATTTGGATGAACAAGTAGAGGAGCGCATTCTTGATCTGCTGCTGCCGCCGCCGCGGAATCGCCGCCGCCGCAGCGCCGATGAGGATGTCGTCCGCCGCACCCGGCGCACTGAGCAAGCGCGCTACCGCCGCAACCGCGAGCGGCTGCGGGACGAGCTGCGTTCCGGCTCGATGGAGGCCCAGATCATTGAATTGGATGTCTCGGAAGACTCGATGCCGATGATGCAGATCTTTTCTTCACAAGGCTACGAAGAACTGGGCTTCAACATGCCCGAACTCAGCGAAGCGATGCCCAAGCGCAAGCGGCGACGGATGGTGATGATTTCGGAAGCGCGCGAAATGCTCGCCGAAGAAGAGATGGATCAAGCGATGGAAATGGATCGCGTCGTGCGCGAGGCGATCCGGCGCGCTGAAACATCCGGCATCGTGTTCCTTGACGAAATCGACAAGATTGCGACGCCCGCAGATAGCGTGGATGGCACTCCCGATATCAGCCGTGCCGGCGTGCAGCGAGATATTCTGCCGGTGGTGGAAGGCACAGCCGTCACCACTAAGTACGGCGTCGTGCGAACGGATCATGTGCTGTTCATCGCCGCCGGAGCGTTTACAACGGCGAAACCTTCCGACTTGATCCCGGAATTGCAGGGGCGTTTCCCCATTCGAGTGGAACTCGACAAACTCGGAGCGGAGGAATTCTACCGCATTCTCACCGAGCCGAAAAACGCGTTGATCAAACAATACACGGCGCTGCTGGCAACGGAAGGTGTGGAATTGAAGTTCACACGCGACGCGATCCATGAGATTGCCGAGATCGCTCACAAAGTGAATCAGCGCACTGAAGACATCGGCGCGCGCCGGCTCCATACGCTCATGACCACCCTGCTTGAGGACCTGCTGTTTGACGCTCCGAATGTGAAGAAGAGATCCGTGAATATCAGCCAGGAGTTCGTCCGCAAGAGTCTTGCTGATATCGCTGAAGACGAGGATCTGGCTCGTTTCATTCTCTGATTGCCTTCACCGCAGCCATTCCTCCTTTCGAATCCCCCTTACGGATTGAGGCGCGTGGTTTGCTTTAAGTACGTATAGAATGAATTCTAAGAGGAAGCAAAATTAATAATTTAGCGTCCTCAGTTGGAGTTCGTTCCAGCTTTTTTGCGCGCATTTTTTGCGCTCCACTCAAATTTTTGCATTTTCAAAAGTTAGCCCACAATAACGTCTGAGGTTTGTGTCATGAAAAGGGTCCCCTTTTTCGCACCTTTGGTGATGCTGATGATGTTCGCAGCGGCGGCGTTTGCCACCGTTGAGGGTGTTCAGCCGATGACCACGCAGATTCTCACCGCGACTCCTGCACGCACGGTAGTGGCGGCGGAATTTGATGCGGCAGTCACCGTACAGCGGCTTTCCACTCTGCAAGCGGACGAGCGCATCACCGACGGATTAGGATCGCTTTTAGCGATCGCCGGGCACGGTAACCCTTCGGCTTACGTTCAGAATCTCGAACTAAGCGAACCTTTGTCCGGAACGTATTCCCTGGACGAGCGCGACGTTGCCAACACAACGGAAGAACTGGTTGTGCTCGGTGAACCGGCCATCTTCCACGACTTGCGCATTGTCAGTGTCGGCTATCGGCCGCTGTTCCGCGACAGCGACGGCAATCTGCGCGCCGTCACGCGCCTGGAAGTCGAGGTCAGTACGCTCGGCGGCGGCGGAATCAATGAGAAGAACAATCCGTCGTCGTTCTCGTCGGCTTTTGCTCCGATCTATCATTCGGTCGTGGACAATCTTGATGAGCTGTACCCTGAGTTGACGCTGCGTCCTCCGGGCAAGTATCTGGTCATCGTCCCCACGGCTCCCTGGCCCCAGTTACAAGCGACTTTGCAGTGGAGGGATTGGCTCAACCTGAAGCAGCGCAAGGGTTATGAAGTCCTCGTAGCCACGCTGCAGGACATCCAGAATCAAATGGGCAGCTCCAACCCGGACGGCATCCGGCGGTACATCCAGCAGATCTATAATCAAGGCGATCTTGAGTATGTCCTGCTGCTGGGCGATGTGTCAGGCCAGTTTATGGTACCGTCTGTCAGCGCACAAAATCCTGAGCACGAAGCCGATCCACCGCGCGTCGGTGACAACGGCATGCAGCTGGTTGATGGCTCAGACTATTTGCCGGATGTCCTTTTAGGGCGAGTCGCGTTCAACGCAAACGCTCAATTTGGACATTACTTTACCAAGGTCTATCGTTACGAAACAGATCCGTATCTCGACGACACGCACTGGTTTGAGACCGGGCTATTTGTGGCGGGCAATTTCTCCGACAATTCGTATCCGGTTACGCCGGTCTGGAACGTCAATTGGTCACGCGACCGTTTCCTGCAGTCGGGCTGTATTACCGACGCCGATACGTTTTATTTTCACGGTCCGGATGATCCGCCCTGCGACCATTATACCCAGCCGTTCCGCGATTCGCTGAATGCCGGAGCTTGTCTCGTGATCTATCGCGGCTGGGCGGCGGGCCCCGGCTGGCAATATCCCTGCATTGAAGTCGACGATCTTGACGACAACGCGATGCAGACCGGTCGCCGCAATGCCGCCGTCTTTGGCATCGTTTGCGGCAGTGCCGATTATGCCTACTCGAGTGGGCAATGCTTCGGCGAATTCATGACCACGGGAGCGGGGGCGGCGCTCTCCCCGAACGGTGCCATCGTTTACTACGGCGCCAGCGATCTGGCCACGAACACTCGCCATAATAACGCGATTCTGGCCGGCATCACAGATGCCATTTTGCTCCCTGGTCTGCGCAGTTCTGCGTCCATCGCCGCCGTGGGAGAATTGGAGGCGTATCGCCAGTTTCCCCTTGAGCGCGAACCCAGCTCCGGGGACACGACGTCCTTCGTGGAGTATTATGTATTCCATGTGTTCAATCTGCTCGGTGATCCGGAGACTCAACTAAACATCTGCCAGCCGTCAACATTCAGTTTGACGCATCCCAACACGCTCGATCACGGTACAACTCTGGTGGATGTGCTTGTGCAATCCAATGGTTCGCCGGTGCAGAACGCCGTGGTGACCATTCGCAACGGAGTCGCCGGCACGGTACAAACGGTTACGTCGGATGCCAGCGGTCACGCCTATGTTCCCTGTGACGTGCGCACCGATACGGTAGCGCAGTTGACGGTGTGGAAAAGCCAGCATTTCCTGAAGATGGTGGACATCCCGGTTGTCCAGGCGGATTTCGATCCCGCCATTACCGGCGTCAATTGGCAGGATGGCGACAACACTCCCAACCCGGGTGAGACCGTACCGTTTACGCTGACCGTGCAGTATCTCGGTGCTGCGGCCAGCGATTTGAATGCAACACTGACTTCACTCAGCCCGCACATTACCATTGTCAATGGAAATTGCGCTTTCGGAACCTTGCAGCCGGGACAGACGGGAACGTCTTCGCAAATAAGCATCGCCCTGAGCGGCGAAGCGGCGGATGGGCAGACGCTGCCTCTTCAGGTTCAGTTCACCGGCAACGGCCTCGTGAATCGCATGATGACAGTTCCCGTATCCGCCCCGGACCCGTTGATGATTTCCCTGGTCATTAACGATGGAGGTAACGGCATTCTGGAAGCGGGGGAGACGGCGAATGTCTCGGTGAACGTGACCAACAACGGGCACCAGAACGCCGGCAATCTCACGGCCACTGTCTATTCGTGGGACAATGCTGTCTCGTTCCCTGACAATCAAATCGGTTGGGGTACGGTTAACGTTGGCCAGACCGTCGTCAGCAGCGACGGATTTCAGGTCACCTGCGCGGCCGGGGTGACGCCCGGACGGCAAGTTCAGCTTCGTTATGACCTGATGAATGACGGAGTGCCGGTCGGAACGCGCGGACAGATGCTGCCGATTGGCGTTGTAACCTCGACCGCGCCGACCGGCCCCGATGCGTACGGCTATTATGCATATGAAGACATCGATGCCGGCTTTGCCGCCACGCCGACCTACAACTGGATCGAACTCGATCCGGCGTTTGGCGGGGAAGGCGGAACGGCAGACTCCGTGCGCGACGACTCCTACTTCATGAAACCGCTGCCGGCTCCGTTTACGTTCTACGGCCAGACTTACAGCACGATCTGGATTTGCAGCAACGGCTGGTTTAGTTTTGAAGATCCGCATCTGCCCGAGTTCCGCAATTGGGAATTACCGATGACGATGGCACCGTGGCTGCTCGTTTCCCCATTCTGGGATGACCTGCTCATCGACACGACCACAAACCGTCCGACGATCGGCAACCTCTGGTACATTTGGACACGCTGGGATTCGCCGAACCGCTTCATCATCATGTGGCGCTGCTACGCCCGCGAATGCCTTGCGCCGGGTGGCAACGATTGCCCGGAAGTATTCGAAGCGATTCTTGAATACAATCCGTCCGGTGACGGCAGCATCCTCCTGCAGTACAACGACGTCGTGCAAGTTGATCGCGGCCGGTACAGCAACTACGCCACGGTCGGAATTCAGAACTACTACCTGCAGACCGGTCTAAACCTGACCTACGCAAACGTGTATCCGGCATCGATGGGCAGCTTACAGCCAAACCGGGCCATCCGTATCACGACGCAGGCGCCGGACGGTTTCAATAGCGCTGAAGAACCGGGCGGCGACATTCCCACCGAGTTCGCGCTCCATGATGCGTATCCGAATCCGTTCAATCCGCTGACGGAAATCCGCTTCGATCTGCCGGAAACGGGACACGTCACGCTCAAGGTTTACGACGTGCTGGGCCGCGAGCAGGCCGTTTTGGTGGATGAAATGCGCACGGCCGGCCGTTATCAAATGACCTTTGACGCGCGCGACTTGCCGACCGGCCTCTACTTTGCCCGCCTCGAATCCAGCGGGCACTCGCAAGTGAAAAAGCTGATGCTGGTGAAATGATTTGCCGCGAAGGCGGCAAATCATCCTGAACATCGCGCTGCGATGCGAAGGATCTCTCCTGTAACAACAAGGAAGGCGGCCCGTTGGCCGCCTTTCTTTTAGTCTTGAGACGTGTGCACCTGAAACTTGTTAGGGCTGCTTCTTCCAAATTTCCCAAATCATGCGGGGTACTTCCTCCCGGAATTTCTGGAAATCGCGCGGCGATTCGCCGCGAAACACGCCCGCGGCCGCGCCCGCGTGGCCGTCGCCGATGTTCAGCAGCCGCACAATTTCGCCCATGTCCTTCTTGTGCGCTGCTGTCTGCATCGCCAGGGCCAGGGAGAGCGACACGGAAACATCGTTCGTTTTGCGGCTGCTGCGGAAGACCGGCTTAATCTCGACATAGCCGCGCGCCCGCGGCTCAACCAGCCCGATCAGCTTCTTGTTCAACCGGAGCGGCTGCAGAAACGACGTCGTGTCGATCACGAACAGATCGCTTCGCTCATCCGGGAAAAGCCGGCCGTACTTCTGCAGCACGTCCAGCATGCGCTGCTCGGTCTCCAGATACTTCGCCGCGCGTTCGCCGATCTCCGCTTGCGACGCGATCTCTGCGAGCGGCAGGTCGCGCATCATGAACACGAGCTCGCGGAGAAAGCGCTCGTGGGCGCGGCGATCTCCAGCAGAGAAGTTCAACGCGCGATCCACCCGATTGGCAGCGGTATCCGCCCGCCAGGCCTCGATATCGGGATACGCGAAGCTGTCAATTACGTCTCCCGCGTCCGCCAGCGCGGCAAAGTCCTCCGGCAGCTCATCCGTTTCCAACAAGTGATCATACACCACGCGGACACACGACGGCGCCACGGCGAAACGTCCGGGAATGCTCTGCGGATCGATCCCGCGCAGCCTCAGTTCTTCCAGATTCCCGGCATGATGATCAAACCAGAGGCCGCATTCGAGCGGATACGGCAGGTCGCTGACGATATCGCGCAGCGAAATCGGGATTTCGGCTTTGGCGATCGTGATCGGCCCGGCAAAGCGAATGTGATCCAAGTCAAACGCCCACGAGAGCAGCGCCGCGCTGCCGAGGCCGTCGAAATCGTTGTGCGTGACAATCGACTGGTAATCCGGCATTAGAACAGCCTTCCGATCCCCGCCCCTCTGCGCCGCTCGATCTTGACGTCGCGCAGTTGCGGCGAGCGCAACCCAATCCGCAGAAAGTAGCCCGGACGATAACCGATCGGGCTCCACTGCAGGCTTGCTTCCCAGCAATGCAAGTCGCGTGTGACCGTCACGTACGCGTTCGTCACCTGCTTGCGGTGAAGATCCACCGTGTAGTCGAACTGAATATCCCAGCGCGGGGTGAGCGAAAACGGCAGGCTGGCGGTGAGTGAAGACGTCTTGGTCCCGATCACGTAATCACGGCTCTGACGCAGCCCGATGCGCAAGGACAACGGCATCTCGAAGAGTTGTGACACGTTGTATCCCTGCTGCGGACTCGGCCGCTCATCGCGCCGCATCTCCGGGAGGCTGGCCGGATTGGGGGGAACGACTAACGTGTCCTCATCCACGGAGGTCTCCGTGGTGTCAAACGCTTCTGCTTCCGAGTCGCGCTCGCGGCCTGTGCCGAACAAGTCGCCGATGGTCTCCGAACTCACCGCAAAGCTCAGATTCACGGCCGTGTTCAGCAGATCGAGCGGAGCATACCACGGCGAGCTGTCCCAATAGAACTCGCGCACCCTGATGCCATTCACGGGACGGTAGAAAGAGTGCGCCATGCTGACGTCAATCCCCACGGCTTGAATCGGACCGATCAACGTCCCCGGCAGAGACGTGCGAAAGCTGGAGCCGAGATTATTCCAGCGCAGTGAATCGCGCTTAATATCCACGCCCGTGTTCATGCTCCACGACAGCAAGTCAAAGCGCTTGGCTTCGGCCTCCTCCGTGTCTTCACCGACTTTGATTTGGTAGAGCTGGTCGAGCCCGAAACTGAACAACTCCGACAAACCCATCGGCGTACCGCCGACGTTGGAAGACATCTCGGTTCCCGCAAAACGATCGTAGGTGTATTCACGGCCGTCGGCCAAACGCGCGGTCTCGAAATAGCCCCACTTCTTGTCGGCAAAGTCAGGACGATACGTAAAGCCCATGCTGGGCGTGAGCACGTGACGGAAACTCGCGCCGATGCCGAACGGCTTCACCGCCGTACCGTAGAGTTTGGTTGTCGCCGAACTGCCTAAGTCAAACGTCGTGCGTGTGAAGAAACCGTGCTCATCCTCGCGGTCGAAGATGTGCCCGACCGGCTCGTAGTTCAGCGTGCGGCGCACCCAGACGGATTTCAGATTTAAGCGCGGATTCAAATTCAGATAACGGAGCACCTTGGCCGTGGCGCTGATGTTGCCGTTGTGACTCATGCCGTCCTTCTGAAATACGGCGAAGGAATCCGTGCCGGCAATCGACGTGGGGGCAGCCACGTTTCCGTCAATATCCACCGGCGCGGGACGTAGCCCTTCCTGATGCGGCTGACGAGGCATGTCGAGCGTGTTCAGATAGTCAACGCGATAGCCCCACATGAAGGCGCGATACCACGGCGGCTCCAGCTCCTTGAGAGCGACTGCTCCGCGCACGCCGCGCGGTGCTTTCGGCGGCGGAAAGAGCTGCCCGGTCTTGTGATTGAATAATACCGACGGCAGCGACGCCGCCCATGTCTTCAAGCGCAACTGCTGCGTGTAGCTGGTCGAGACGCTTGATGTCCAGGGAGAGTTGTCCCAGCTCTTGTTCAGGGTGGCGCTGGAACGCAATTGTTGCTCGCGCTGGTTTTGATCCGAACCATAGTCCTCAATAAAGGCTTGGTTGGAGACGTAACTCGCGTCCACAGCCAGCCGGGTGTTCCGGTCGATCAGTTGATTATGATGACTGCGCAAAGCAAAATTACGCTGTCGAGTGCCGCCCTGCCGCTGCGTGTCAAAGGCAAAATCCGTGGATCCGTCGAGCGAATAACGCTTGGCATAGCGCAGCCGCGCGCGGCCCAGAATCCCAAATTTCTCATAGTAATCGATCGAGCCCATTACATCCATGTAGTCCGAAGGCGCCCAGTAGTAACCAATATCACGCAGCGAACGCCCCTGCGACGACGACTCGCCGAAGATCGGCACCAGGATTCCCGACGTGCGTCCCTTCTGCTGCGGGAAGATGCCATACGGCGCGGCCATAACCGGCACGTCATCAAAGTGCAGAAAGACCGGCCGCGCGATGACGCGTTTGCCGACCACGATCTTCAGCTCGTTCGCGTGAAAGTGATAGTGCGGCGGGTCCTGTTCGCAGGACGTGAAGTCGCCTTCCCGGGCAATGATCACGTCCGACGCAATCCGCTTGAACTGCTTGCCGTAGTAGTGGCCTTCCTGATACTCCGTCGTTCCGCCCAGCACCCGCCCGATCTTCGTCTTCATGTTATAGGCGATTTGATCGCCGTAGAAATCGTCCGCACCCTGCATGAAATGCGGGCGTCCCACCAATTCAACAGTGTCGATCACGGTTTGCAGAGTATCCGCGTATAGCGTATCAAACGTCGGCTCGGCCATGAGCTGCTGCGCGTCCCAATCCACTTCGATTCGCCCGGCTTCGAGACGCATGTCTTTGTAGGTGACAATCGCGTCTCCCGTGAGCACCGTGATCTTGCGGATCACGTCAAAGTCAATCTCATCGGCTGTGTAGTGTACAACCGTGTCCACACCCTCGTCCGATTCAACCGGAGTGGTAAACGTAGTATCCGTTTGCAGCGTGTCCGCCGCCACTGTATCGGGCACCGCCGTTTCCTGGGCGCGCAACAATAAAGCGTCGCCCGCGAGCGCAAGCGACGCCAGAATGATAAACAGGATATTTGAGATGCGTGCCGTCACGTAGTCACACCCCTTGTGGGTGTCCTGATTTCATCACGCGTCGGTCAGGGTCACCGTGAATTTCTGCTCCCACTCCGCGCGCGGCGCGAGATGCAGCTCCCACTGAAAGAGCAGCGCGATCGACTGAAAGATCCGCTCAAAACCGCCTTCGGACAACGACACGCTTTCGACCGGCACCCGCCAAAGCTTGACAGGGCTAACGAATTCAAAATGCGCAGCCACGCCTTCATGTTCGTCGGCCAGCAGCACTTCGCGCACGTTGACGTGCTCGCCGGTTTCCCGGAGCGGCCGCCGTTGCACGTTGGAATCCGGCAAAGAGAAATAGTGTTTAGGCGAGTTCGGCGCCTGTAATGACAGATTCCACTCGATTCCGAACGGAGTGTGCAGCTCGTTTGAAGCAAGGTTGCGAAGTCGGTAGTGAATCCGCAGTTCCGGTTTGCCGGGCGTTACGCACACGGTTTTTGAAAGTTCCACCGGCGTCGCGCCGATGGTTCCCGTTCGCTTCAGGGTCACGCCGTCCGTGAACATCTCGGCAATCTCATACGGCTGATTCAGGAACGTCCCGTAATCCGCCAGAGTGGCGTCCCGAAATTCTTCCAGCGTGGCATTCCAGCCGTGAAAGTGATCAAGTAGCGCGGTGCGCGGCCAGCGGTCGTATTTCAGCGCTTTATCTAATCCGGCCTCTTTCGTGAGCAAAAGATCATGAATGGAGGCCGCATGTTCTCCCTGCTCTTCCGCTCCGGCGACCACCGCCTGCTTGAGCTTGGCGTGATAGGCTTCTTCGCGGCGCGTCAGCGTGTTCAGCAAGTTGTAGCCCCGCGGCCGGTAATCCCACTCGAACAACATGCCACCGTGACGCGGCGCAAGATACGCATTGATGGCGGAGTTTTCCAGCAGCACTTCGGTGAATCCATCCGCATCGTGATCGACGCGCTCGACTTCCACCCACTTCCCGCCCCGATGCGCGACGGTGTCCAAACCTTGTTCGGCGAGCACCAGTTCCTTCCACACGGCGTGTCTCAGGTGCGGAAGGTATAATCCTCCGAATACGCCATGCCAGTAAGGACAATTGCATTGCGCGCGCAGCAAAGGCGTGTAAAGTTTCCCGTTCCGCTTGCGCGAGGAGAGCCGGTGATACTTGCGGCTGACGCGCAGCATCTTTTTGTGCAGGTAGTTCGCTTCCGGATATTTCGCCAGGAATCCACGCCAGAATCCGCCGCGCATGAAGGGTCGCAGCTCCTGCCAGTCTTCCCGTGTTTCCAGTTCATGCAGATAATCCTGAAACTCCCGGCCGACGCTTGCCGGCAACACCCACTCGCCCATTTCGGCATAGGAACCGGTGGGCAGATAGGTTCGCCCCGCCGGCGGAATCCGGTCGCGAGCTTCGCTCAGCGTCAGCATTTCGATCTCGCCGGAATGCCGCTCGAGCGCCTCAAAGAACTTCCGCAACCAGCCGCCTTCGTAAACGGATTCGTAGGTTTGCGGCCACAAGCCGAACTTCTCGCCATCATCAGCCATCACAAAGAGCGGATTTTCTTTCCCCGCTCCATACTCGCGCATGTAATCAATCGTCGCTTGCGGGTCGGCGAACGGGATCGTGTAGCGCAGGCGTTTGTGAATCGGAAAGAGCGCCACGGGTGCGCGGTTGGCCTCGGTGAGATAGTAGCCGGTCAACTCCTCCAGCCGCAATCCGGCAGCGAGGAAATGATCGTCGTCCAACGGCAGATACTCGACCCCGGCTTCGGAGAGAATCTCGGCCAGTCCGGGTTCCCACACGCGCTCGGCGAGCCACGCCCCGCGCGGAGTCACGCCAAAGTGCTTCCGCAGATACTCTTTCATCCGTGCAATTTGTTCCAGAGCATCGGCGCGCGGCAGGATTGGCAGAATCGGCTCATAGAACGCGCCGCCCAGCAATTCGACTTGCTTACGTTCAAGCAGCTTGCCGATCAGATCAAAGTAACCGGATTCGTGCTGCTCCATCCATTCCAGCAGCGGCCCGGACGTGTGCAGGGAAAAACGGATGTGAGGATGTTCGAGCGCAATTTCCAAAAAGGGACGATAGGCCCGCGCGTAAGCTGTCGCAAAAACGTGGTCAAAATTCCCCACCGGCTGGTGGTTATGAATACCGAAAGCAAAATACAGTTTAGACACGAATTCCCTATTGAGATTGTTTGTAGCAGATCGACCGGAAATCAGGAACATGATCCGTCACACCCGGAAAGCAACGGAGTTCGTTCATGAGCATGAAGTTGTTTACTGCGGTTCCATGATGACCGTTTGATTAACCTCCACTTCCGGCCCGTCGCGTCCCGGACGCTGATAGGCATCTTCCACGCGAAAGGTCACCGTTTGCGGGTCTGAATCGAAATAGCCATCACAATGCAGGTAGTACTCTATCGTCACCACGCTGTCGATATGATTCCAGACCTTCACGCGATTCGAGTGTTCGAAACAGTTGACCGTCGAGTCCGACCCATTCGGCAAGACGTAGAAGATCGCCTGCGGGCAGCCGTTGACCGGCGCTTCGGGAATTCCGATCTCACTCGAGTCCACGACAGCAAACGCATTGAGAATCCAGACCGGGTACGGATTGTATTCATCCTCGTCCTTCTTACAGGCAACGAAGGTGGCCAGCGTACAGAGAATGGCGAAACAGAGCAGTCGTTTCATAGTCGTTGATGATGGATTTAAGCTCTATCGCAGCAAAAGGAGTTTTGCAGTCAGGCTTGAGAATCCGCTCGTCACGTGGCAAAAATAAACACCGGAACTAAACGAACTCGCGTCCCATACCACTTGGTGTGTTCCAGAGGAATACCGGCCGTTGGCGAGCGTAGTCGCGTGCTGACCCGAAATGTTGTAGACGTCGATTGACACCTCGCCATCGCGTGGCAGGACGAATTCGATCTGTGTCTCCGTATTGAAGGGATTCGGATAGATCGACGTGACTGCGAAGTCTGTCGCCAAGTATGCCGGATCGCTGACTGAAAGTGGAACAAGAGTGAAAGTAGATTCCGTAGTGTCCGTACTGCTGAAACCTGAGTCAGGGGCGAGCGGATTCGCCACCAGCAGCAATCGACAATTCGTTAGAACGCTGTCCGCGACCTCCGGAAAGTGACAAGTCATCGCGGTGACAAACGTATCGCTGCAAAGCGTGTCAATCACTACGCTATTTGACAAGAGGATCAACGTCGCGATTGTCGGGCACTCCTCAGGAGTTGCCATCGGTAAATCAAAACCAACTGTGAATTCGGAACCGGCAAGGTGTTCGCCTTGAATATCTCCGGACGCTCCCTCTTCAAGAACGAGTCGCGTGGCGCTGCCGAAATCTGCATTAGACTGCCAGCTTTCTCCAAAGTCAAAGATGGAAGTCATCGCATACAGCCGGGGAACCGAGGAAGTTACTTGAAGCATTGTGTCACGTGTAGTGGGGCCACAGGTGGCCACGAGCTCCTCATCGCAGTAGATATTGAATCCCAGAGCAGTAACACCAAAATGCTCCCACGTCAGCATTATATATGTGCACAATGTGTCATCACTGGCTTGCACATCCCACGGCGGAAAGAGCCAGCATTCAAAGATCGGACGGGGTCCCGGAGAACAACTCCAGTCATCACCTGACAAGAAAATCTCCAGCGGTCCGGGGTAAACCACAAAGGTTGAGGTCGTCCACCAGCAGTCTCCGGAGACAAAGTCGATATAAATTGGTACTCCTGCAGTCGGGTCGTCAATGACGAGTGGTTCCGGTTGAGCAAAATAGCCCGGCTCGATGAAGGGATCGATCCAGCATGTGAGCACTGAGTCACAGGCGCCTGGGCCATCCCCAAACCAGTCATACAGTATGCACACTGTCGCGGTTTCGTGGAACGGCGCCCCATCCGTACACGGACAGCCTAAGGGTAGTTCCTCCGGTGGCACTCCGTCATCAAAGTAATAGAAGAAAGTGATCGATGGCTGTGCCAGCAACGAGGTGCTAAAAACTGCAAGCACTGCCATCATCACCAATAACATGTACCCGCGCTGCATGGTCCACCTCCTTCGGTTGAACCGGAACTCGCGAAAAGATGTTCTGCAAACCGCTAACGCGAATGATCAATCATCCAATACGCCGCTGCGCCCTGGACTCCCGCAAAGTACCCAAGCTTGCCGGGCAGAATCTTCAGATGCTCCGTGTGCGTCTTGAGGGCGCGCGCCTTCAACTTCTGTTCGAAAACTTCAAAGAAATAGGTGGCATTCGCCAGCGTGCCGCCGCCCAGAATGATCGCTTCGGGGTTCAACAGATGCAGCCACGTGGCGACCGCCTCAGCCAAGTATCCCGCAATGATCTCATGCACGCGGCGCGCGCGCGGATCGCCGTTGTTGGACAGTTCCGTGATGCGTCGCGGCGTCGGGAATTCTCCGGTCGGAAACAACTTTCCTACAATGTCATCGAAGCCCTTGCGGCCGATGTACCCTTCCACAGCGCCTTTGACGCCGGAAACATCCGGCCCGTCCGGCGCGATGATCGTGAATCCCACTTCGGCCGCGGCGCCGTGCGCCCCGCGATAGAGCTTGCCGTCAATGAAGATCGCTCCGCCCACTCCGGTTCCAACCGCCGTGGCAATGAAATGTCTCAGCCCGACCGCCGCACCCCACTGATGCTCCGCTACTCCCATCAAATCAACGTCATTGCCCAGCACGGCTGAGAGTCCAAAAACTCTGCTCATGACATCGAGTAGCGGCTCGTTTTTCCAAGTCGGAAAGTTCGGCGCCGCCACGACCAATTGGCCCGCGATATCAACCACGCCCGGCGCGGCGATCCCCAACCCGCGCGGCGTCAGCTTTGTCTTCGTAAGCAAATCCCGCGCACCCTTTTGGCACAGCTTTACGATATCCGGCATGTCCCGCTCGCGCGGCGTGGTCACCGTAACTGTGTCGAGCAGCTCGCCCCGCTCGCTCACCAGTCCAAACTTGATGTTCGTTCCGCCAATATCGATGCCGAGGATGGGGTCAGACATGAAATCGAAAATTGAAAATTGAAAATTGAAAACTGATCATGCGTGTATTCGACGCTTCGCCTTGTTTGTCATCGTGACGAGGATGGCAATGAGTTCCCGCCCTTCTGCAACAAGATCCTTCAATCTCGATTCTTTGACAAGCTTTGCCTGGATTACGAGATTAATCCAGTATAGAGTCTCTTCCAATTCCTGGCGGGCTCCACTGCACTTGCTTACGAAGTCAGCGGCTGACTTTGAATGGCTCGCTTCTGCGAAATGGGCACCGACGGACATACCTGACCTTGAAAGCTGGCTTCTCAAAGTAGCTCCCAGACCGTGACTTGGCAATGCGTTGTAAACGTTCATGATCCGCCCGGCGAATTTCTGCAGCCGCTCGCCGAGATCGTAGGGTTCGGTCATTTCAATTTTCGATTTTCAATTTTCGATTTTCACGCTTAGTTTCACTCGATTCTCAATATCGCGTTCGGCGCGGATGCGGACTTTCGGTGCGTCCTCCGACAATGCAAATTGCGTTCGCGCGAAGCCTCCGGTCGGCAGCGGGCAACCGAAGAATACATCCAATTTGCCGTCAATGCCCTGCATCGCAATGATCGCCTTACTATTCTCAAAGTCATAATCGAGTAGGATGAAGCCGCTGCCGAACGGGATGCGCGCCTTTGTATGTCCCCAACTCTGCGGCGGACGCGGCTCGAGATCCACCCTGCGAATCAGCCAATTCGGACGAAATCCTAAATACAGCTCGGCCAAATTCTCGTACGCCGCCGCCATGACCGGCAACGAAGGTTCGCCGCCGACTCCCGGGTTTTCAGTCAACGCCCCCGGCAGCGGGCCGTGCAAGAGCACGGCAATCGTGCTGTCAAGATCCGGCGTCTGCGTTACCTTGTAGTCGTTGCCGAAACGGTACGCCGTCCATTTCTGCCACGTGTATCCATCCAGCGACTCCGGTAAAATGGCACTCGGTTTCTCCGCCAGCCAGCTGAAACCGTAGTGGGCGCCCGCGGACACATACAGCGCGGTATCCGGTGGCGGCACCAGCCGCTCATCGCTCAGCATCAGCTCAACGTCATCGAGCTCTGCTTCCAGGGCACTCATTTTTTCCGTGAGCGTCAATTCCTGTTCGGGCGGCAAGGAGCGATAATAGCTTTTTGATCCGGCGAAATAGCGGCGGGCACTCTTGTAGGCGGTTCCCGAGTCTCGGCGATACGAGGTCTCCGCACCGCGGTCGCCGCGGGCAGCAGCGATATCCGCGCACAGATTCAGGATCTCGGCATACCGAATGTGCGCAATGGCCAGCTTCATCAGCGTGTCCGAAACCGCATCGTCACCCAACACAAAGAGATTCTCAGCCTGCTCGCCGTGCAGCTTGGCCGCGTTGGCGAGCACGTCAAGCGAGACCCGCTTCAGCGAGTCTTCAGCCGCCATCCCGTAGAACAGCGCGGCGCGATAGGCTCCCGGTCCCCAGCGCACTCGCGGCGAGAGATTCTTGGCGCGATTGGATCCGAACGCAACGTTTGTGCGCGCACGCGAAGCCAGAAACATCCCGGTCGCACAGGCCGCCGCTTGTTCGATCTCTGCCGGACTGTTCAAGCCCAACTGAGGCTGTGCGTTCGCGAGCGAAGCGGACAACACGGCGAAAGCCCGGTTCGTCTCGTCATCTTCCGTCATCAGCGAGAACGCAAGTATGGAGGCAAGCGAGTCCAGCACCGCATTTTCCAGCTGTTCTCGCTTCATTTTCACGTACGTTTCTGCGACCTGTCGCGCGCGCCTTGCATCGCGATCGAACGCCAGCACAACGTGCCGCTTGCCGTTCTTCAGTTCGCGTTGCAGAAATGAACCGATCCCTGACGTTTCGAATTCATCGGCAAATCCTGATGCCGGAGCAATGGCCAGATACGATGAATCTTCCAGCAAGTACTGCTCCACGCCGTCAACTTTTTTCGCGTTCAGAAAAAGCGTATCTTTAGGTGTACGCGCGAGGTGAAATGCAACCGCAGAGTACGTCTCGCCCTCCAAATAGAACACAACTCCACTGCCGTGCGGCAAGGGCACGACGACATATTTCAACCCCGCTACCGTATCCTCGATCATCAAACGAGTAAGCGTGCGCTTCACCCGGGCGTTATCGTAGTCAAAACCCGGCACCACAAGGCCGCCTTCGCAGGCACCTCCAGTATGTGGAAATATCTGGAAAGTAAACGGTTCAGAGTGCCGGGCAGGATCAGCAGCTCTGATCTCTGCCGATCCGTAAAGAATGGCTGGTTGTGGTGAAAAATCCGGAAAACTAAGCTCAATTCCTTTTTTTTCATGTATATAGGTGTTTTCCGCCGAAAACCGGTCTCCTCCGCACCCGGCGAGCAGCACAATCAGCAAAATCCCGTGCAGATGCTTTTTTTGCATAGTGTTAAATGATACGAAAGGGGC
The DNA here is from genome assembly GCA_964370805.1 of uncultured Alphaproteobacteria bacterium. Classification (GTDB taxonomy): domain Bacteria; phylum Electryoneota; class RPQS01; order RPQS01; family RPQS01; genus CAYJKM01. Next base: position 1 of record CAYJKM010000020.1, on the reverse strand, counting down.
A
>CAYJKM010000019.1:0-25760 GCA_964370805.1 uncultured Alphaproteobacteria bacterium | reverse complement strand
CGCCCCGTCAGTCCGGCGTCACCCTGCGGACCGCCGATGACGAACCGTCCGGTCGGGTTTACGTAAAAACGGCAACCGTTGCTCATGAGCTGTTTTGGAATAGCCCAACGGATGATCTCGCGTTCGATGTCAGCGCGAATCTCTTCTTGAGTGATGTTTTCATCATGCTGACACGACACGACAACTGTCTCAACGGCCTTGGGCTTGCCGTCTTCGTAACGAACAGAGACTTGGGCCTTGCCGTCCGGGCGCAAATAAGGAAGGGTGCCCGCTTTGCGAATTTCCGACAAGCGGCGGGTGAGACGATGCGCGAGCACGATCGGCATCGGCATCATCTCGTCCGTTTCCTTACAGGCATATCCGAACATCATACCCTGATCGCCGGCGCCTTCACGATCCACGCCCATCGCAATGTCCGGGCTTTGCCGGTCAATGGTCGTGACAACGGCGCAGGTTTCAAAATCGAATCCGTAGGCGGCATCCGTGTAGCCGATACTCTTGACGACGCCGCGCACCAGGCTGGGCACGTCCACGTAGGTCTTGGTCGTAATCTCGCCGCCGACCAGCGCGAGGCCGGTGGTCACAAACGTTTCGCACGCGACACGGCCCTGCGGATCTTCCTTCATCACCGCATCGAGCATCGCATCGGAAATTTGGTCAGCAATCTTGTCCGGATGTCCTTCCGTGACCGATTCGCTGGAGAAAACGAAACTGCTCATTTCCCTCATCCAATGAAAGTAAGAAAGTAAGAAAACTCAAAATCCAAATCGAGACTGAAATTAGTTTGTCAGCTCACCGGACGTGACGATTTCGCTGGAATCGCCCAGATTGTAGCGGAGAAATTGACCGACAATGGCGGAATTGTTGCCGACCAGCGAGCCTTCCACGAGCGCATTTTCAACGCGCGCGCCCTCGCCCAAGATGGAGTCGCGGACCTGCGCGTCGCGCACGATGGCTCCCGCGCCGATCGTGGCATAAGGACCGACCACGGCGCGTTCGAGAATGGCCTCAGGATGCACGTACACCGGCGGAACGATGACCGCATTCGGCTGCGGTTCATGCCCGTCGCCGCCTTGAAGATCGAGCAGGTGACGGTTCGTGGCCAGCAGCGATTCCGGCTTGCCGCAGTCATACCAGTTGGCGACCGGGAAAGTCTTCATGCGCTCGCCGTGCTCGATCATGAGCTGCAGCGCGTCGGTCAACTGGTACTCGCCGCGCGTGGTGAGCTGCCGCTCGAACAGCGTTTGAATGCACTGTTTGAGGAGCGGAGCATTGCGGATGACGTAGATGCCAACCAAAACAAGATTGGAACGGGGAGTATCCGGCTTCTCGACGAGACGTGCAACCGTTCCATCCTCCGTCTCCACCACGCCGAAGCGGCGCGGGTCGGGCACTTCCTTAACGCCGAGAGAGGTTGACGTCGAATGCTGGAGCACCGACTTCAAATCAATCTCAAAGATAGTATCGCCAAGGATGACGAGCACTTCGCGGTCGTCATCGTTGAGTCCCAGGGAAACCGCGTGACCAAGACCCTTTGGCTCGGCCTGTAAGATGAATTCGGAAGGCAGCGAGTAGTTCTTCCGCACATACTCTTCCACCAATTCAGCCATATGGCCGACAATCAGCGTCAGCCGCGTCACTCCGGACGCGACGAGGTGATCGAGAATGTGTCCAAGAATTGGTTTCCCGGCAACATTCAGGAGGACTTTGGGAAGAGTGAAAGTATGAGGTCTAAGGCGGGATCCGACGCCGGCAACCGGAATAATGGCTTTCAATGCCGTCCGCTTTGTTCTAAAAGTTCACAAAACATAAAAATAGTGAAAATCCGACTGCCTTTCAAGTAATTGTCGTGGCTTTTTTAAGCTGAGTAATAACAGGAATCTGGAAGGGATCTGTGGCGCGCAGAACGGCCAGATAGATGGTTGCAGCGTCCAGAAGGAAGAGAGTTCGGAGCACGGCTTCCAGCCGGGAGGCTGTTGGCCAAGCTGAGGACGGATCAATCGTGATGTGTTTGAGCGAATGCTGCTCGAGGGTTTGGCGCAGCGCGGGACGCGGATCAACCAGCGGCTTTGCCAGCGTCCAACTGCCGAGCAGGATCACCAGCGGCGGCGGGAGTAGCTGGCCGAGGGCAGAGAATGACTCGACTTCATTGTGTGCCAGTTCCGGAAGCTGAGCGGCGTGCGACCAGCATTTGGCATTCTCGGCAAGCTGCGTGCGGAAACGCATCGCTATGGCGGGCATGGAAGATCCGTCAACCGTGTAGATGACTGGAGTGCGATCCACCAGTTGCATCGCCAGCGCGAGCGCCGCATTCGTTTCGGGATCGAGCGACCGGTACGCCTCAGCATCCTGCTCCAGCTTGGCTGTCGGAAGTCCCCAGACGACGCACTTCAGGTGTTCCTCACAGACCGCCATCATGGCGCCGAGCATGAATCCGAGAGCAGCGCGAGGAGGATAGCCTGCGGGAATCTTCAGGTGCGGTACGTCAGCTTGACCGGCAAGCTGTTCAATTTGCCCACCGCTGCTGATTGCGAACCAGATTTGCGAGGGAGCGACATTCTGAAATGCCTGCACAGCCTCGATCGTGTCGCCGGAATAGCTGCAGATGATCCGCAGGTGATCAGCCGCCCGCGGAAAGCGTTGCACGGCAAGGCGCAAGCCAACGGCGGGCGGTTCATAGCCGAGCGCTTGCAGCATGTCGCCCGCGATGGCGCTGCCGCCGAGACCGTACCAGTCCACCGCATCGGGAGTCGAAAGCTCGTGAGCTTTGACGAAAGCGCGGCCCAACTCCGCTCCGGCAATCAGCTGGCGCGGAAGTTCGAGCGTCTTGCCGAGCATGTCATGCGCGTCAATGGCGCGCAGACGATCGGGAGTGAGATTCAGTTTGGTCACGAATGTTGAAGGAGTAATTAACTACGAAAACCAGATCGGCAGATCCGCGAGCTTCGACTTGAGTTCTTTGGTAAGATACTTCGTCACTTCCTCGGCGGTATCCATGCGCAGCGCCTTGGCGGCGATGCGCTGGCAGTCGTCATAGGAAAGCGAACGGATAATCTTTTTGATCTCCGGAATAGACGACGAGTTCATGGAGAGCTCATCGATTCCGAGGCCGACCAGAACCGGAGCGGCCACCGGACTGCCGCCTAACTCGCCGCAAATCGCGACGGGCTTCTCAAGCTTGTGTGCCGCTTTGACGGTCATTTGAATCATGCGAAGAATGGCGGGGTGGAAGCTCTTGAAGTAGCTGGCCACCATTTCATTGCCGCGATCCGCTGCGAGCGTGTACTGAATCAGGTCATTCGTGCCGATGGAAAGAAAATCGCACTCGGCGGCAAGCTTGTCGGCGATGATCACGGACGAAGGCAATTCCACCATGATGCCCACCTGCAGCCGCTCGTCGTGCGGAATGCGTTCGTGTTTCAGCTCCGCGCACGCTTCGGCGAGCACGGCCTTGGCCTGTCGCAGTTCTTCCACGCCGGAGATAAAGGGAAACATGACGCGGACGTTCCAACGCGACGACGCACGGACGATGGCGCGCAGCTGCGAGCGGAACAGATCCCGGCGCGAGAGCGAGACGCGGATCGCGCGATAACCAAGAAACGGATTCTTCTCTTCTTTGATATTGATCGTGCCGTGCAGCTTGTCGCCGCCCAGATCAAACGTGCGGATCACAATCGGACGCGGCGCCATAATCTCCGCCGCGCGGTCGTAGGTGTCGAACTGTTCGTTCTCCGTCGGAACCGTCTGGCGCGTCAGAAAGAGATACTCACTGCGAAACAGACCGACTCCGGAACCGCCGTGGGTGAGCACGGAATCGGCTTCAAACGGCAGCTCGATGTTGCCCCATAGTTTGACTTCGTGGCCGTCCGTCGTGGTCGCCGGCAGATCCTTCAGGTTTTCCAGTGACGCAAGGAAGTTGACGTAACGCTCGCGCTTGCCCTGATACTCTTCCAACGAGCTGTCGGTGGGATTGACGATCACCTTTCCCGAATTGCCGTTCAATACGACCGAATCGCCGTTTCTCACCCAGGTGGAGAGATTTCCGAGGCCGACAACGGCGGGAATGTCCAGCGATCTGGCCAGGATGGCCGTATGCGACGTGAGGCCGCCCGTGTCCGCGGCGATGCCCTGAATCAACTGACGATCAATATGAAGCGTGTCGGTTGGAGAAAGATCGGGAGCGACCAGAATAACCGGCTCACTGGGTTTATCCGGCATCACGTCGCCCTTGCCGTGCAAAAAACGGAGCAGGCGATTGCGCACGTCACGAATATCGGCGGCGCGCTCGCGAAACATCTCGCCGTCCTGCTTGGTCAGTGTGTCAATGGCATGGCCCAGGACGTCGTTGACAATGTAGTCCACGCTGAACTGCTCGCGTTCGACGCGCTGCATGACCTGCTGTTCGAGGAACTGATCTTCGAGAATCAGCAAATGCGCGTCAAAGATTTTGCCGACGGCAATCCCCGCCAGCGCAAGCGCGCGATCCCGCGAACGTTCAATGGCCGTACGCGTCTCGGTCATCGCTTGCTTGAGCCGGGCGCGCTCGCCTTCCACTTCGGCGGGGGCGATTTTCCGCGGCACGACCTTCATCTCTTCCTGAATCAGCAGGTGCACGCGGCCAATGGAAATGCCGGGCGAAGCGGGAATGCCGCGCAGGATCACCTCCGCGCAGGCGATGCCGTTGGTGGATGCCGGAGCGCCCGCCTTACTCTTCACCGAATTTGTTTTCAATGAGGCTCACCAGTTCGTTGCAGACTTCTTGTTCGTCTTCACCCATACATTCGAGCATCAGCTTGGAGCCTTGCCCGGCCGCCAGCATCATGACGCCCATAATGCTCTTGGCATTCACGCGCATTCCGTCGCGCACGAGAAAAACGTCCGCCTTGTATTTGGAAGCGATCTTCGTGAATTGCGCCGCCGGCCGAATATGCAGCCCGAGGCGGTTGAGTAGGATAATCTCTCTTTGAATCACGAGAATGGGGCGAACTAAAAGACTTGAGGAACCAACAAGGCTGCGAGCGCGGCAAAGAGTGTCGCCGTGGACGCAGAAAGTCGAAAGCGCAGTCCCAGCAGCATGACGGCAAATGCGATGACGTACTGTGCGCCGCGCACGGTTGTACCTTGCGACGCATTCCAGATTCCGGTCGAAAACAAGGCGCCCGCAAGCACAACTCCTGCCAGAGTCAAGCGCCGCCGCCATTGATTGAAGCGAGGGTCGCGCAGTGCTTCGAGCACATGTTCGCCCAACTCGTATCCTTTGTTCACGCCCCGGACGCGCAACGCGTAGAGCGGGATGTTATAGACCAAGAGTGTCGCGCACGCGACCACCGCCCATACGGTCAGATCGGGAACAATTAATAGTACCCAAGTTGCGGCCGCAAACACCAACGGTTTCCAGCGATCCCAGATCAGCGCGTCGCCGGTGACTCCCAGCGGCCCGGCCAGCGATTCCCGCCATGGTCCAAATTCCTCCTCCGCGTACAAGGGAGATGCAGAAGTCAACTCGAGTTTTCTGCGCATGGCACCCGCTGCGAAGGCCGCAAATACCGGATGGGAATTCATGTAACCGGAGACATCGCGACTAAGTTCCGCACGGTGCGCTAAGCTTCGCAGCCATGGCCACAGCGCAAACAGATAGCCGCCGCCTTGCATCGTGCGATAGTTGAGCAACACCTGAATCAGGAACAACCTGCGGGCAATCTGATGCGCTTCGCGTGCACTCAGCTCTGCCACAGCCACCCCGCGACAAAGAAGACAACCGTCGAGGCCGCAAACCACTTCCATAGATGTTTGCGCGTGAACTGCCAGGTGATTACCGCAACTCCAGCACCTAACAAGGCCGGCCAAATGCCGGATAGCAGCGTGTCGGTCGACTGGACGACCGCACCACTGACACCGGCCGTGCTGAAATCACCGGTATAGAGTGAACAGATCCATTTGCCCGCCAGAAAAGCAATCAACGTAAAGACAAAACCGGTCACGGCGTGAATGCCAATGCCCCCGGCAAAGAGGAGTCGAAATTGACCGACATTGCCGGCACTCGCCGCTTCGACTACGCGTGGCGCATATGTGTTCATGATTTTTCGCACCAGCGGCGTGACGTAACTGCCAAATTGTGCGGTCAGGATTCCGACAAACGCTGCAACGGCAAGCACGATCCAGGCCGGTTCCCCATTTGCAAGCGGTGGTATGCGTGCGGCCAAGGCCGTCGCGACGAACGCACCGACATTGCCTTCCGGGAATCTGGCGGCGCCGATCGCGAGACTGCCGAGCCACAAGAGCTGAAACACGATTCCAAAGAACAAACCGATTTCAGGACGTCCAACGATCACTCCCCACAAAGTGCACGCGATGAGCGGCTGCGAGATCATGATTTGCCCCACGGCCGTCGTGTCGAGGTACACGATCGCTCCCGCCAGCGCGACCCAGACGGACTCCATCTCAGAAGTTCCGCTCGATCATGAGCTGGGCCCAGTCACCGAGCCAGTCGCGGTACTTCGACGCCGGGATCTTCTCGAGATGTTCGAGCGCATGATTCACATGCTGCCGCGCTCGCTCGGCGGTGAATCTGATGCCGCCGCGCCGCGTCAAAATCTCCGTCACGTCGGCAATCTGATCCTGCGAGGCATCTAAACTGCCCAAGGTATCATCAATCACTTTGCGCTCAACAGGAGTCGCATTCAAGTAAGCGTGCTGCACAATCACGGTGCGCTTGCCCGAGCGAATGTCGCTGCCCACCGGCTTGCCCAGGACTTTTTCGTCGCCGATCACTCCCAGTATATCGTCCTGCAGTTGAAACGCGGAACCGCACGCGCTGCAAAATGCCGCGAGACTAACGGCGTAAGGATGTTCGAAGTCAGGCGTGTTCATGCCGATGGCTGCACCGGACGTGCCGCAGAACTCAAACAATGCGCCGGTCTTCTTCCACAGCATCGTCTCGATCTGTTCAACGGTCAAACGCTCAATCGGGAGTTTCGAATACTGAATATCCAGCATCTCGCCATCCACGAGCGTACAGAGCACGCGCGTGTCGAGCGTGTTCATGATCTTGAGCGTCACCAGCGGATTCAGGCCGAACTTCGTGGTGAGTTCGGTCATCAGGCTGATGCCCCAACCGTGCTGTACGTCACCAGCGAGGACGGCCACGCTGATCCCGTAATGCCGCGAATCACCGTCGTGGTTGTTGAAAAGCTGTTGCGTGCTGGGCTTGCGAAAGAACCGTTCATGCACCGTCGGCGCGCCGCGCCGCGTGTCGTCGCGGTCGATGATGTCGTCGTGTACCAGCGTCCAGGTGTGGAAAATCTCCACCGCTGCTGCGGCACTCAGAGCCATCTGCTCATCTCCGCCGACGGCTCCGACACAGAACAGCAGCACCGCCGGCCGTAGCCGCTTGCCGCCGGATTCAAAGTAGCAAATCACCGCCTCGCGCATGTCCTCCGGCGCGAACCGGTTTAGGTACTCGGGCTGCATCACGTAGTCCTGTACCCACGCGACGCGTTCCTCGATCGCCGCCATTAACCGTTCGGACAAGTCTCTACCCTAAGTTTCTATCAATAAAAACAATATGTTCCGCCAACGGGCGCTGATCAGTTAATGCCTCGTACTTCGCGTCTCTGCGCCTCTCTAAACCTTATTATATACGATAGTTCTGGGTCAGATGCAAGAAGTGGCTGCGTGCAAAGCACGCATGTGAAGCATATAGCAGGTGTCATCGAGACCAGAGAGGCAGTGCCGATCTTGCACTTAGATTACTTTTTCCGTATGTTAAACCCAAATTCTGATTACTAAGCACGCGATTCCACAGAAACTCTTTCAGCGAAAGGAAGAACATCATATGAAAGCAGTTTGTATGGTTCTTGCATGGCTGATTCTCCTGCAACCTCTTGTGTCCTTCGCGCAAGAGATGCAGCAGAAACCGAACGAGCAGCAAGCGTCTCAGGATGTTGCTGCGGGTACACAATCACTGGACACTTATGAAATCGGACTGGCGATGGGTCGCGCCTCAGCAGGGCAGAACTATAACGGAGGAGGGTGGTTTGCAGGCGGGATCCTGGGTGGATTGGTCCTTGGATTGATTGGAGCAGGCATTATGGTTGCAGTGAGCCAAGGATCGAAGGACCCACCAGTTGGCGAACTTATGGCCCTGTCGCATCACAGTGAACATTATAAGATGGGTTACTCGTATGGTTACAATAGGGCCGCAAAATCCAAGGCGTTGACCAATTCTCTCATAGGAGGTGTTCTCGGAACTGCCGTAGTTGTTGCAATAGTGCTTGGTTCCCAGAGCCATTGAGCACTTTGCCATAGGATGGAAGCCGCTTCGCTAAAAACGGCGACCTTTCAGGTCGCCGTTTCAATGTTCCGACGTTTCAGCGTTCTATCTGATTTGCCTTCCCACGGCCAATTCCAGTGCAATGAGTGTACTCTGATACTCGAGTGTCTTTTGCAGATGGTTCGTCTCGGCTTCGGCATAGACGAATTGCGCATCGCGGAGGCTCAATTGTGAGGTGGCGCCGAGGCGATAGCGCTCGCGTTCGAGATTCAATTGCCGGTCTGCCAGATCGCGGTTCTGTTCCGTGATCTGCAGCTCCTTGAACACTTTCTCCAAATTGTAGAAGGCGTCGCGCACGGCTCGTTCCGTGGACAGACGCAGCGCGCGCTCGCTCTCGACGGCGCGAAGATATTGTACCTTTTGCGTGGCAATGTTGTACTCGCGCGAAAAGCCGTCGAAGAGTGTCCAGCTCAAACTCAGAGAATAGGTCGCGTCATTATTGCGCGGGTTCAGCGTCCAATATTCGCTGGTACCTGACACTTCGCTGCGGTCCCATTGCGCGCCGAAGTTGACGCGCGGCAAGTACTCGCTGCGATACACATTCACGTTGTGCTTCGTGCGATTCACAGTCAGACCGGCGATCTGCAAGTCGGTGCGGTTGGCATACGCCTCGGCCACGAGCTGATCCAAATCAAACTCGAACGGCGTCACGCCTTCCGTTTCCGGAAGTGGAAATGAGCTCCTCAGGTCAATGCCGAGCAGTTGATTCAACGCCTCGCGGCTCGCTTGCAGATTGCGTTCGGACGTCGTGATCGAATTCTCGGCCGTATTCAACTCGATCTGCGCCTGCAGCACGTCCAGCTCCGTCACGGCGCCCACTTCAAACCGGGCCTTGGCAAGATCGAAGAGGTCCTTGCGCTGATCGCGCAGTTTGCGGTTCAGTTCGAGCAGTTCCTGCTGCGTCTGCACGAGCACGACCTGCTGTACAATTTGCGCCGCCAGCGTCTTCTGTGCATCGATGACGGACAGGTTATTGATCTTCTTCTGCGTGGTGGCCTTGCGATAGAGGAAATAGCGCCGCCCGCCTTCGAAGATCGATTCGTTGAGCGACAAGTACATCCGCGAGGAACGCGACGAACCTTCCGGGACGTCCGTGATCTGGGTAATTGTTACCGGTTCGGACAGCCGCGGATTGCTCAATTGATTCCCGGTTGTGTCCCAAATAATGTACTGCTCGGTAAACGACTCCGTCACCGGATACGTCGAGACACTGCCGTCCGGATTTACAAACGTCCGGTTCTCATAATGCGATTCCGAAAACGACATGCCCACGGACACCGTCGGCAGAAAGTTGCCGATGGCATTCAGCATGCCGATCCGGTTCAGGCGCGTGTCGAACTCCGTCTGCCGCAGGGACGGGTTGTTTTCAAAGCCGAGCGCGATCAGGGAGTCGAGCGAGAGCGCTGTGGTGCTGTTAATGGTTGGGAAGTCCGACACGGATTTATCCGTGTCGAGATCTCGACCTTCGGTCGGACTGGGCTGGGCGAGCAGCGCGCTTGCCCACAGCACTCCGAGCAGCATTCCGACAAGCGGGTGACCGCGTCGAGATCTCGACCTACGGTCGGACAGGCGAAGTTTCATGATTCGATTCAGGTACAATGTATTGACTCTTGATTTCATGCAGCAGGGCCAGGACCGCGTCGTGCTCGTTCGGCACCCGCCCGTCGAGAATCGCTTCTTCCAAGGCCTTCTTAATCCTTCCGACTATCGGACCGGGCGGGATGTTGCAGATCTCCATGATTTCCTCGCCTCTGACGGGACTCTGGAATTGCCGCAACTGGTCTTTCTCAATGACTTCGAAAACCCTCTGCCGCAGAGCATCGAACTGCTCCAAGTAGCGCTTGACTTTACTTGGCTTAGCTGACGTAATGTCGGCCCGGCACAGGGTCAGGAGGGACTCCAAATCGTCGCCTGCGTCAACGATCAGGCGGCGGATTCCGCTGTCGGTGACTTCCTCTCGCGTCAGGTTGATCGGCCGCATGTGAAGGGCCACCAGCTTGGTCAATTTGGCGGTTGACTCTTCGGGCAGACGGAAGCGCCGGCCGATATGCTTCATCATCCGCGCCCCGAGGTCTTCGTGGCCATGAAACGTCCAGCCCTGCTGCGCAACAAATTTCTTCGTGCGCGGCTTGGCGATGTCATGCACGAGCGCGGCAAAACGCAGGATTGGATCGTCCGTCAGGAGTGCGACCTGATCCACAACCAGCAGCGTATGCTCGAATACGTCTTTGTGGTGGTGCGGCCCGATTTGTTCCACGCCCGCCAGCTTGCTGATCTCCGGAAAAACGACGTCCATGACGCCGGTCAGGTACATCAGGCGCAAGCCTACCGACGGGCGCTTTGTCGCGAGCAGTTTAACGAACTCTTCGGTGATCCGCTCCTGACTGATGATCGAGAGCCGCGGCACAACGTGCTTCAACCCTTCGAGAGTTTTCGGCTCGATACTGAATTCCAGCTGTGCGGCGAAACGAATCGCGCGCATGATGCGGAGCGGGTCTTCGGAAAATGTCGTTTCCGGGTCGAGCGGCGTGCGCAGAATCTTGCTTTCCAGATCCTCGACGCCGTGAAACAAATCCACCAATTGACCGAATGTGTCGCCGTTCAGACTGAGCGCCATCGTGTTGACGGTGAAGTCGCGCCGGGTCAAGTCAGCTTCCAAACCCGCATGCACGACGTGCGGCTTGCGTGAATGCGGCTCGTAACTCTCTTCGCGCGCAGAAACGAAATCCAGGTGGTAGCCGCGATACGGCACCATCGCCGTTCCAAACCGTTCGAAGATCACCGGCTCGCGAACGCCGAGGTGCGCAGCCAGTTCCCTTGCGAACGCCGGAGCGTCTCCGATCACGGTAAAATCAATGTCCTTCACCTTGAAACCGAGCAACAGGTCGCGCACGTAGCCGCCCACGGCGTACAGAAGCGTGTTCCGGTCGTCGGCAAACGCACCGAGGCGATCGAGCAGCCGCGACTCGTGCCGCGACAGTATTTTGCCTTGGCGTCTGGTGATATGTTCGCTAATGGCCCCGATGGGTCGCCTCTGCCTGTTCAATCCGCTCTCGGAGGAGGTTCAACTTTTCTTTGCGCCGCTCGGCGGCATAAGGCGTGCGCTGAACCGCCAAGCCTCGACGCGCGAATTCCACTGCATCAACCGGGTTTCCCAGCGAATCCGCGCAGGTCATTAACGTGGCATGCAAGCCGGTCACGTCATAGCCATTGTTGATCGGAAGCGCGAGGTATTGCGACAGCAGCTCGTGAGCCGTTTCGGCGGCGCCACTCCACTGCTGCTGTCTCATGCGAATGGATAAGCGCGGCCAGAGGAAGCTGCGGCAGCCCGGGAACCGTTTCAGTCCTGCTTCACAAATGCTATCCGCCAACGTGAAATCCCGCTTGTCAATCACGAACCACACGAGCGCGCTGAGGGCATAGTATTTTGAAAATCGCGAGCGGTCCACGGCTAACCACATGTCTTTCCACCCGCTTTCGGCAGAAGGGATAAATGGCAGCCACGACAGGAGTGACGCATTGGTCGCCGCGCCGTAACGATAGGCGCCGCGTCCCAAATAGGCGTCGTAGAAGGTGGAATCCGCTTCAATCGCTTCCTGAAACTCGCCACGAGCGCTCATCAGCAAGCGCAGCGCGCTTAGCTTGTTTCCCGCACGGTTGAGGATGAGCGCCTTCGCCGAAAGCGCGCTGCCGCGCAGAAACGACAATTCAGCGTTGCGCACTTCGCTCGCATCTTTCAACCGTGAGCACTCGTCAATGCATGAATCGCAAAGTTGAAAAAACCGTGATTGTCCGGTCGTGTCCTCAAAGTCGGTGATCTGTGCATAGATCACGCAGGCCCGAGCGTAAATCGCCGCAGGATGCCCGGGATGCTCGCGCTCGATGTAATCACACAGCGTATCCGCACTCCGATACTCAGCCATCATCAGGGTGTCCATCAGCGCGGGATAGAGCGCAAACACGCCTTTCGTTTCTGCAGAGAACGTTGAAAGCGGGATTCCAAAGAGAATCGCGATCAAGACTGTGCGGCACACGTGCAGAACTTCAAGAATTTCAATGAAATATGGTGACAGTCAAGCAGCGACGACGAATCGCAGGCGTGTAGTGCATTGCGGACGCCGATTTTCGTCGCTTATTTGAACCCGCTTGTCCTATTTAACTCCCGAGAATCCACCGAATTGAGAGGCAGACTTAGTCAGATCAATTCCTACCCATCAGGAGGCCAGCGAAAAACTCCCGTAAGTTACGATAAAATTCACAAAAAGCAAATTGTTAGGTCGGCCAAAAAGTTTCAAATGACGACGATTTTTCGTTCATTCATGGGACTTTTTTCGTATATTTATTGTGCTAAGACGATGAATATAGGTATTGACCCTGATCGATTGCGATAGCGTTGAACGCACAGTTGCCAGATTCCGCACAAGGAGCGCTCAGCCAATGCTTGCTTTTGCTGCTGAAATCCCTGCGCCGCTATGAGCTGCCCCGGCTCCTGTCTGCCGGGCTTTTCTTCATGGTGCTGGTGCTGGTCAGTCGGGCGTCGGTTCCACCCGAGACCCCTGAAGTGTCCAACAGGCTCGTTGTCTTGACCGATCAAGGTCAGGCGCAGGAACTCTCGAAGTCTTTGGCAATGGCTGATGTGCGGGTCGCGGAGCGGCACCGCCGTGTCATTGAGCACCTGCAATCGGTCGCTGCGGCCTCACAGCCGCCGGTAGTCGCGACGCTCAACGATCTGAAGAGCCGCAACGAAGTTACGAGCTACCATTGTTACTTCGTGGCAAACTGCATCGCCGCCCAGGGAACTGAAGCGGCATTCAGGGAGATCGCACAGCTTCCCGGCGTCGTCAGAATCGAAGACGACTACCGGATTCAATTTGACAGTGAGCCCTTTGACATCGCTCCGCCGCGGCATCTGGACGATCCGTCCGTGGAGCTTGGAGTGCGCATGATCCGTGCGCCGGAAGTGTGGGAGATGGGAATCACCGGAGCTTCCGTGCTGGTTTCACATCTCGATACGGGAGTGAACGGCAGTCATCCGTCTCTGGCCGGGCGCTGGCGGGGAAGCTACAGTTATCCCTGGTCAGCCTGCTGGTACGACTTGCTCGGATCCACCAACACACCGACCGACAACTACGGCCATGGCACGCAGACCATGGGGATTATCTGCGGCATGACGACGGGCGATACGATCGGCGTGGCATGGGGAGCGCGATACATTTCGGCGCGACTCAACTTCGCCAATGGTAATACCATCGCGACAACAGCCCTGCTGGCGTTCGAATGGCTGTTGGATCCCGACGGCGACATCGAAACGTTTGATGATGTCCCGCGAGTCATCTCCAATTCGTGGGGATTTGCGGCGGGGACAATTGTCCCCTGCTACAATATCTTTGACATAGCCGTCGACAACTGCGAAGCAGCGGGCAGCGCCGTCATTTGGGCGGCGGGGAATGAAGGTCCGGGCGCGGAGACCATTCGCGTGCCCGCCGATCGCGCCACAACTCCGTTTAACTCTCTGAGCGTTGGGGCGTTCGATCTGTTGACAGATTCTGTCTGGTCGTCGTCAAGTCGCGGCCCCGGCACTTGTTCTGCAGACCCCGAGTTGCTGATCAAGCCCGAAGTCGTAGCGCCGGGCCGCAACGTGCGCAGTGCCAGCTTGGGGACGACGTATGCCACGGCCTCGGGAACGTCGTTCGCTACCGCTCACGTGGCCGGAACAATGGCGCTGATGCTGGAAGTGAATCCCGATCTTCCCGTGGATTCGCTTAAGCACTTGCTGATGCTGACAGCGGCGGATAAAGAAGTTTTCGGCGAGGACAACGCCACTGGCTTTGGTCAGATTGATGCCCTGTCAGCCGTCCAAAGCGCGCTTGCCGGAGTCGGGTGGGCGGCCGGCTACGTTACAGATGATCTGGGGATCGGAATCGCCGCAGCGATCGCCATCGCAGATTATCCGCACCGGTTCCGCAGCGACAGCGCGGGATACTTCTGTTTCCCCATGCCCGCGGAATTGCCGCTGACCATGATCTTCTCCGGAATTGGCTTTTCGACGCATGAGGAGACTGCGATCCTCACTGCGCGCGACACGTTATCAATGAGTATCGTGCTGACGTCCAATGGCGAAGGGCTGCTCACCGGGAGCGTTTTATCCTGTCTGGGTGTTCCTGCTGTAGGCGCGACCGTTTCGGGCGGACCGGACAGTTGTGGTCAGACGACGACTGATAATCAAGGTCGCTTTGAGTTGCCGTTGCCGGCGGGCTTGCATGATGTTACAGCGTCGGACGGGTTTTGCGCGGACGCGCTGCTTGAAGACGTGGACATACAGGAAGGCGGCACGACGGACGTCGAGTTCATTCTGCCGCCAAACCCAGGCCACGTTTGCAGCGATGCCGATCCGTACGGTTACCGGATTTGCGATGACAACGATGGCGCGGGCGTGAATGAAGAGTGGATCGAGATCGCGCCGGCGTATGGCGGCACCGGGATTGTGCATAATCTCAGCGACGATGGCGCGGTCTGTTTGTCACTGCCGTTTCCGGTGAATTTCTACGGCGTGCCATACGAACAGATCTACGTGAACGGCAATGGCAATTTGACATTCCGGCGCAATCTTTTTTTCTGGTACAATACGCCGCTGCCATTGCTCTACGCGCCGGCTATCTTCGCGTTCTGGGATGACCTGGCCGATGACGCGGGCGGCGACATCTGCACGCGGCATGATGCGGCGCGAGGCAAGTTCATTGTCGAGTGGTCGCAGGTTCCGTGTTACGATGGCGAGGGAACGGAGACATTTCAGGTTGTCGTCCATGACCCCGCGGCCTTTCCCACCGCCACGGGTGATGCCATGATTGAAGTGCACTACGGAACACTATCCAATCCACTGGAGTGCACCGTCGGGCTGGATGCGGATGACAACGGCAACTATGTTCAGTACGTGTTTGACGGCAGCTATGCCGTTGATGCTTCGCCGCTGGTGAACGGGCGCGATCTCCGCATGAGCACGGCGCCGGCGTTCTTCGGTTCGCCGGAATTGGCGGTAGTGAATGACAATATCACGTTGAATGTCGCTCCGGGGACGTTTCAAGACACGGCGATTGTGCTCTCGAACACGGGCAGCGCGCCGCTGCCGTTTCAGGTTTCCCTGATGGATTCGTCGGCGTCAGCAGCCTACGTTTGGACCGACTCGCGCAATAACGACGGAGTTCCGTTCGAGTTCTTTGATATTTCGGCGACGGGCGAAGACTTGGGAATCGCCGCCGACGACACGACGACGCTGCCGGTCAGGCTCCCATGGTATTTCCCGTTTTATGATCGTTACTTTGACCGGGTCGCCGTGTGCTCCAACGGATTCATTTCGTTCACCTCGGCGGTCAAGGATTACACCAATGAGCGGCTCGCGGATCCTGACGATCCCTATTATCACATCGCGCCGTTCTGGGATGACTTGCTGCCGTGCGGGGGGCATGTGTACACGTATGCCGACACGATCGGGGAGCGGTTTCTCGTCCAGTGGGACAATGTCAGGCTCTGGGCGTCTTCCTGCGGCTCAGCTTACGGACCATTGACGTTTCAGGTTGTTCTGCACCATGACGGAACGATCGACCTGACGTACGCCAACATGGGCTGGGATCCGTCCGAACTGCAATTCGCCACCGTCGGCATGCGCGGACGCGGCGCGGCCAACAGCGTACAGCTGGCGTTCAATCAGGCGTTTGTCGAGAGTGACGTTCTGATCAGGCTGCAGCGCCCGTCCAATGCCGCTGCCGTCTGCCGGATCTGGGACAATCCGCAGGGAGTGATCGCGCCGTTCGGCGCGATCATGGTTCCGCTCCGAATCTGGAACGATGACCTCTTTATCGGTACGCGGGACTGGACGCTCGCCGTCGCGAGCGGGACAGCCGTACCGTCTATTGTGAATCTCACCGTGCAGCCCGGATTGGATCACCTTGACGCGCACGTTACGATTCACTACTCTGCCAATATGCTGGTTTTGAGCTGGAGACGGTTCGATACGCCGCTCTATTGCGTCTTCAGCGGCGAGCAGGCAGATGTGTGGGAATTTGAAGCCGTCGTTCCCGATACGTTTTACGCTGTTCCGATGGATCAAGCGGCGCAGAAATTCTTTCAGATTTACCTATGTGACGGGCAGCCCGAGGCTCAAGCGAGCCCTGACCGCGTGCACGAGGATAGCCGACAATAACTGACAACCCTGACAATACTGTAATTCCGCAAAACGAGGACCCGTTCATGCAACTGCTACGTATGGGATTTTACGGCGTGTTGCTGTTTGCGCTTTGCGCAAGCGTGTTTGCCGCCGAGTTTTCGCCGGTCTTGGAAGATCAACTGTCCAAAGTTGACGGCAAAGAGCTGGTAAGTGCGATTGTAATTCTGGAAAGTCCGGTGGATATTCGCGTTCTGGATGACCAGCTTCACGCCGCTGGCGGGCCGCTGGCAGAACGGCACCAACAGGTCATTGCCGCGCTCAAATACAATGCGGAGATGACTCAGCCGGCCTTCCGAGCCGAATTGGATCAAGCTATCGAATCGAAAGCTGTCACCGGCTACACTGCGTATTGGATCGAAAATCTGTTCGTCATTCAGGCGACCAAGGACTTTATTCAGTCGTTTTACATGCGCGGCGACATCAAATACGTAACCGAGAATTTCGTGGCCGAGTTGATTGAACCGATCATCGGTGACGCCAACGGACACGAGGGTCGCGATCCGCTCGACACCCGCTTCGTGCCGCCGGGCATTCGTGCCGTGGGCGCGCTGCGTGTGAACGAAGAACTCGGAATCACAGGCAATGGCGTGTTAGTTGCGAACTGCGATACCGGCGTGGACGGAAATCACCCGGCCTTAGCGGCACGGTGGCGCGGCGCCGGCGGTGCCGAGCCGTGGCAGGAGTGCTGGCGCGATGCGCTGGGCACGAACACGCAGTTCCCCAATGACGGCAACAACCACGGGACGCACGTCATGGGCACGATTACCGGCCGCGCCGTGAGCGGTGTCGATACCACCTGGGTGGGCTGTGCACCGGCCGCCCGTTGGATCGCCACCAACTCGATCAATCAAGGCGTCAGCGGAAATTTCGACAATGACATTATCGCGGACTACCAGTGGTTTGCCGACCCCGACGGCAATCCCAATACGATGGACGACGTTCCCGATGTGATCCAGAATTCGTGGGGCGTTTTCACGGGTCTTGGCTATCCGCAATGCTTCAGTTTCTGGAACACGGTCATCCTGAATTGCGAAGCCGTGGGTCCCGTAATCACGTGGAGTGCAGGGAACGAGGACTTCAGCGGACTGCGCAGTCCGGCGATCTATTCGCTCAACTCAACACAGATTTTCTCCGTCGGCGCAGTTGATGCGTCCGGATACCCGAACGAGCCGTATCCGATTGCCGGATTTTCGAGCCGCGGTCCCACGCCGTGCGTCCCGGCGATCCCGAACACGATCAAGCCGGAGATTAGCGCTCCCGGCGTCAATGTGTACTCGTCCGTTCCCGGCGGCGGCTACAACGGCTCGTACAGTGGAACGTCCATGGCGGGTCCGCACGTTGCCGGAATTGTGGCGCTCATGCGCGAGGCCTGCCCCGATTGCGATCCGACGACCATCAAGACGGTGATCATGGAAACCGCCAATGATTACGCTCCTGCCGGAGAAGACAATACGTTCGGCGCGGGCTTCATCAACGGCTACGACGCGGTTGTCGCGGTCATGGGCAACATGGGTCGCGTGATGGGAACCGTGCGCGATGCGAATACCCTTAACCCGCTGCAAGCGTATGTGGAAGTGGTTGGCGGAACTCAGAACACGACGGCAAATGCTGCCGGCGCGTACGCGCTCATGCTTCCCGCCGACTCCTCATACACACTGCGCTACTCGCTGTACGGCTACGTCGTGCAGGAGGCGATCGTGGCGATAGTGGATGGCGACACAACGATTCAGGACATTGATCTGGTTCCGCGTCCGGTCATCACCCTCCTCGATGAAGACTTCGAAACCGGTGCTCCCGACTGGACTCACGATTCTCCCGGTGGTCAGTGGATTGACCAGTGGCACCTTTCCACGGAACAGGCCAACAGCGGCACGACGTCGTACAAGTGCGGCGACATCAGCACAGGTACTTACGCGAATTTCAATGATGCCCGCCTGACTTCGCCGATGGTCAATAACCTCCCGGCTGAATCGCGCCTGAAGTTCTACATGCAGATCGAGTCGGAACTCTCCGGACAGTACCCGGATTCCGCCTATGACGGCGGCATCCTTGAAGTTTCCGCTAACGGTGGTGCGTTCACGCAGGTAACCCCGGTCGGCGGATACCCGAAGACATTCCGTTACCAGAGTGGCGGCAGCAATCCGGCCACCGGCCCGATGCTTGGCCAACCGTGTTGGGCGGGAACGATCACGCCGTGGGTCTTGCGGGAAGTGGATCTCGCCGCGTTTGCCGGACAGAATATCCAACTTCGCTTCCGCTTCGGCAGCGACCAAGGCACCGGAAATGAAGGTTGGTATGTGGACGACGTGCTGATCACGGCACTTGGCAATTTCACCGTTGAGCAGCCCACCGGCCTGACGATCTCTGTCGTGGGCGAAGACCTGATCCTGCGCTGGGATGCTGATGAAAACCCGGCCTATCAGATTTACAGCGACACCAATTCCGAGGGCGCGTTTAACACGCTCGAAGGAACGACAAACACGAATGAGTTTGTCATCATCGGCGGCGTCAACGCTGATCCGATGAAGTTCTATCACGTTCGCGGCTGGGATGGGAATTAAGCGAGTCTGAAAATCTTGTCCGGTACAGCGGCGGTCAGCGGTGATTCTGGCCGCCGCCGGCCGGGTATTTCACTAACGCGGAGTGTTGTTATGCGCGCCATGCCGGGATCCCCTGTTTTTCTGGCACTCCTGATTCTGACCGCTTCTGTCTTTGCGCAGGAGCAGTACCGTAGCCACATGCTCGTCAAGATCATGCCGGACACGGAAGTTCAATTGAAGGCGCTCTATCGCGCCTCGCACCTCGATCTCATTGAGGGTGTGACGCGGGAAGAGCCGTATCTGGCCGCTTATCCGGAAGACCTGCTTTGGCTCGAGCAGCATGGGTACGCGTACGAAGTCCTCGAAGACAATCTGGAGCAGTATTACGCGAATCGCTTGGCGGGCGCGCCGACGCTGATGGGCGGCTACCGGACGTTCAACGAGATTGTCTCCCGGCTGGACTCGATTCACATGGAACATCCCTCCATCACGACGGCCAAGTTCAGCATCGGGCAATCTCTGCAGGGCCGGGAACAGTGGGTGATGAAGATCTCCGATAACCCGGAAGTTGACGAAGACGAGCCGGAGGTATTCTACAATTCGCTGATTCATGCCCGCGAGCCCGCGGCCATGATGGCCGTGCTCTACTTCATGGACTACCTTACGGACAACTATCTCACGGATCCTGACGTCGAATTTCTGGTTGACCATCGTGAACTCTATTTTCTCCCCTGTGTCAATCCGGACGGCTACGTTTACAATCAGACGACGAATCCCAACGGCGGCGGCATGTGGCGCAAGAACCGGCGCACCAACGGTGACGGCTCGACAGGTATCGATTTGAATCGAAACTTCAGCGTGGCCTGGGGCATCGACAACGACGGCTCTTCGCCCAACGGCTTCGATGAGACCTATCGCGGCACGGGCCCGTTTTCGGAGCCCGAAACGCAAAACATCCGTGACTTTGTCAATTCACGGAGTTTTGTCACCGGGATTGACTACCATACGTACTCCAATCTTGTGCTCTTCCCTTGGGGTACCAGTTACTACGAAGGTACCGGACTCACGCAGGACAATGACATTTTCGAGATGGTGGCCGATTCCATGGCGTACTGGATCCACAGTGTTAACAACGTGTGGTACACGACCGGCACACCCTGGCAGACGCTATACAACACGAACGGCGGTTCGTTTGACTGGGAGTACGGTGACACGCAAGATCACCTCAAGATTTTCGCCGTGACCACGGAAATCGGCGGCGCCGCTGACGGTTTCTGGCCGCCGTCGAACCGAATTCTGCCGCTTTCGCAGGAGAATCTCCCGGCGAATCTGTTCATGGCCCGCATCGCCGGTGCGCTGGCTCCGCGCCCCTACGCAGTCTCCTATCGTTCGCAATGTGAGACGGAGTGGAATGGCAACGGCAATGCGGTCATCGAGCCGGGCGAAGGATTCAACCTCACGGTAACACTCAGGAATGTCGGGCTCCAAACGCTTACGGCGTTGCAAGGTCAGCTTAGTACGACCGATCCCTACGTTACAGTTGCTCAAAGTTCATCGGCGTGGCCGGCGATGAACTCTAACGACACCGGCGCGAACACGACGGCATTTCAAGTCTCGATTGCAGCGAATTGTCCGGACTTGCACTTGATTCCCTTGTCCCTGCACATGACCGATGCGGCGGGTTTGGATACGACGCTCTCTCTCTTGGCGACGGTTGGAAATTACACCGTTGTGGACAATGTTGAGGGCGGTCCCGGTGGTTGGACTACCAGCGGTGCCAACGACCTTTGGCATATTACCACTCGTCGGTCGAGTACTCCGACTCACAGCTGGTTCTGTGGCAATGAAGTGGGTGACTACGAAAATGGCATGGATGCCTATTTGACGTCGGACACGCTCGTGCTCGGCCCGGGAGCGGAATTGTCTTACGACCAGTGGTACGATCTGGAACAGGGCTTCGACTTTGCGCAGGTCGAAATCAACACCGGTGCCGGCTGGACGAACTTAGTCCCTCCGGTCAGCGGCACTTCCGGAGGTTGGGCCAACGTGACGCAGAGTCTTGGCCTTACCTGTCCCGGAACGGTTGTCCGCGTTCGATTCCACATGACCTCGGACGTCGGAGTCACCGCCGAAGGATGGTATGTGGACAACATCAGTACCGGTTGTCCGGTCCCGTCAGATATTTCGGTCTCACCCGTGTCCGTGCAGGCGGTTGCCCCGGTCGGCGGAGCGACCAGCGAGATCTTGCAAATCTGTAATCTCGGCGAGTGCCCGATGACGTGGAGTGCAACGTTTAATCAGATCACTCCTGCGCTGGTTTCCATTGTTCAGCCGGTCAGCACGGACGCGATCATTTTGATTCCTGACGAAGCTGATTTACCCATCAGTAAGGATACACCGGACGCGCGTCGTGGCCGCGACCAGCTTGATGACGCCGGCGGACCGGATTCGTACGGCTACAGTTGGCAGGATTCCGATGAGCCCGGCGGCCCGGCGTACAACTGGGTGGAACTCTCGGCCGTCGGCACGGATCTGAACTTCGCCACCGATGACCAGATCGTAGATGTGACCTTGCCATGGCCATTCCTGTTCTATGGTCAGAGCTACACGACCATGGCGGTTAGCGCCAATGGCAATCTCCACTTCAGTGCGGACACCGTGGACTACGGCAATCGCGGCATTCCGCATGGCCGCCTGCCGAATGCGATGCTGGCCGTGTGGTGGGATGACCTCTCGCCGCAACGTGCCGGATCAAGTGTCTGGGTATACAACGATCAGGCGAATGGCCGCTACATTGTGCAGTGGGACAGCGTGCAGCGCTTCTCCGGTGGCGGACTTTACACGTTCGAAGCAATCTTGTACCAGAACGGATTGGTGAATTTCCAGTATCAGAGCATGGGCGCCGTCGGCTTGACTTCGGCCACTATCGGCATTGAAAATGCCGATGGCTCGGTTGGTCTACAAGTCGTCTATAACGCCGTTTATGTATCCGACAATCTGGCGATTGAGTTTACGCAGCCGTGGCTCCGCTTCAATGGAGCAGCAAACGGCACGGTGGATCCGACGCAGTGCGTTGATCTCAATCTTGACTTGAGCGCGGCGTCACTCCCTGCCGGAACCTACAACGGCGAGATCATTATTCAAAGCAACGATCCGGATGAAAATCCGCTGACTGTGCCGGTGACGTTTAACGTGGGATTGGCCGCACCGGAGTCCCTGACCCTTTATTACATGGGGGCAGCCGATCAACTCTCACTGCGCTGGCAATCGACGGGTGCGCCGCTGTACAAGATCTACTCGTCCACGTCGCCCGATGGTCCGTTCGAGACGCTGGTGACAACGACGGCCTCAACCAGCGCACTGATTCCCGCTCCGGCGAATCTAATGCTATTCTATGTCGTGGTTGGCTCGGAGTAAGACTTGGCGCGAATGTCCGATCTTCAAAGGCACGGTCTCATACCGTGCCTTTGTTTTCCGACTTGCACTTTAGCCGGAAACTCGTTTCATTGATAGCAAGCTTCAACCTTTCCCACCCCGCTGAATCCCCATGCTGACAACTTGTCTGCGCGTTCTCCTTTTCTTTTGCTTGATAGTTTGTTCAAGCCTCTGGACGTATGCCGCCTCGCCGAAACCATCGTGGGCCAAGCACGCAATGGTGAGCAGCGCCGAACGCATGGCGACCGAGATTGGCGTGCGCACGCTTGAGCGCGGCGGTAATGCCGTGGACGCCGCGGCGGCCGTGGCGCTGGCATTGAATGTGACGGAGATGTACAGCAGCGGAATCGGCGGCGGTTGTTTCATCCTGATCCGCATGGCCGACGGCACGGCAGTGGCGATTGACGGCCGGGAGACGGCGCCCGCCTTTGCCTCACGATTGATGTACGTACCGCAAGACACAACAACATTCTCCGACGCATCCACGATCGGAGTGCTTGCCGCCGGGACTCCGGGTGAGTTGGCCGCGCTGGATCTGGCCGTGAGACAATACGGCAAACTCTCGCTGGGCGAAATTCTTGAAGATGTGATCTCACTTGCGGACACCGGGTTCGCCGTCAGCATGCGCACGGCGCGTGCGCTGAATCGCGAACGCGACAAATTGAAGCTGTTTGTAGGCACGCGCGAGATTTTCTTCAAGGATGATTCGCTGACGCTCGCGTTTGGTGACCGGCTTGTGCAAACGGATCTGGCGCATACATTCCGTCACATTCAGGCGTACGGTATTGACGAGTTCTATCGCGGCGATATCGCCTCGACAGTCGAAACCTATGTCACCGCAAACGGCGGGATCCTCTCGGCAGCCGATTTCGCCGGTTATCAGCCCGTCGTGCGTGATCCGGTGGTGGGCGAGTACCGCGGCCTGCAAATTCTCTCCATGCCGCCGCCAAGCTCCGGCGGTATTCACGTCATTCAGATCTTGAACCTGCTTGAGCCGTTTGATCTTAAGAGCATGGGACTCGGTTCATCCGAATCCGTGCATGTCATTGCAGAAGCAATGCAGATCGCGTTTGCCGATCGAGCGGAATATCTCGGCGACCCGGCCTTTACCAACGTGCCGATGGTTGGGCTGGTCAGCAAAGAGTATGCGGATCAGCGCCGGACGAAAATCCGGCCGCGCAAGCATAAGCAACTCGATCGTCCCGGCAATCCGTTTGCCTTCGGTCCCGACCCCACGGAAGACCCCGACGGCAAGCACACCACGCATCTCTGCGTCGTAGATTCGTTCGGTAATGCGGTCTCGCTTACGGCCACCATCAATACTCCATTTGGCTCCGGTGTAATAGTCCCCGGTACGGGGTTCTTCCTCAACAATGAGATGGACGATTTCGTGACGTGGCCCGGTCGTCCCAACTTCTTCGGTCTGGTAGGGAAGGAGGCCAATGAAATCGCGCCGGGCAAGCGGCCTCTGTCCTCGATGTCCCCGTCAATTCTGGTCAAAGACAATGAGCCGTACATGTTGATCGGCAGTATGGGCGGTCCGCGTATTATCACGAGCACCGTCCTTACGATCATCAACACCGTGGATTATGGTCTTCACTTGCAAGCCGCCATGGATTTCCCGCGCCTCCACCAGCAGTGGGTACCGGATCAGCTCTTTCTTGAACCGGAATATTCTAATGATGTTGTGGCGGTCCTGACTCGAAAGGGACATTTGATCAAAATTCAAGACCCGTGGGCGGCCGTCACAGCTATCCTCGCTGACTCGACTTATGGAGGCTGGTGGGGAGCCGCCGACAGCCGCGTAGATGGATCAGCCAAGGGCTTTTGAGGTTTTTACGATACAAGTATCCACTGAAAAGTCTGCAATGGTTGACATTGTACACGGGATTCTGTATCTTGTGAGCAACCGAGTTTGGATATAGGATAAGGAAGTATGCCGACCATCGGAGAACGAATCCGGGAAGCCCGCAAGCGCGCCGGATTGTCACAGGACGAATTGGCGAGCCGGATCAACGTCAATCGCTCCTACCTGTCGTTAGTTGAGAACGGAAAATCGTCCCCTACCTATGATTTCCTGGAGAAGATCGCATCAGGCTTGAACCTCTCGGCTCAAGACCTGGTTTTGGGACATGAAATCAGCGGCTTCGTCGCCGTCGCGCCCGGCCACGGCCCGATGTACGAGGGTCTCGCGGATCTCATGCGGGACAGCGAACAGATGCTGATGATGAACCCGACGGAGGAAGAGCTTCAGATTCTCAAGACGATTCGGGTGGATCCCCGCTTTCGTCCCTCCAAACGGTTCTTCGTGGACGCGCTCCTGGACTATCGCAAGAATCGTTGGGGGCGGTGATTCCAACGCACTGACCGATCACAATCGTTATCGAACCATCATAAGGAAACTTCGTCAATGAAGTTCACAACTCGATCCCAGAATGGCGTCGCCATTTTTGAACTGCGCGGCAAACTCATGGGTGGACCCGAATCCAGTGAGTTTCATGAAGCCTTAAAGAACAATGTCTCGGGCGGCAACAAAAAGGTCATCCTCGATCTGGGCGGAGTGGAGTGGATGAACAGCTCCGGACTCGGCCTGCTCATTTCTGCCTTGACGACCATGCGCAATGCCGGCGGCGAGATGAAGCTCGCCCGAGTCACGGACAAGATCGAATCGCTGCTCGTCATTACCAAGTTGAATTCAGTCTTTGAAACCTACTCGTCCGTCGAAGACGCCATCGCCCGTTTCCGCTGAGTTGTCACGTTCTTCCAAATCCACGGCCCGTGAACGGCTGTCCGTGAACAGCCGTGCACAGGCCACGGATGAGTTCCTCCGCAACCTTGATGCCCAGCTCAAGGAGCTGGCTGAGCGCGCGGGCGAATTGGCGCAGCAGCTGAAACAAAAGCAGACGGATCCCGACCTCGTCACGCTGTTCCTCGCCGTGTCGCGCGAAGCCATGCGCGGCAGCACCGTGCTCGATCTGTTGCGCGAAGCCGAGCGCGAACGTCACGAGAATCAGACGCTCATGCAAATCAGCATGAAGCTATCCAGCTCTTCCAGCATCGAAGAAGTGCTGAGGGCGATCCTCGATTCCCTGCGCCAGGTCGTGAATTTCTCCGCTGCCGGAATCTTCGTTTACAATCGCGAACTGTCGCAAATCGACATTGACATGCTGAGCGGCTACGAAGGCGTCGAACGCGAAGGTATTCACCGGAAGTTTCAGGAAGGGGTCAAACT
>CAYJKM010000018.1:0-25768 GCA_964370805.1 uncultured Alphaproteobacteria bacterium | reverse complement strand
GCATCATTCTGATTTCGATCTATCTGCCGGTGTTTATGCTTGGTCGCGCGGTTCAGACGGGAGCATAAAGTTTGATGGTGCCCTCACCGTGGGGACCGTTGCCGGTATGGCTGGTGTATCCGCTGGTGGTGATCCTCGGGCTTTCGCTGGGCAGCTTTGCAAATGTCTTAATTTACCGCCTCCCCCGGGAGGAGTCCATCGTTCATCCGCCCTCGCGCTGTCCGGCGTGCGGGCGCAGGATCCGGCCCATCGAGAATATCCCGGTGGTGAGCTGGATCTTTTTGCGTGGGCGCTGTCGGGGTTGTGGAGGCCGGATTTCGATTCGTTATCCTCTCATTGAGATAGCTGGCGGTGCACTCGGTGCAACAGCGGTGGCAATTTTTGGAGTCTCGTATGCAGGTTTTGCGTATGGACTGCTTTTCATTGCACTTCTTGCGCTCGTTGTGATTGATTTGGAGACGTGGCTACTCCCGTTTGCGATCACGATACCTCTTACAATTATTGGACTTGTGGGGGCAATCTGGTTCGACTTGAGGCCATTGGCAGACTCATTGCTTGGCATGGCTGTGGGCTTCGCGGTATTCATGGCGTTCCTATTGGGTGGGATGGCACTCAAAAAGGATGCGCTTGGCGGCGGCGACGTAGTTTTTGGGGTCATGGCCGGAGCCTTTCTGGGCTGGAAACTGACACTTTTGATGGTCTTTCTTGCGTCTCTATTGGGCAGTCTTACTTCTATACCTTTATTGATCTTAGGCAAGACGATCAAGGGTGTAAAGATTCCTTTCGGGCCGTTTCTGGCCGTCGCACTCGTCCTTGCGTTATTCGGCGGAGATGCGATTTTAAGCTGGTATATTCACTTAATAGGTCTGTAGCCGACTTGACTTTTAAGCGAACATACTTTATGTTATGTCGTTAAACACGAACTATCCGATAATAGCCAACCTGAGCGTTCGCGTATATTTGCGAGCGCTCGACAGATTGATCAAAGGAGATGACATGCTGCGGAGATTTTACATTTTTGTAGCTCTCATGCTGGTGGTGACGTCGCTGGCCATGGCGGCCGGTCTGGACAATCCGACGACGCCGCGCCAGGCGATGCGTGCGATGACGGGTGATG
Organism: uncultured Alphaproteobacteria bacterium; assembly: GCA_964370805.1. Classification (GTDB taxonomy): domain Bacteria; phylum Electryoneota; class RPQS01; order RPQS01; family RPQS01; genus CAYJKM01. Next base: position 24,651 of record CAYJKM010000018.1, on the reverse strand, counting down.
AGATGATCAACGTGCCGTCGGTGCAACCGAACGGACGTCCGAATCACTCTTCGCTGGATTTAATTGGAGAGTTGTATCAAGCCGGCACGACCTGGTACGATTATCAGCACAACGGAGCTGCGGGCAAGATGGTTCAAGTGGACAGCTTCGGATTTGTCCACACTGTCTGGATGAACGGCTTGAATAGCGTCTTCAATCCACGCCACGTTTATTATAACGTGTGGGATCCGAGCACGGAAGCCTTCAACTTCCAGCCGGGCGGCACGCAGGTGAATGCGTCGACGCGCGCCGGTTATACGGGTCTCTGCGTGTATCCGGATGGTTTTGCATTTCCGGATTTCCATCAGATTATCCAAGGCGCAGATGCCTTTACGTGCGCCAGTATTGACTTCTTGCCGACATCCGGCGCCTTCACGACGGTAGAGCCGGTTCATCAGATGGAAGGCGGCTTGGGAATTCAGTTGATCTGGCCTAAGATGGACTATGCGATTGACGGCAAGCTGCATATGGTTTCGACCGAAAGCGCCAGAAGCACGGACCAGGTCTGGCAGCGCATGGGTTACTCGCGCGGGGTGCCAGTTTTTAGCGAAGGCTTTGGCGAGACGATCGATTGGGAAGTGGTGTCGGGCGTCGATGACGAGATCTGGATCTTCGACACGACGACGACCATTGCCGCAACCATTGCGTGTTCACCGGTGGAAGACCGCGTGGTGATTGCATACACTTACAGCCGCTACGATTACAATAACCTGGAGGGCTTGTTTATCGAGCAGGCGAACAACAACCTGTACCTGTTGATGTCCGAGGACGGCGGTAACAACTGGGCGGAACCGGTCAACGTCACGAACTGGCAAGACCCCGATTACAACTGCGCTTCGGGCGACACGCTGGAATGCAACAAGGACACGCTGCGGTTGTACACGGACACGGGCATTCTGTTTGATGAGTACGGCAACCTGCACGTCGTATTTACGACGATCACGTTCTTCGAATTGGGCGGCAATGGCCTTGGGCCTGGCACGTTCGCGTTCCGTCAGCAGTCGGGGATCTGGCATTGGGGTGAAGAGTATCAGGAATTCACTCCGGTTTACAACGACTACAATTTCTACTACAATCTGGACACTACGGCGTTCCTCGATGAGGGCGCGTGGCAGTTCAACGCGCAGCGGCCGACTTTGGCTTGGGACGATTCCACGGACTATTTGTATTGCTCGATTTGGCATTACGAGTCAGATCAATGGACTGAAGGATTGTTCCGCATGGGTGATGCCTACGTGAGCGTGTCGTGCAACCGCGGCCGTTCATGGAGTGAAGCTGTCAATGTTACGGACACCGACGGTGGCCAGGATACGCCGGCCCCCGGCAGTCTGTCCGAGCGTGACATCACGCTGGCGGACAAAGTGACGTATGACGCGACGGGCGGCTACCTGCACATGTCTTACGTGTTGGATCACGACGCGGGTGCGGTGATCCAGACTCCGCCGGAAGGTGTGGCGACGTTGAATGAAATGTACTATCAGCGGATTCCGGTGAACGAGATTCCGTTGACGCCGTTGGTTGATCCATATTGGCCGGCTCTTCATGTTGACTCGACCGGCTTCCCCGGCATGATCGTGCCGCTGGATCCGGAAGAGTGCCTTACCAGCGTCGGCGACGATCGTCCGTCGCTGCGTCCGGAGTCGTTTGCACTGTATCAGAACTATCCGAACCCCTTTAACCCGAGCACGAAGATTGCGTTCGATCTGGTTCGTGACGCGCGCGTGACGCTGAAGGTGTTCAACGTGATGGGCCAGGAAGTGGCCACGCTGATCGACGGCAAGGTCATGACCGCGGGCGCCCAGAACGTCGCCTTTGATGCGAGCAGTCTGGCGAGCGGCGTTTACCTGTACCGTGTGACGGTGGACGGAGTAACGGCGTCGAAGAAGATGGTGTTGATGAAGTAATTCGTCGGCATTTGCGGAGAGCATCTTCGCGATAGCTCAAGCCCAAAGGGCCGGGTGTACAAGTGGCACTCGGCCCTTTTGGCAAAATTCGAAATCAAAATTCAAAATTCGAGTCAGACCCCTGCCCCCCTTAGTCCCCCCGCGAGCAGGGGGAGAGAAGACCCCCTATCCCCCGCCAGCGGAGGGAAACAGACGTGTTTGTTGATCGCGCCAAAATACGAGTGAAGGCGGGGGACGGAGGGAACGGCGTGGTGTCGTTTCGCCGGGAAGCGTACGTGCCGCAAGGCGGTCCGGACGGTGGTGATGGTGGCAGCGGGGGCTCGGTTTTTCTGGAAGCGGATCAACAGCTCCAGACGCTGCTGGATTTCCATTTCAAGTCGAGCTTCAAGGCCGAGCGCGGCCGGCACGGATCAGGTTCGCGCTCGACGGGAAAATCCGGCGAAGACTTGGTGATCAAAGTTCCGGTTGGGACGCGCATCTATGCTGACGAAGAGCTGCTGGTTGACTTAACGGATGCGGGACAGCGAATGTTAGTGGCGCAGGGCGGGCGCGGCGGGCGCGGGAACTCGAATTTCGCGACCCCGACGAATCAAGCGCCGCGCAAGGCTACGCCGGGGACGCCGGGCGAAGAGCGCACGTTGCTGTTGGAACTCAAGCTGATGGCGGACGTGGGTCTCGTTGGGTTGCCGAACGCGGGCAAATCCACGCTGCTTTCTGCCTTGACGGCGGCGCGGCCGAAGATTGCGGCCTATCCGTTTACCACTCTGCATCCGAATCTTGGGATCGTTCGGCCGAACGAATATTCGACGTTTGTCTTGGCGGATATTCCGGGACTGATCGAAGGCGCGTCGGAAGGCCGGGGACTGGGATACGAGTTCTTGCGGCACATTGAGCGCACGCGAGTATTGGTGTATCTCATCGATGCGGCGAGCGAGCATCCCAAGGAAGACCTGAAGGTGCTCAAGAATGAGCTCAGACAGTGGAATCCTGATCTGTTGAAACGGCCGGCACTGATTGCGCTCTCGCGCAGCGATCTCCTGGGCGATGCGAAGCCGCCGAAAGGGCCGTGGAAACTCAGAATATCATCGGCGACCGGAGAGGGGCTGGAGGAGTTGGTGCAGGAATTGTGGCAAATGCTGCAGACCGCGCCGCTGCCCGAAGTCTTCCGCGCGCCGAGTGAACCTCCTCCCGTGGAAAGGGACTTGGATATTGACGAGTGAAATCAGTATCGGCGAACAGGAGAAGACTGCGCTTCTGAACCTGCTCTCCGTCGAAGGCATCGGTACGAGTACCGTGCTGAAGCTGACGGAGCGCTTCCAGACGGCCGCGGCCGTCTTTGACGCCAGCGATGTTGCGCTTGCATCGGTGCCGAAGATGACATCCACTGTTTTGGCGAGACTCAGAGCGGTCAAGCCGGACGGAGACGTCGGAAAGCAGCAGTTCGAAGCGGCGCAGAAGTCAGACGTGAGCATGATCACGTTTTGGGACGACGAGTATCCGCCGCTCCTGAAGCAAATCGAAAACGATGCTCCGGTTGTGCTGTTCGTGCGCGGAAAACTAGCGGCCGATGCACGGCGACTGGCCGTGGTGGGGACGCGCAGCGCGACGGCATATGGCAAGCGAATGACGCGCGAGATCATTCTGGGCTTGCGCGGGAGCGGGCTGCATATCGTGTCGGGTTTGGCGTCGGGGATCGACGGGTACGCGCATGAAGCAGCGTTGGAAGCGGGGCTGACGACAGAAGCAATCTTCGGGTGCGGCGTGGACCGAGTCTATCCGCCAATGAACACGATGCTCGCCAACCGCATTCTGGCGGCGGAGGGCGCCTTGATTTCCGAATATCCATTGGGCACTCTGCCGGACCGTTATCATTTTCCGCAACGGAATCGCATCATTGCCGGACTTGCGCAAGCAACATTGGTCACGGAGGCCGGAGACAAATCGGGTGCGTTGATCACGGCGATGCTGGCGTTGGATTACAATCGCGATGTGATGGCCGTGCCGGGCGCCGTGAATAATCCGAAATCGCGCGGCTGTCACGCGCTGATTCGGAACGGCGCCGCCCTCATCGAGCGTGCCGAAGACATTTTGCAGGCCTTGGAGCTGCGCTTTAAGGGCAGGAAGCCAGCGGCCAGCGAGCAGATGGCAATTGCCCTCACGGAACCGGAGACCGTCATTGTGAAGGCGCTGGATGCAACCGAGGCGCAGCATATTGACGATCTCGCGTTGAAGATTGGCGTGCCGGTCGGAGAAGCATTGGGGCAGCTGCTGTTGTTGGAACTGAAAGGTATTGTTAAGCAACTTCCGGGGAAGTACTTTGTCCGTGCGTGACGTAGCGCGCCGCGTGTTCGACGAGGCGCTGTTCGAAGATTGTAACATCGTGCTCTTTGAAGACGAGCGGACGTCCGTCGATCTGTTTCCGATGTCTGTGCTTAGACCTTCATGGGAGATTCGAGCCGGAGCAGGCTGCACGCGATTGTGGTTTTCCAACTTGCCGAAGCTGGTGAGTCCAGTCATCCTGCGCCCGCGTCGTGGAATGCGCGCGATTGCCGTTCACCTTGCCGGCCATCCTGACGAATCGTATGACTCCCGGCTCGACACAGTTTTTGTGAATGGTCGAGTGGTCGCTTTGTGGAAAGATCAGGAAATCCCATCTGATCTGCCCGAGACCATAATTGACAATTCCGGGACTGTCTTGATGGCCCGTCAGGAGGGTTCGAAAGCCGAGAAATTACTGAACTTGGAAGGAAACGAAATTGCTCGCGCCCTCGTACAAGATAGGGGGACGTTGGCTCGCGACATAACTGGTTGGAAATTGGTGTATTCCAAGTACGTCTGGGACTACATGAGACATACGCCTCTTGTACTCGGTCGTCAACTGCATTCAGACAAACGTGGCGTGCCGGAGTTGATGGGTGCTCATGTGATGCGGGAAACTCCTGTAGGTGTTCAAGTTACGGATCGCGCCGCGGGATTCCCGGTTTATCTTGGCCCCGGAGCTAAATTGCATCCAAGCGTGGTTTTCGGCAACCACAAGGGTGCCGTTTGGATAGGTTCCGGGACGGAGATTGAACCTCACACCTATATCGAGGGGCCAATATTCGTAGGGGCACACTGCCGAATCAAAGCCGGGGCCAGGCTCTATCCGGGCTCAGCGATCGGCGAGCAATGCCGGGTCGCGGGTGAAGTCTCGCAGTCGGTCTTTCAAGGGTTCGTCAACAAGCAGCACGATGGATTCATCGGGAATAGCATTCTTGGGCAATGGGTGAATTTGGGTGCGGACACACGTACCTCGAATCTTCGCAACGATTATGGTGAAGTGAAGGTCAAGGTCGGCAAGGATTTGATTCGGACGGGCGAGCGACACATCGGATTGATGGCCGGCGACCACGTGAAGACCGGAATCAATACCATGTTCAATACGGCGACTGTGGTGGGCGTTGGCGCCAACGTGTACGGGGACGGAAATCCGACCCATTTCATCGGGAGTTTCATGTGGGGCGGGTCGGACGGACTGAAGCCCGGCTCGCTCGAACGTACGTTGGAGACGGCGCGGATTGTCATGAACCGGCGCGGTCAGGAATTGACAAACGTAGAGGTGGATTTGCTGCGCAAGCACTATGCGGAGACGATTAACGAGGAGACGAGAGCGTGAAGAGTAAGAGAATGTTCGCCGGTATGATACTCACCGTCTTCATGGTCGGCGGCCTGCTGTTGTGGGGGCCGGAGCTGTGGGCGGAAGGCGAAAACGTCAACATGCAGTTGACGAAGCTGAACTACATACTTCGCACAGTGCGCGACAATTACGTGGAAGAAGCGGACGCTTCGAAGATGCTGGAAGGGGCGATTCGCGGAATGCTGGAGGAACTGGACCCGCATTCCGTCTATATACCGGCCGAGGATCAGAAACGGATTTCCGAGACGTTCAAGGGTGAATTCGAAGGAATCGGGATCACATTTGCGATTCAGAACAAGTGGCTGACGGTCGTATCGCCAATTCCGGGGACGCCGGCCGACCGATTGGGGATCCGGGCCGGAGACCGGATTACACACATCAACAGCGTCTCGGCATTCGACATTTCGAATGATCAGGTCTTCGAGAAGCTGCGCGGCAAGAAGGGTACGACGGTGGACGTCCGCATTGTGCGGCCGGGCATCGAGTCGCCGTTGGAATTCACGATTGTGCGGGACACGATTCCGATCTTTTCCGTCGGTGCGTCCTTCATGATGCAGGACAAGGAGACCGGGTACATCCGGATCAATCAGTTCACGGCTACGACCGACGGGGAAGTCGCTACGGCGCTGGATGCTCTTCAGGTATCGGGGATGAAACGTTTGCTGCTGGACTTGCGTTCGAATCCGGGCGGCTATCTGGATCAGGCGTGGAAGGTGGCGGACCTGTTCCTGCCCGACCCGGACATGATGATTGTTTATACGCAGGGGCGCACGCCGAAATCGAATTCAGAGTATCGTTCGACCGGTCGCGGGGCAAAGTACGGCGTGCCGCTGATCGTGTTAATCAATCACGGCAGCGCCTCCGCTTCGGAGATCGTAGCGGGAGCCGTTCAGGATCATGATCGCGGCCTGGTGCTGGGCGAAGTGAGCTTCGGCAAAGGGCTGGTACAGACCCCATATCCCCTGCCGGATGGTTCCGCCGTGCGAATCACCACCGCGCGCTACTACACACCATCAGGCAGGCTGATTCAGCGGCCCTATGATGAAGGATTTGCTGAATACGCCATGGGCGGGTTTGACGACGAGGACATGAATGCGCCGGAGCCTGCCGCGAAGGACACCACAAAGCGCGAGATCTATCATACTGATCATGGCCGCACCGTTTACGGCGGCGGTGGAATTACGCCGGACAGTACCATCCGTTCGGAGCGCACGACCACATTGACGGCCAAGCTGTTCAGCCAGCGAATCTACTTTGAATATGCGGCCGACTACGCCGCCAAGCACCCGGAACTGGGCAAGAACTTTGAAGGATTCCTGCACGACTTCGAGGTGTCAGACGCGATGTTAAGCGAGCTGAAGGACGTGGCGAAGCAGCATGAGATCGAGATCAACGAAGAGCAATGGGAGAAAGACAAGCTGTTCGCGCGAGCTGCCGTGAAGGGCGAGTTGGCTACGGTTTTGTTCAACGACCGCAATCTGTACCACATTGTAAGAGTGCAAGCCGACAAGCAAATCCAACAGGCGTTGGCGTTGTTTGACCAAGCGGAGAGCCTTGCCGAAGGCCGCATGCCCTCAGCAGAGCCGCGGTAACTTTCGTAAAAGAAGTTAGATTATATAGTTACGTGTATCAACCGGCTGTTTTCCCGGGTACCCTTGCGAACAAGTCAGGGATTCCGTCAAAAACGCGGTTTGGATACTGTAAACAAAGATTTAACTTGCTCTTTTTTGAGGAGTTGGCTATATTATCGTTCCTGAATTCGCAGTGACCACTCCTCGCCGTCTTGGCACGTATCTCCTTTAAATTTCATGTTTTGCATTTCTGACATATTACACAAGAAGTTGCGCATCCGGCTCGTGATGTTCGCTTGGGCGTTCATTGCACTCTGTGGGGTCGTCTCGCCTGTCAAGGCCGAAAACGAAGAGTATGCGAAGGCGGTAGAGGCGGCGCGGCGCGCGGACTGGGATGCGGCCGCTGAGTTTGCGCAAGCGGCAGTGAATCTGGAGCCGGGCAACGCAGGGGCGTGGTCGCTGCTGGCAGATGCGCAGCTCAATCTGGGCGACACAACCGCAGCTGTCAACAACTACAAGAAAGCACTCGCGGAGGACCCGAAGTATTCGGGAGCCGTGATGGGTTTGACTCGGTACTATCTCCTGAACAATCAAATCGCCGAGGCTGACGGCGTAGTGTCAGCAGCGGAATTGAAGGACAAGCGGGGGAAGAGTGACGAGATTAAGGTGGCGCGCGGGATGATTCTGGCCAAGCAGGGCGATTTTGGCCAGGCGCGCACGTTGATTACAAGCGCTGCCGAGAAGAACCCTAAGAACGCGCTTTATCCGTGGGTGCTCGCTCGGATCTATGATGATGCGCACGTGCTCGATTTGGCTGAGGAGAATTACGCGAAGGCATGGGCCCTCGATCCCGGCAATCCGACGCTTGCCTATGAGTATGGCGTTGTTCTGCAAACGCAGAAGAAGTACAACGAAGCGTTGGATCTGTTCAAGGTCGTGCAGGAGAAAGATCCGCAGAACAAGACGGTTGACTATCTGATCGGACGGTTGTATTTCGCGGCCAAGCGGTGGGCCGAAGCGGCGTCGCAATTTGAGATGGCGGTCGAGAAGCGTCCGGATCACTTCCACTCGAATCTGCTGCTGGGTCGCAGCTACGTCGAGTTGTCTAAAGCCGAGAAGAAGAATTTCTACAATCGCGCGGTGCCGCCGCTCAGAAAGTCGCTGGAGCTCCGGCCTGATCGTCAGGATTCCAAACAGTTTCTCGCGGACGCTTTGCTGAATCAGTCGCGCACTATGCTTGTGATGGGACAGACAGACTCGGTGAACGGCTCGACTTCGGCGTACTATGATTCGACGCTCGCGCTGGCTCGCGAGGCCCTGGAATTCGATTCTGCCCTTGCCGGTGCCCACGGACAACTGGCGCGCGCCTTTGACAAGAAAGGACAATTGGATTCCGCCGCGTATCACGCGGAGATTGAGGTACGGCTGAGTCCGACGGATCGCACGGAGTTCACGCGGCTGGTGAACATCTACCAGCGGCAGAAACGGCAGGACGCGCTGGTGAGCATTCTGGAGCCGGTGATGGGCGACAGCGCCAATTTCGCGCGATACGGGTTGATTCTGGTCAACGCGTACAGCGAGACCAACGATTTCGCGAAGGCAAAGGAATTCGTACAGCAGGTGATCGCGAAGGACCCGGCGAACTGCAACGCGCATCAGACCTACGCCTACATCATTCTGAAGCGCGAGCGCTACGGCGAAGCGATCGGCGTGCTGCAGGCCGGCGTGAAAGCGTGTCCCAAGGACTGCGATATGTGGGCGCAGCTTGGCGACAGCTATTATTTTTCGAATCCAAAGAGCAAACAAGCCGTCGAGAATGCCCGCGACGCGTATGCCCGCGCCTGCTCACTGGGCTGCGACGACGGCTGTGAAAAGAAGACTCAGGTCGAGCAGATTCTGGCGCGTCCGGGCCTTCAATAACCCGCACAGACAACTGATTTCTCAATACAGGAACAGGGAAAAGGCATGAAGCAAGGCACATTTACCATTATCACGCTGGTGGCAGCGTTGGTCATTGCCAATCTATTCTTTTACGTGGTTTTGGTGGGGATGGACAAGGGCATCGAGAATACGCCGTTGGTCCATCAGGTACGGCAGGGCGGTATCATCGTACCGTTTCTGATTACGATCACGCTGATGCTGTTGACGTACATCGTGGAGCGCATCATCACGCTGGGAAAGGCGAAAGGCACGGCGCCGCTGTCCACGTTCTTCTCGAATTTCATCAAGAACATTCGTGAGGGCAAGTATGAAGACGCCGTCAAGCTCGCGGACAAACAACGGGGTTCGGCGGCGGCGGTGCTCAAGGCGGCCGTAGAGCAGTATCGCCGCGACCTGAGTGACAAGGCGATGAGCACGGATAAGCGGTTAACCGAAACGCAGCGCGCGATCAACGAAGCGCGCTTGCTGGAGGTTCCGTTTCTCGAACGCAACCTGATCGCGCTTTCGACGATTGCGTCAATTGCGACCATGGCCGGACTGTTGGGAACAACGATCGGCATGATTCGCGCGTTTGCCGCGATGTCCACGCAGGGTGCGCCGAACGCCGCCGAATTGGCGCGCGGCATTTCCGAGGCGCTCGTGAACACGGCGCTCGGACTGTTCGCGGCCATTTGCGGAATCGTGGCTTATAATTTCTTCGTCAACAAGGTGGACCAGTTCAACTACTCGATTGACGAAGCCGCCTACCTGATGGTGGAGATTCTGAAAGAAAAGGAAGCCGCGTAACCGCGGTCTCAAGCTACCATGGCAGCACCGAAAAAGCGGCGCATCCCGGTCTCCATCGACATGACTCCGATGGTGGATATCGCCTTTCTTCTGCTCATCTTCTTCATGACGACGACGGTGTTCAAGAAGCCGGAAGAGGTGGCCGTGCAGACCCCGATGTCGCATTCGGCGTTTACACTGCCGGAGACGGGCATGATCATCATTACCGTGCCGAAGAATAATCAGATCCTGATGACGCTTGACAATGCGGCGTTGGATTATGATAACGGCCTCTCTGAGCAGGTGGGGCGCAAGTTGGAGTCGAAACGATTCACCGTGGAGGATTTGCCCGACGTGATTCGCAAGCTCCAGCTGAAGCGACTGGTGAATCGCGTGGTGATCAAGGCAGACAAGGATGCCGAATACGGGACGATCGAGGGCATCATGACCACGCTGCAGAAGAATGACCTGAACATTCTGAATTTTGTAACCGAACTCGAGGAGGAGCTTGAAGGCGCCACGCCGGCCGGCGAAGAGGCTTCAGCGGGCGGCTCATCCTCCGCGACACAAGGATAGGAACTCATGGGTGCAGTTGACGTAGGCGGACCCAAGAAGTCCGGCGGCGGTCCCAGTTGGAAGCGACCGCGCATCCCCATCCGCATCGACATGACGCCGATGGTGGACATCGCGTTCCTCTTGTTGATCTTCTTCATGGTGACGACCGTGTTCCGTCTGCCGCAGGCCATGGAGATGGTGCTGCCGGAGAATGATCCGGACAAGGCCCCGCCGACAACGAAAGTGTTCGAGAAGAAGTTGATCACGTTTCTGGTCATGGAAAACGACTCGCTGGCGTACAACATCGGTAACGAGCCGCCCCGACCGTTGCCGTGGGACAGTCTGCGAACCGTGCTGCTGGAACGCCGGGAGATGTTCGGGGACAGCGTCGTCGTGTTGGCGAAGATTCACAAGAAAGCGCGCTACGAGGCCATGGTGGATCTGGTGGACGAATTCAACGTCGCGAAGACGACGCGTTTCTCGATTGATCATTTTACGACTTGGGAAGACTCGCTGCTGCGCACTGCCGGTTTCCAGACGTCTGGTCCTGAAGGACTGCCGGAACCCGAATTTGTGGAAGTGGATGGCTGATCTTGCCTTCACATAACGAAGAAAACCGCAGGCGGAGGACGCCGTGGAATACATAGAACAATTAGAACAGGGCCGCTACGGCTCGTTTGAGCTCAAGCGGCTCGTGGGCCGGAACTTGATCCGTGGCTTGATCATCAGTGTGCTCGTCCATGCTACGGTGATTGCGGCACCCTATGTGATCGAGCTGTTCAAGGGCGAAGAGGAGATCCCTGACCGGGTCATCGTAATCGACCCTTCGCAGTTGACGAAGCTGAAGTCGCATCAGAAGACCGAAGAGCAGATCGCCATTGCCCGGCCGAAGATTGCTCCGCCAAAAGCAGCCATTCCGATTGCCGTTCCCGAGGAACAGGTAGAAGAGCAAGCGGAGTTGATGCCTTCGCAGGAGGAATTGACGGAGTTCTTGAGTGCCGGCAGCGACGAGGATCTCGACATCGGTGAGGGGACGGAAGTCGTCATTGCCGACGAAGGCGACGCCATTCCCGAATCCGATATATTTATTCCGTTCGAGGTCGCACCCACTCCGCTGCCGGATTTCAGTCCGAAACCGGAGACGCCGGAAATGGCGAAGTTGGCCGGCGTGGCCGGCAAGGTCGTTGTGCAGGTCTATGTGGACAAGAAGGGCGAGGTCAAGAAGTGGAAGATCGTCTCCACCAAACCTCCCGGCTTGGGTTTTGAGGACGAGGTCGAGAAGGTGATTCCGAAGTGGAGATTCACGCCCGCGATTCAACAAGGCAACCCAGTGGGCGTGTGGATCTCGATTCCGTTTACGTTCAAGCAAAGCAAGTAGGCGTTTTCCGGTTTCGTTGCTGAAACCGCGGCATATTGCTCTTTGCAGCCGGTTAGTTTTTCCAATGATTGTCTGGCACGTGCTCACCAGCATTCCGATCCTTTCAGGAGGCGATCATGGACCCATTGATGTGGTTGTTGAAGAACCGATATGGTTCGCTGGAACTTTCGCGGCAGGTTGGACCGAATCTGTTGCGCGGACTGGCCGGGAGTGTGCTTCTGCACGCGTGTGTGGTGACGGCGCTCTTTGTTATGGCAGTGGTGAACACTAGTGATCGCGGCACGATCGGGCCATTGCCGCCGCCGATTGAGATTCTTCCCGCGTTTCCGCGGCCGGTCGTTCAGCCGAAGATCATTCGAGACCTTCCGGCGCCCAAACCACCCGATGTGATCACGAAGCCGGTGCCGGTTCCCAATGATCCGACGCTGACGGTGGATGATCCGAAGCCAACGGGACCGGTGGGAATCCCGGGGCCGGACGATGTGATGGGTACGGGGACGAAGCCGATCGATGCGATTCCGCCGAATGCAACGGTGATCATTGATGATGAAATTCCCGACGAAAACATCTTTATCGCACGGGAGTTTGAGCCGGTTGCGCTGGACATCAATCCGCGTCCGGCTTATCCGGAGTTGGCCTTCCTTTCCGGCATTTCCGGCAAAGTCGTGATGAAGGTCTTTGTTGACAAACAGGGCAATGTCGGGAAATGGCGAGTCTTTAGCGTTAACCCGGCCGGATTGGGATTTGAAGAAGCAGTTGAGAAAGTGATCCCGAAATGGAAATTCACACCGGCTATACAGCAGGACAGGCCCGTCGGGGTATGGGTATACCTGCCCTTCAAGTTTTCGATCACGCGATGAAAACGGGGGCGGCGACGCCGGCCGATTAAGATGAGTTTTGTGCTTCGCTGGGTATTGCCGATCGTAGTTTTCGCGGTCGGCATCGCCATTTTTACAGGCGCGATTCTGCCGCAGATTCCGGCGCGCACGGGACTTCGCGCATTGTTAGGAATTGTCATTACGTTGTTTGCTGTTTACCGGTTCGCTGTGGCGCGGACGCCGCGCGCGCCCGCGCATCGCCGCTTCGGCGGAGACCGGACGCGGCCATGGGAAGATCAATGAGCCGTTGTTGCTTCACGATGGCATTGCTCGTCGCATTGACTGCGGGCTGCGGACCGGACAAGCCGAAAACGGGCATGACGGCAGGTCATGCGATTATCGGGACATCCGACGCGATCTTTGATTTGGGCTGGCAGATCTCGCGCGATTTTCAGACGGGGAATCAAGCCGCGTTCGTGGACATTGTGCGCGAGCTTAACAGCATGCTTGTCGATTCGCTGCTGAACGAGCGCACGGAACAGATTTTTCTGGATCGCGCGCTGACTCCGGCGGAGACGCTCGCGTTTCACAACGCGCGGCTCAAGCTCTATCGTTACGATATCGCCCTCTTTCCCGTGTATCTGCTCGTGCCCAAGACAAACCCGGTGACGGTGATTGACAGCGCGAGTTTTCGCGGAGTGTTGACCGGGGTCATTACGAATTGGCGAGCGCTTGGGGGGCAGGACGAATCCATTACGCTCTATCTTCCTCCGCCCGGTGAGGGCGCGTGGAACTCGATCATGAATTACTACGGGCGATTGGATTCCGTCTCCGCGATGGTATGTTCCACAGCGGCGCAGATGGTGGAATTGTCAAAAGCTGACTCCGGCGCATTGTTGGTTTTTGCCAAACCGTATCAGGCGCTGCCGTTCAACCGGCTCGTCTTCCGACGCGTCGGCATGGACATACCGGCCAATGCGAAGACGATTGCGGAAGAGCCTCTCTATCCGTTCCGCTTGGACGTTACTTATGTGACCACACGGAACAAGACAGACGTTGCCGCCGGCTACCTGACGTATGCCATGAGCAACCTCGGGCAGCGAGGCATTATGAATGCCGGCTATCGTCCCGCTTCGGTGCCCGTAAGGGTCGTGAAGATGAGAGGTTAGATAGGCGACTCCGATGGAAGATGACGCGAGCCGACGCACTCTCACCTCCCCTTTGCCTGCGAAGTTACCCACACTCACCTCCTTGCTGAATTGCAGGGAATTCACTATACTCTAAGGCTGAACTCAGGCCATAAACAGGAGAAATATCCGTGGCTGCCAAACCTACCGCTTTGACCGAAGTCCACCGCGCGTTGGGCGCAAAAATCGTGGAATTTGCGGGCTATCAGATGCCGATTCAATACAAGTCGATTCGCGCTGAGCATCTGCGTGTACGCACAACGGTCGGAGTGTTCGATGTGTCCCACATGGGCGAATTCTACGTAACGGGTCCCGACCGCGAGGCCTTCGTTGACTATGTGACAGTCAATGACGTGAAGGGTCTCAATTTTGGGCAAGTTCATTATTCCTGCATGTGCAAGCCCGACGCCGGGATTGTGGACGATTTGCTGGTGTACCGTTTCCCCGACAAGATCATGCTGGTGGTGAACGGGGCCAACGTTGACAAGGACTGGAACTGGGTTGTGCAGAACAAGCGCGGCAACGTGACGCTGCAGAACGCAACCGATGATATTTCGCTGCTGGCAATCCAGGGGCGGGATGCGGCCGCCGTGATTCAGCAACTCACCAAGACGGATCTGTCAAAGATCAAGTATTATTGGTTTGAAGAGGGCGAAGTGGCCGGAGCGAAAGGGATCATCTCGCGCACCGGATATACGGGCGAAGACGGATTTGAATTGTATGTCCGCAACGCCGATGCCGTCAAGCTGTGGGAGGCTCTGTTCGAAGCCGGCAAGAAATACGACATCGAGCCGATCGGACTGGGCGCGCGTGACAGCCTGCGGCTGGAAATGAAGATGTGCCTTTACGGCAATGACATTGACGAGACGACGAACCCGCTCGAAGCCGGTCTGGGCTGGATTACGAAGCTCAACAAGGGCGAGTTTATCGGCCGGCAGCCGCTCTTGGATGTGAAGGCGAAAGGCGTGACGCGCAAGCTCGTCGGTTTGGAAGTGGAAGGCGATGGTTTCCCGCGGCACGGATACCCGATTCTGAGTGCGAACGGATCGAAGGACGTGATCGGAACCGTGACATCGGGGACCGTCTCTCCGATGCTGAACAAGGGCATTGCGATGGGCTACGTGCCCGTCGATTCGAGTGCCGTCGGCAGCGACGTGCGAGTCGATCTGCGCGGCCGCATCATGCCGGCTCGAGTGGTCAAGACACCATTTTACCAACGACCCTATTGAAATCCCGCAAGGACAAGCTTGAGCTGCCGGCTCCGCCGGCGATCTCATTGTACGTGACGCCGCGCGAGTTTTCCGACGATAACTTGCGCGGCACCACGGCCATTGTGATTGACGTGCTGCGTTCGTCATCTACGATCGCCACGGCGCTGCTCTGCGGCGCACGGGAAATCGTCCCCGTCAGCAGTCCGGCCGAAGCGGGAGAGCTGGCTCAAAAGTACGGACGCGCGGCAACACTGCTGTGCGGTGAGCGCGACGGTAAGCGCATCGAAGGATTTGATCTGGGAAATTCACCGAGCGAATATACAGCCGAGCAGGTGAGCGGCCGGACGCTGATTTTCTCATCCACGAACGGATCGCCGGTGATGGTGCGAGCGAGACTTTCTGACCGGGTTTTGATCGGCGGGTTCAACAACTTCAGTGCAGTCGTCGAGAGCGTCGCGGCGGCGGGAAAATCGGTGGCGATTCTGTGCTCCGGGAGTCTGGAGAAGTTTGCGATTGAGGATTTCGTGTGCGGCGGCAAGTTTGTCTCCGCGCTGCTGGGCCGGATGAACGGCGCGCAGTTGAACGATGCGGCGCGCGCTGCGGCTGTGCTCCACGACCACATGGACGGCAGTCTGTCCGCCGTCTTGCGTGAGTCAACGCATGGCAAGTACCTTGCATCCATCGGATTCGAACAAGATCTGGATTACTGTGCTCAGGTGGATTCGCAGCCGGTTATTCCCACGCTGTTAGAAGGCAAAATCAGAGGATTTCGGCCCGATGGCACCCCGCTCGGCGAACCCGCGACAGCGGCCGCCTGAAACCACTGCGTCGGTATCTTTCTTCTGGGGATTGGTGCTGCTGGTGTGCGCGCTGTTATTGGCGCTCGCGCTGGTCAGCTATTCGATTTCGGATTGGCCCGCCGTCAATGAACTGCAGCCGAATCACAATTGGATCGGAGTGTTCGGCACATTCATCGCGGGATCACTGGGCCCCTTGCTCTTTGGCAGATGGGCGGCGCTGCTCATCGCCGTGATCACCGGATTATGGGGATGGACATTGATCCGCCGCTGGGATTGGAAGCGGACGTTCATTCTAACATCTTGGCTGCTCGGTCTGTGCATTTGGGTGTCCACGTTTCTCGGTGTGGGTGGGCAGTTATGGCCGGGCATTGCACAAACCGATGCGTTTCCACATTCAGGCCAGTTCGGTGCTTGGGCGGCCGGACAACTGGCGATCATTGTGGGTTATGCCGGAGCCGTCGTCCTGCTCCTACTTACGTTGGTCGTGGGACTGGGGCTGTCGGTGGCGGGCTTTGCGGGATGGTTTGAGAAGCGCGTCAATTCGGCCATTGATCGCGCATCACGCGTGAGGCGGCCCAGACTCTCGTTTCCGTGGTTCCGTCGTACGGATCGCGATAACGAAGCCGTTGCGCCAGAGCACGAACCTGAAACAGCGGTACCGGCAGCGACCAACGGGCATGGCACTCACGTGCTGCATGAGATCGCCAAGCCGGTGTCCCGGCGTGAGCGATTGCAGCCGACACAGCAGATGACGATTCAGATTGAGGATCGCTCCGGCTACGTTTTCCCCCCGCTCGACCTGTTTAATCCGCCGAAGGATGGAAACGAAGGGGGAATGTCACCGGAAGAACTGCAACGGCATTCTGAACTGTTGGAGAAGACTCTTGCGACATTTGGCGTGCAGGCCAAGGTCGTACGCGTCAATCCGGGTCCCGTAATCACGCGATTCGATCTCGAGCCTGCTCCCGGAGTGAAGGTGTCGCGCATTGAAGCGCTTGCCGATGACATTGCCTTGGCTTTGCGAGCGCGCGGACTGCGGATTTTGGCCCCGATTCCGGGCGTGGCTGCCGTCGGTGTGGAGATGGCCAATCCAAAGCCGGCCACCGTGACGTTCCGTGAAGTGGCGGAGTCACCGATGTACCAGCAGTCGAAGTCAAAGCTGACGATCGCGTTGGGCCGCACCGTGCAGGGGGACATCTTTGTGGCGGATTTGGCGCAGTTGCCGCACTTACTAATTGCTGGAACGACCGGCTCAGGCAAATCGGTGTGTGTGAATTCGATCATCACATCGATTCTGCTGCGTACGACCCCGGATGACGTGCAGTTTGTGCTGATCGATCCGAAGAAGCTCGAACTGTCCGCCTACAACGAGCTTCGCAATCACCATGTGACACATCGCCCCGACCTGTCGGAATATGTGGTGACCCGGCCTGACGAGGCCGTGAAAGTGCTGCGGAGCTGCCTGACGGAGATGGAGCGTCGTTACGATCTGCTGGCGGAACGCGGCTCGCGGCACCTCGCGGAATACAACGAATCTGTGCGCAGCGATCCGGGCGAAGGCGAGCGCGCGCTGCCGTATATTGTGGTCGTCATCGACGAGCTTGCCGATTTGATGGTCACAGCGCAGCGCGAAGTGGAAGAGCCGATCGCGCGGCTTGCGCAATTGGCGCGTGCCGTTGGCATTCACCTTGTGGTTGCGACGCAGCGGCCGTCCGTGGATGTGATCACCGGCGTCATCAAAGCGAATTTCCCGGCGCGAATCGCTTTTCGCGTGGCGATGAAAGTGGATTCGCGCACGATTCTCGATACCAACGGTGCGGAGATGCTACTCGGCCAGGGAGACATGCTGTTTCAGCATCCGGAGGAACCGGCGCCGATTCGCGTGCAGGGTGCATTACTGACATCCGGTGAGATTCAAAGAGTCATTGCCCACGTCTGCAAGCAGCCGTCGCCGCTGATGAAACTGGTGTTGCCGGCGGACTCTGAAGAAGGGGCAGCCGGCGGCAACGGCCTCGCTTTGGACCCGGCCGAGCGCGATCCGCTGTTCACGGAGGCGGCAAAGATTGTCGTGCGCACCGGGCAAGGTAGTGTTTCGATTTTGCAACGTCGCTTGAAAGTGGGCTACGCACGCGCGGCGCGGCTGATTGATCAACTGGAACGAGCCGGGATTGTCGGCCCCTTCGATGGCTCAAAGGCAAGGGCTGTATTGGTTGATGAACATTATTTCGACTCGTTGGATGAACAGTAGAGTTCTGCTTACGGCTCTTACGGCTTATGTCTTGGCGGGTTACGCGGCGTCGTCGCCCGCCAAACTCTATTCTGATCTGGAACGGCATTTGCAATCTTTGAAAACACTCGAAGTTCGCTACGAGGCCAGCGGCTCAACCATGCCGGATGGCTCGCTGGCGGGGCGGATGGTGTGGGTGAAGCCGGACAAGTTTCTGCATGACACTCCCGAATGGACCTTGGGCGAGTCCGGCGAGAGTCAGTGGCGGTTTCTGAGGGCCCAGAATACGCTGATTTTGGAAACCAGCGACGAAGGCGATCGATGGACTCCGGAAGGCGTGCTCTTTGATCTTGGCAAAAGCTTTCGGCCGGAGAGTGTTGAGGAACTCAGCGGCGGCTCATTGAGTCTAAAGCTCGCATCGCAAGATCCGAATTTCGCCGGCAATGTTCTGCTGACGTTTCCGCCCGGAGCGCGGGTCCCCAGCCGGCTTGAGTTTCGCCTCGCAGACGGTTCGGTAACCAGTTATCAGATCACGGAGTGGGTTGAGAATCAGGAGTATGAGGAAGAGTTGTTTGCTGCTCCGGATGTGCCGAAAGAAAATGTGATTGATTTTCGGGTTCCCGGAGACGCGAGCCGCTAAATTATGCGCGCTTCGAAATTAGTCATTAGTCTCGCGCTCAGCCTGTTCTTTCTCTATTTGACGTTCTTTGTGCCGGAATTCGGCCGGCTGTTCCGCGGCGAAGCGGGTCTGGGGGAAGCTTTCTTCGGTCACGCGCGGTTCGAGCTTTCGCAGTTCCGGAACGTGCTGGCAACGATGCGGTGGTGGCCGATCCTGATTACCGGCGTGGTGTTCTTCGCTTCATTAGCAGTGCGGGCGTGGCGCTGGCAAATTCTGCTGCGACCGCTGGTCGATATGAAATTCGGGCACGTGTTTGGGGCGATGAACATCGGGTACATGGCGAATAACGTGCTGCCGTTCCGAATGGGGGAAGTGTATCGCGCCCAGGTGATTTACCAGCTTTCCGGCTTGTCGCGCACGGCGGCATTCGGCAGCGTTGTGCTTGAGCGCGTCGTGGACCTGATCTTCATGGTTCCGTACATCGGCTTGGCGGTGATGTTGTTTCCGTTGCCGGGTGCGCTGCAGCAGGCGGCGTATATCGTCGCCGCCGGCTCAGTCCTGATTACTGTGCTGTTTCTGTGGACGGCCTTTGATCGTCCACGCGTGCTGCGAATGGCCTCGAGGGTGTACCGCTGGCTGCCGGCAAAGGCAGAATCGTTGGCGAATGAAATGACGGACCGATTCACGGCAGGGATTGCCGTGCTCGGGCGCAAGGATTTGATCCTGGCGATAACGCTCAGTTCGCTGGCGCTGTGGGCCATGTACGCCCTGATGGTGTATTATGTCATGATCTCGCTGAATTTCATCGGTACGGATTTGCCGATGATTGATGCGAATCCTCTGGGCGCGGTGCTCGTGACGCTGATTATCACAACGCTCGGCTTTGTGATTCCGGGCGCCCCCGGATCCGTCGGCACGTATCATGGCGTGGCCGTGATGGGGCTGAGCTTGTTCAATGTTCCCGGAGACCGGGCGGCAGGATTTGCGTTTCTCCTGCATGCGTTGAATTATGTGCCGCTCACGGTGCTTGGATTGATCTATTTCTGGAAATATGGATTGAGTTTCCGCGGCGCGCAGAAACTGCCCGAGGCAGTCGGCAGCGCCAGCGAGGCGGAAGAGGCGATGGCCGAGGCAGCTCGAACAAAATGAGGCAGATTCTTCATGTACAGCACTGACCAGCACAGACAGAATATCGGCGAGACGCGCGACGCGTCGCAGCGATTGTCAGAATACTTCCGGATTCTGTTTCGCGGACGTTGGATCATCGTGCTTTCGTTTCTGGCCGTGGTGGGCGCGACGACCTACTTGACTTACCGCATGCAGCCGGTGTACCAGTCGAGCGCGAGTTTGCTGATCGAGAATCAGGATCGCGTGGAGACCACGCTGTTGAATGTCGAGCCGTCACCGATCATGAAATCGCGCAATTTGAACGCGATTGAGGTGCTGCGCAGCCGCCGCATTGCCGAAGACGTCGTCCGCTCGCTGGCGAATTCTCCTTACCGTACCGAATTGGAGATCATGCGCGACGTGGACTCCGAGGGAATGCCGATCTCTCTGGATTCGCGGGTGACCGCGCTGCGGGAGAACACGAAAGTCGAATTGCTCAAAGACACTGATGTATTGCGGGTGACCGTTTCCGCCCACTCGGCGTTCGAAGCGGCGTTCCTGTCCAATGCGCTGGTGGAGCAGTATTACCGTTATTGCCTGCAGGCCGCGCGCGGGGAGATTTCGGAAGTTCGCCAGTTCCTTGAACAGCAGTTGACGACCGTGCGCGATCAGCTATCGCAATCGGAGGACCTGGAGCGGAATTACAAAGAGAATCAGAGTGTGTCTGATCTGGATGTGGAGACGGCGCACATGGTCAAGCAGTCCGCCGATTTTCACGCGTTCTACAATCAGACTGAAACGGAATTGAACGCACAGCTTCGTCGGCAGGATTTTCTGAAGAAACAGCTGGCCGCGACGAAGGGCTCGCTGATTGAAGAAGCGGGCGGCGCGGCTAACCCGATGATGGAAAGCCTGCAGCGCGAGATTGCACAGAAGCAGACGACCATCGCATCTCTGCTGGCCAATCCGGGTCCGGGTTCTGAGCAGACTGTGCAGGCTTTGGAGAAGGAGATCGAGTCGCTTAAAGGCCGGCTGATCGAGGAGGTGCGCAAGATCGCAGGCTCGGGATTGACTTCGGTGAATCCGCTCAAGACGTCGCAGGACTTGTTTGATCAGCTGCTGGCGTGTGAAGTTGAGATCAAGTCGCTGACCGCCAAAGCCGAAGCGCTGCGCGACGTAATGGTCAATCTTGATTACGACCTCGAGCAATTGCCGGAGAAGACGCTCGTACTGGCGCGGCTCAGCCGCGACCGGCAGCTCAACGAAAAGCTGTACGTGCTGCTGAATGAGAAGTATGAAGAAGCGCGCATCACGGAGGCCGGCAAGTCAGCAGGGGTGCAGATTGTGGACACGGCCAAGCCGCCGCTCTATCCCGTTCGCCCCAAGAAGAAGCTCAATATTCTGTTGGGCATCATGTTTGGTTTTGCGCTCGGCGTTGGCATCGCGTTCTTCCTGGAATTCCTGGATGACACGGTGAAGACGGGCGAGGATTTGGAACGGCTGAGTCTGACGGTGTTGGGCACCATTCCGGTTGTGCACACGGATCAGATCATTCGCCGCCTGAAAAAGGAGGGGCGGGAGTTCTCCGACGCGGATTTGCATCGGGTCGAGGCCAAGCTGATCACGCGGTTCTCGCCGAAATCCCCGGTCAGCGAAGCGTATCGCAGCCTGCGGACGAACATCCAATTCGCGGACATTGACAAGCCGAAGCGCGTGATTCTGATGACTTCATCGGCATCCAAGGAAGGCAAGTCCACGACCGCGGTGAATCTGGCCATCACTCTGGCACAGATGGGATCTAAAGTCCTGCTCGTGGACAGCGATTTGCGCCGTCCGGCCGTGCACAATTTCTTCGGGATGGAGAAAACCTACGGGCTGACGAATCTGCTCATCGGTTCGCTCGCGTTTGATGACGTGATCAAGCGCACGGAGATCGAACATCTCGATGTGATCACGGCGGGCGACATTCCTCCCAATCCCTCCGAACTGGTGTCGTCGGAAGCAATGCGCAAGTTCATTGTCGAAGCGCGTTCGCGCTATGATCATGTGCTGCTTGACAGTCCGCCGGTCATTGCCGTCACGGATGCCGCGGTACTGGCGACGCGAGTGGACGGCACGATTCTCGTCGTAAGCTCCGGCTACGTGAACAAGAAGGAAGTGATGCGCGCGGTGTCGCTGCTGCGCAATGTGAAGGGCAGCATCCTGGGCGTAGTACTGAATGCCCTCGACATCAAGAAGATGTTCGGTTCGTACTATTACTACTTCCATTACTACCAGTACTATTACTACTACGGGTCCGATCCCAAAAAGAAGGGCGAGCGTCGTACGAAGCGACCGATGGAATCGGACTATCAGGAAGTGACCTGATCTCTGCGTTCTTCCTTTCAAGCGGAGCGGTGAATAGCCGCTCCGCTTGAATTCTGACCGTTGGCCCCCCTGTCAGCCCATGTCCCAATCTACATACCCGGATACGATCGAACTCGAGCACGGCGGTTTCGCGATGCTCTCACCGGCCAAGATTAATTTGAGGCTGAAGGTGCTGGGCAAGCGTCCGGACGGTTATCATGAGCTGGACACGGTTTTCCAGGAAATCTCCCTCGCCGATAAGATCGAATTTCATCAGTCCACGGAGTGGCATCTCGCCATTTCGGGCGCTGACTTGGATGCGGGAGACTCGAATCTGGTGACGCGGGCGGCTCAGCTGCTGGCGTCGGAAGCCCAGATTCCCTGCAAGGCCCGAGTAAACGTCGAAAAGCGGATTCCGCTGCAGGGAGGTCTCGGGGGCGGGTCTTCCAACGCGGCGATCTCGCTGCTCGGATTGTCGCGCCTCTGGGAGCTGGATTGGCCAGCATCACGGCTGCATACACTGGCAGCCAAACTGGGGTCGGACTGTGCGTACTTTCTTTATGGGGGCCTTGCTCACGGCCGGGGACGGGGGGAAATTCTGGACTTCTCAAGCGAACGAGTGCCTCGTCACGTCGTTCTGGTTGTGCCTCCTTTCGGCGTAAGCACGGCGGAAGCCTTCAGTTGGGTAGAATTTTCCTTGACAGATGATGAGAAAAGTGTTATTTTTAATTTTCGCAAAGACCAGTACTGGTCAACTATGTCCGATTTGAGTATCTTTCATAACGACTTGGAATCACTGGTTTTAAGTCGGTATGAAGAACTTCAGCGGATTAAGCACCGACTCCTTGAGTATGATGCGGAGGTAGCTATGCTCTCAGGGAGCGGGTCATGTATATTTGGTTTATATTCGGATCGGCCCCGGGCATTGCGAGCCGCGCAGCAGTTTCGGGCGCCGCATAATGTGAGAGTGTGTGAAACGGTAAGTCGCCCCCGCCCGCAAATGTAGGGGGCCGCCGGACCGTCCCTGAGACCGCCACGGAAGGAGAGGAGGAGCGAGGATGAACATCACCGAGGTCAACATCAACTTGCGTGATGAGGACAAACTCAAAGCATTTGTCAACATCACGTTTGACGATGTATTTGTGGTTCGCGGCTTGAAAGTGATCGAGGGCAAGAACGGATTGTTCGTATGCATGCCGAGCCGCAAGCTTGAAGATGGGACGTACAAGGACATTGCGCATCCAATCAGCAACGAATTTCGGCAGCAGCTGGAGGCGCAGATCATTGAAGAGTATCGCCGGTTAGTGGCCAGCGGCATTGCCGTGCCGACGGCCCCGGGACACGGCCACGACTTCTGATTAATACGCTCCCAGACGTGTTTCGTTTGACCATTGGGGCGTCGCCAAGTTGGTAAGGCACCAGGTTTTGGTCCTGGCATTCGGAGGTTCGAGTCCTTCCGCCCCAGCCGCGCGGGCGACGGTCGAGTACCGCCGTTGCCGTAGTGAGAACCGCACCTTTCGCGCAGCTTTTGAGCGGCGTGAAACCATCGAAATCCATTTGACGTGACTGACGCCTTACCGCTGAAGATCTTTACGGGCACTGCGCATCGCGCACTGGCGATTCGCATCGCCCAGCATTTGAGCATACCGTTGGGAGAAGTGAGTGTCAGCCGCTTCTCCGACGGTGAGATTGGCGTACAATACGAAGAGAACATTCGCGGCCGCGATGTGTTCCTCATTCAGCCGACCAACCCGCCGGCGGACAATCTGATGGAACTGCTCATCATGATTGACGCGGCCAAACGGGCGTCGGCGCGCAGAATCACGGCGGTGATTCCGTATTACGGGTATGCACGGCAGGACCGCAAAGACGCGCCGCGCGTCGCGATTACCTCGCGACTCGTGGCAGACTTGCTGGAAGCGGCGGGTGCGCAGCGCATCGTCACCATGGACCTGCACGCCGCTCAGATTCAGGGGTTCTTCAATATCCCCTTTGATCACTTATTTGCGTCGCGGCTTTTTATCGAAATGCTGACGCAGCACCCGATCGAAAATTTGGTCGTCGTGGCTCCCGACGTCGGATCGACGCGGTTGGCGCGCTTCTATGCGAACTATCTGAATACGGACTTCGCGGTCGTCGACAAGCATCGCACCGGACCCAATCAGGCCGTCGCGCTGAATCTGATCGGCGATGTCCGGGGCAAGAACTGTCTAATCGTGGATGACATCATTGACACCGGTGGGACCTTCTCAGCTACGGTGTCGATGCTGCGCGAACGCGGCGGATTGGAAATCTACGCCGCCGTCACCCATCCCGTACTATCCGGCCGGTCGGTCGAGCGAATTGAAGCCAGTGAGGTCAAGTGCCTGTGGGTGTGCGATTCGCTGCCCACGCCGAAGGAACATCTCTTTCGCAAAGTGCGCAAGATCAGCACCGCCCGGCTGTTTGCCGAAGCGATCAAGCGCATCCATCTCGAAGAATCGATCAGCCACTTGTTCCTGGACTTT
>CAYJKM010000017.1:0-27566 GCA_964370805.1 uncultured Alphaproteobacteria bacterium | reverse complement strand
GTCTAACGAGACCCGCTTCCTCGGCGAGCTTCATCAAACCTAACCATAGCGCCATGATGCCGATCAGACCGATTGACAGAGTCACAGCGGTCTTGGCCGCTTCAAAAGCGGCGGTGCTCAGCTCCGCCATGCGGCCGTTGAAAGCGGCGACGATGACGGCGAGAACGATCAGTCCCAGCCAAATCCAATTGATCATGTTTCCCTCTAACTGAAGTCGGCGGGTAAGATACGGCACATTAACGATTTTCACAAGATTTCGTGAATGCTATAGAGATAATGACTGGTCGCAGTACGCAGATGTTCACACAAACTGATTAAAATTTGGAAGTTATGCTCATATTGCGGATGACGATTCAGTTGCAGCAGACTCAACTACTTATAAAGAATCATTTTAGAGGCTATGGTCAGGATTGACTTTCTACTCGGGAATCTTTATATTAATAGGAATATTTTGACCCTGCCGGTCAGATTATAATCCAAGGCGCAATAGAGACTTGCAAGACCTGACGGTGCTCGAAGCGGAGCGGAATTCTGAAAGCGGATCGGTGAGCCTGATCGGCGCGCGCACGAAGCGCGTCCGAGAGATCCGGATCGGGTCGGTGACGATCGGCGGCGATTATCCCGTCGCGATTCAATCGATGACGCTCACGGACACGCGCAACGTCGGCGAAACGCTCGAGCAGATTCACCGGTTAGAGGAAGCGGGCTGCGAGATTATTCGCGTGGCCGTGCCGGATGACGAGGCGGCGGCGGCGCTCCCGGCAATCAAACGAGAAATGAGTGTCCCACTCGTGGCGGACATTCATTTTCATTATAAGCTCGCGCTCAAAGCGATTGACGCAGGCGTGGATAAGATTCGCATCAATCCCGGCAATCTGGGCGGCGAGGGACGCGCAAAAGTGGTCACGCGCGCGGCCCGCGAAGCGGGCATCCCGATGCGCGTGGGCGTGAACTCCGGTTCGCTGGAAAAGGATTTGATTGACAAATACGGCGGCCCGACCCCGCAAGGGATGGTGGAATCTGCGCTGCGTCACATTCAGTTTTTGGAAGACGAGGATTTTGAAAACATCGTGCTCTCGCTCAAAGCCTCAAATGTGCCGCGCATGATCGAAGCGTACACGCTGATGCGCGAGCAGTGCGATTATCCGCTGCACTTGGGCGTGACGGAAGCGGGGCCGCCTTCGACAGGAATCATCAAGTCGGCGATGGGAATCGGCTATCTGCTCGCGAACGGCATCGGTGAAACGCTGCGCGTGTCGCTGACGGCTGACCCCGTGAAAGAAGTGCGCGTCGGGTGGGAGATTCTGAAAGCGCTCGGCCTGCGCACGCGCGGGCCGAATTTGGTGGCGTGTCCCTCGTGCGGGCGTTGTGAAGTTGATCTCATAGATTTGACGACCCGCGTCGAAAAGGCCATTGCAGGACTCAAGAAGCCGTTGCATATTGCCGTGATGGGCTGCGTGGTAAACGGCCCCGGCGAAGCGCGCGAAGCCGACCTGGCCGTGGTGGGCGGCAAGAACAAGGGCATGCTCATGAAGAGCGGCAAGATTATTGCCACCCTGCCCGAAGACGAACTCATTCCCGCGTTACTGGCCGAATGTGAAAAGTTTGACGTGAGCGACCGCCCACACGGCGCGCCGAGATTGATTGCGGGGGCGTGAAACTATGCGCAAGATCAACATCGCCGAGAAGTTCTCGCAGATTCCTGAGATCGAGCAGCCACATATCGTAGCGGAGGTGAACGATTTTCAGGTCAAGCTGTCGAAGCTGAAGGGGTCGTTTGTGTGGCACCAGCACGAAAACGGAGATGAGCTCTTCCTGATCGTGAAGGGGCAGCTGCGGATGAAGTTCAGGGATGGCGACGTGATCCTGAACGAAGGTGAGCTGATTGTGGTGCCGCATGGCGTGGAGCACTGCCCGGAAGCGGATGAAGAAACGCACGTCGTCCTGTTTGAACGCAATACAACTTTGAATACGGGAAACGTCCGGAACGAAAAGACGGTAGAGACACTTAATAGGATTTAACCCCTATCCCCTCCCCTTTCCCCATTCGCATGGAGAAAGGGAGTAACAAACAATTATTCTCGCGCCATGATTTGGCGAGAAGGCAGAATGAAACCACGCAAATTCGACAAAGGCGAGCGGCCGTTCAACAAGTTTCGCAGTGATGCACCCAAAGAGCGCGGCGAGCGCAACGAACGCCCGGCCTTTCAGGGCGGCAGCCGCGGATTTCCCAGACCCAGCCGTCCCAGTTTTGGCGACGACGATTTTACCTATGTGGCGAGCGGCGAAGTGGCGGAGATGGTCGGCTCGCACCCGATGGACCGCCGCGAAATGCAGCGACGGATTTGGGATTACTATCTGGATCAAGGGTTGGTCAAGCGCGCACCGGGCGCACGTCCTCCACGGCGCGAGTTTGAATCGCGTCCGCCGCGAGGGGACGACGAACGGCCGCGCTCGTATCAGCGACGTGACGACGGAGACCGCCCGCCGCGATCCTTTGCCCCGCGCAGCGATGACCGCCGTGGTGGTGGAGACCGACCGCGTTCGTTTTCTCCTCGTGCTGAAGGAGACCGGCCACGATCTGCCCGACCGCGCACCGAAGGAGAGCGACCGAGAACGTACGGACCTCGCGCCGAAGGGGACCGGCCGCGAAGCTATGGCCCGCGCTCGGACGATGCTCCGCGCCGCTCCTCATCCAGACCGGCCCCTGACGGGCCGCGCAAGTATGCACGGAAGCCGGAAGGCGCCCCGCGAACGTCGACGCGTACACCGGCCGGCAAACATCCAACCGCGCGTAAGGCGGAAGCAATAAGCAAAGTCCCGCGGCGGAAATTCAAAGAGACCCGTGAACGAAACGAAGAGTGATATGGAAACGATCAACATGAGCACCTTCCCGCAGGTCGAGACGCCGACGGGAGCCGATGTAGAAATTTTCAACAAGCTCGATGCGCTGGTGGAATCGCTGCGCCCGATCTTCATGGAAGAAGGCGGCGATGCCAAGCTGGTGTCGGTGAAAGACGGCGTGGCGCGGATCGCATTCGGCGGCGGCTGTGAAGGCTGCGGCGGCGCGCTGGCGAGCATGGAAGGCGGCTTGCGTTTGATGATTCATGAAAAAGTGACCGGGATTAGGGAAGTTATCTTTGAGTAAAACACCCCCCTATAGTCCCCCCGCAAGCAGGGGGACCTCAGAGCGTGGTCTGGGGAAGATCATAGAAAAAGTCTGGCTGTTCTTTTCGACCGTCAAGTTGACGATTGTGCTGCTCATTCTGCTCGTGGGAGCGATGAGTTACGGGACGTACGTGGAGACGATGCTCTCTAACGGCGCGGCGCGAATTCTGATTTACCGGACGTGGTGGTTTGACGCGCTGATCGGCCTGCTGGCGATGAACCTGATCGGCTGCACGCTGCGGCGCGCGCCGTATAAGGCGCATCAGGCCGGGTGGATCACGACGCACATCGCACTGCTGATTCTGATGGCGGGCTCGGTCGTCACGCATCGCTTCGGATTTCACGGCCAGATGATCGTGCGCGAGGGCGAAGCGAACAACGTCTTCTTCCTCGAACAGCTTGACCGCGAACAACTGGAGATGATCAACGGCGACCCGCGTCAATTGCCGTTCATGGTGTATTGTCAGTCGTTCGATCAGATTCTCTATCCCGGCATTTCGACGACGCGGATCTTCCGCTCGCACGTGTTCGCGTGGGAGCCCGGCTCGCAGGACACTGTTACACATGACGTCATTCTGAATCATCCGCTCGTGATGGGCGGCTATACCATCAGTCAATCGTCCTGGATCGATTTGGAGAACGGCCGCCAAGCCACCGTCCTGGGCGTGGCGTATGATCCGGGCATTCCCTTTATGTACGTAGGCAGTATTCTGCTTGTGGTCGGCATGATCGGCATCTTCTTCCTGAAGCCGTACCTGAAAAAGAAATTTCCGCCAAAGTCTTTCCAGCGCGTGCTGGTGCTTCCCGAGAACACGGAGATGACGGCGGAGTTGGACGCCAAGAAGTCACAGGTTACAACGGCAGAGGTTTCGTCGTGATCCGATCTTTGACATTCCGCATGATCTGTACCTTCGCGCTGTGCGCTCTGTTGGCCGCACCGCTGTTCGCCGAGCCGGACTATTCCCAATTCGATTGGGACCGGGCCGGACAGATTGCCGTGCAAGCCGGCGGCCGCGTCAAGCCGCTCGATACGTATTCGCGCGAACTGGTGGCCATGATCTACGGTTCCGCGACCTATCAAGGCGAGCATCCGGTGCAGACGTATTTCCGCTGGATGGCGGATGGCGAGCGCTGGGCGCACGAGCCGATGATCGTGCTCTCGAAAAGCGAGTTGCGCACGCGCATGGGCCTCGGCGACAGCAAAGAGAAACGGTTCGCGCTGCACGACCTGCAAGGCAATCGCGCGCTGATTGACATCATGCATGAAGGGCAGCAAGCCGAAGCGACGGGCGAAAAACTCACGTTTACGCAATCCAAGGCGGCGGAGCTGCTCAACCGCATGCACATCCTGAACGCGGTGTTTACGCATGAAATGCCGTTCATGGTGCCGACGCACGCCGAGGATCCGATGGTGCCGTGGCTGTCCATGCCGACGGCGCTGAATGCTCTGGACAGCGCGGCCATCATGAACATGGCGGGAGATCAGCCGGTCTCCGACACGCTGCAAGCGCTCGCGCTGGCGTTCACCGGAATGTATCACTCAGTGAGCGACGGCCGCGCCGACGTGTTCAACACGGCTGTGAATGTCTTCATCGAAACGCAGCAGGATTTGCTCAAAGCTCAACCGGCTACGCTGTCGCAGCTCAATTGGGAGATCTGGTACAACCGGATTGAGCCGTTCTATCTTGCAAAACTCTTCCTGTTAGGCGGATTTCTGTTTTATGCTCTGAGTCTGAAGCGCGGCTGGGAAAAGCTGCGAGCGGGTGGTCTCTTCGGACTCGTGCTCGGCCTGCTTAGCTACACGACGGGCATGGCGATGCGCGCGTACATTTCCGGACGCGCGCCGTGGTCGAACATGTATGAATCGTTGCTCGCGATCGGCTGGGCGATGCTGTTGATCTCCGTGATTTGGATCATCATCAAGCATGAGAAGATCATTGGCATGGTCGCGTCGCTCTTAGGCGTGTTTATCCTCGGCATCGCAAGGTTTGCGAGTTTGGATCGCGGCATCAATCCGCTTGTTCCCGCCTTGCAAAGCTACTGGCTGAATTACCACGTGATCATCGTCCTGTCCAGTTACGCGTGTTTTGCGATTGCGATGGGCATTGGCCATGCCGTATTGATTAACGCCGTGCGAACAAAGGGCGAGGTCACGCCGGGACTGCTGAGTCTCACCAAGATCAATTTGAAAGTCATACAGGTTGGATGCTTGCTGTTGATTTCCGGAATTCTGCTCGGTGCGGTCTGGGCCAACGTGAGTTGGGGACGCTTCTGGGGCTGGGATCCGAAAGAGACGTGGGCGCTGATCTGCTGGTTTGTTTACATCGTCCTGCTGCACGGTCGCAGTGCGGGCTGGCTGGGATGGCGCGGATTGGCCGCGTATTCGGTCGGCGCGTTTCCGGTCGTGATCATGACCTATTACGGCGTGAATTACTACTTGTCGGGCTTGCACAGCTACGGCGCGGGTTCCTCGCCGGGAATCCCGTGGCAGGTGTTTGCGTATTTGGGCTTCGAAGCGGTCTTCCTCTATTGGGCGTTGAGCAAACTGCGCGGCGTCATTCCGCCGCGGCCCAAGAAGCCTCGCCCCGCCCCCGCCGCAAAAATGCAGACCTCGGAGGTATCCTAACTTGACCAAACCGCGCGCGACGGAAGAGTTCCTGTCGGTGCTGGAACGGGTGAATTACCCGGAAGACTTGCGCCATCTGAACATCGAAGAACTCGAGCATCTGTGTAAAGAACTGCGCACCGAATTGTGGGACACCATCACGGTGGTGGGCGGGCATCTGGCGGCGTCACTGGGCGTTGTGGAGCTCACGGTCGCGCTGCACTACGTGTACAACACGCCGGTGGATAAGCTGGTGTGGGACGTCGGCCATCAGGGCTACATCCACAAAATCCTCACCGGGCGGCGCAAGCTGCTCTCGACGATCCGGCAATACAAAGGCCTGTCGGGATTCCTCAAGCAAAGCGAGAGCGAATACGATACGTTTGGCGCGGGACATGCTTCAACGTCGCTGAGCGCCGCGTTCGGGATGGCGGTCGCGCGTGATATGCAGGGCGAAGACTACAACGTCGTCGCGATTATCGGTGACGGCGGCATGACCGGCGGTCTGGCATTTGAAGCGCTGAATAACGCAGGCATTTCAGGACGCAACTTCACGGTTGTGCTTAATGACAATCGGATGTCGATCTCGCCGAATGTCGGCGCAGTGCCGCGGTTCCTGATGAAAATGGAAACCAACCCGCGGCTCGGCAAGATCAAGGATGAAATCTGGAAGCTGCTGGGCGAATCTCCCGTTGCGCCGAAAAAGCTGCAAAAGCTGGCGGGGCGGTTTGAAGCGTCACTGAAGAGTTTTGTTTCGCCGGGAATGCTTTTTGAAGATTTCGGATTCCAGTATTTCGGCCCGTTCGACGGTCACAATGTGCGTGAGTTGATCGAGATCTTCCAGAACGTCAAGACGGCGCACCGCCATCCTGCATTGATTCACGTGATCACGCAGAAGGGCAAAGGCTACGAATGTGCGGAGCTGGATCCGGTCAAGTACCACGGCGTGAAAGCCGCTCTGCCCGCGCCCAAGGTGGAGAAGATCGAACCAAAGTCAACGGAGGAGAAGCTCGCTCCCGTGACGATGGCGTACATGGACATCTTCGGCGAGGCGATGATTCAAGAAACCGCCCGCGACAAGCGCGTCGTGGCCATCACCGCCGCGATGAAGGAAGGCACCGGACTCGTCAACTACAGCACGACGCATCCCAACAATTTCTTTGACGTCGGGATTGCCGAAGGCCACGCGGTAACGTTTGCGGCCGGCATGGCCACCGCGGGAATCCGTCCTGTGTGCGCAATTTACTCGACGTTCTTGCAGCGGGCGTTTGATCACATGGTTCACGATTGTGCGATTCAACATTTGCCGGTGCTGTTTTGTCTGGATCGCGGTGGACTCGTCGGCGAAGACGGCCCCACGCACCACGGTGCGCTGGATCTGGCCTATTTGTCTTCCGTTCAGGAAATGGTCGTCGCCGCGCCGCGCTCGGGGGAAGAGCTGCGCGATTTGATGCGCACCGGACTCGTGTATGACAACGGCCCGTTTGCCATCCGCTACCCGCGCGACAAAGCACCCGAGGAAATCGACTGGAATCGTGTGCCGAAGGAAATCCCGATCGGTTCCTGGGAAGTTCTGCGGGAGGGCCGGAAAGTGCTCGTGTTGGCTGTAGGGACGATGGTGGAAGCTGCGCGCCGGGCCATCGTAAAAGAAGAGCTGAACGTAACACTCGTGAATTGCCGCTTTGTCAAGCCGATGGATGAACTGCTGTTGGAGCAGCTGCTGACATCGCATGATGCTGTGATCACCGCCGAAGAAGGCACGGGTCACGGTGGATTTGGTTCGCAAGTCGCGAAATATATGATGGAGCGCGGCTGCGAGCATGCGTTCCGCGCGCTGCATCTGCCCGATGATTTCATTGAGCACGGCTCGCGAGACAAACTGCTGGAGCTGTGCGGGCTTTCCGATGCCGACATTGCCAAGGCCATCCATGAGATGCTGCGGGCGGATCTCGGAACTGCCGAGACCGTGCGCCGGGCGGCGGCTAAGCTGCGGTCCAAGAAGCCTGAGGTGTTATGAAGGTCTTGATTGATCCGCGCGCGGGCTTCTGCGGCGGTGTCCGACGCGTGGTGAAGATGGCCGAGAAGGAACTCTCGACTACCGGCCAGCCGCTGCTTAGCCTCGGCGACGTCATTCATAACGAAGTGGAAATTGCGCGGCTGCACGAACTGGGACTGTCCGCTACGAGCCATGACGTGCTCAGTGATGCTCCGGATCGCCCGCAAAAGGTGCTGATTCGCGCGCATGGCGAGCCGCCGGAGACCTACGAGAAAGCCAAGCTGCTCGGCGTCGAGATTATCGACGGCACCTGTCCGGTCGTCACGCGGTCGCAAAATATTGCCCGCTCGCATTATCTGAACGGCGATCAAGTCGTGATTATCGGCAAACCGTACCATCCCGAGACGATCGGCATCCTCGGCCACTGCGAAAATAAGGCCTTCGTGGTGTATGAGCAAGCTGACTTGAATAAGCTCGACCCGGAACGCAAGACGTTTATCCTCTGCCAAACCACCGTGTCCGCCGAGTGGTTTCAGGAACGGGTGGAATGGATCAAGAGCCATTGCCGCGACGTCGAAGTGCAGATTGAAAACACGCTGTGCCGGTTTGTCGTCGGTCGGGACCGTGACCTCGAGCTGTTCGCCAAAGAAGTTGACGTCGTGCTCATGGTTGGCGGCACCAAGAGTTCAAATACCAAAGTTTTGTTTGGCGTATGCAAGGAAGTGAACGAACGCTCCTACAGCGTGGTGACGGAGGACGAGATTGACTTCGACTGGTTCCGGCCGGACGACGTCGTGGGAGTCACCGGATCCGCCTCAACTCCGCACTGGCTGTTGGAACGAGTACGAAATTACATTGCCGAGAGATCCAGCGCGGAGATCGTTGAGCAACTTTGACGAGTACTTTGACCGAGAGGAGATGCGATGAATTGGCTACGGATGTGTTTGGCAGGTATCTTTGGACTGACATTGTGTTCTCCGACAATCGCGCGCGAACCTATTCGCGTTTCGCCGCGGGCGCATCAATTGCAGGAACAGGCCGGCGTGCCGGTTTCGGGAGTGTTTCTCTTCAATCCGGTCGGTCACGTGCCCGGCGGCAGCCTGGACGACGTTGGTCCGAACGGCCGCTGCAATCAGGATGCGATCGGCGCGCGTCAAAATGAAATCACCGCATTCGCCAATCCGCTCAACACGGACATCGTGATGACCGGATCGAACGATTATCGCAACGGCGACGCCTCGGGCGGATTCTATCGCACACTCGATGGCGGAATCACATGGCAGGATGCGTTGGTCACGCGCGGGCCGACGGCAACGTATGACGCGGCGGGTGATCCCGTGGCGGCCATCGACCGCAACGGCAAGATGTTCGCGTGGTATATCGCCTTTGACCGTGATCCCGGTGTGGACAACGGTCTCTATTGCCAGACCTCAGATGACAATGGCACAACATGGGCGGCACCGGTTCCGGTTGCAGAACATCTCGGCGATCCGAATCCCGATTTTGAAGACAAGCCCTACGCCACGTGCGATATTGTCGATGGATCGCCGTATGAGAATAACGTCTATGTAACGTGGACGAAGTTCCATGCCGGCGGCGGCTCGCAGATTCACTTTTCCAAGTCCGAGAATGGCGGCGCGTCGTTTACTCCGCCACTGGCCATTTCCGGCTCGATGAGCACTCAATTCTCGTGTCCGGCCGTGGGGCCGAACGGCGAAATCTACGTGGTTTGGTACACGTACGGTTCGATGACGATCCGCATTGACTACTCATTGGATGGCGGTGCAACGTGGCATCTCGATCACGCGGTGCAGCCGTTTGATGATGACTTTCCGGCCAATCCGTGCGGGACGTGGCGCATCGTCACGTATCCGGTGGTCGCCGTGGACGTGACGGGCGGTCCCCGCAACGGTTGGATTTACGTGAGCTGGGTGGACAATGCAGAAGGCGAGCCGGACGTGTTGTTTACGCGCTCGGAAGATGGCGGCACGACCTGGTCAACGCCGGTGCACGTCGAAGACGACGCCACGAATCACTGGCAGTGGTTCCATTGGATGACGGTGCACACGGAAACCGGCGACATCGGCATCTCGTGGCTGGATCGCCGCGAAGATCCGGCCGGATGCGAATATCGCACGTACGCGTCAATCTCGATGGACGGCGGGGACACCTGGGCGCCGAACTTTCCGGTTTCGGATGCGGTTTCCAATCCTACGGCGCCGACATTCATCGGCGATTACAACGCGAACACGTTTAAAAGCGACGGCTTTTATGCCGGATGGGTGGATCTGCGCAATGACCAGGGTGACGCCTACGCGGCCTGGTACAATCTGGTTCCTCCCGTGCCGCAAGAGTTGACAATCTATCCGTCGGGAGAGGATGTCATTCTGCGCTGGAATTCCTCCCCTGCTCCATCTTACAATATCTACAGCGCGGGTGCTTCCGACGGCCCCTTTGACACACTGGAAGGCTCGTCCGTTGACACAACCTTTACCGTATTGGGTCCTAGTGCGCTCACGCGATATTACGTCGTGAAGGCAGCCATCGAATGAGCCTCGATTCTGACAACTTGCTGCTGCCCGTTCTGCCGGACACAATTGCACCGCGAAAATCACCCTCCAAGCCGGAATGGCTGAAGATTCGCCTCGGGCAAACGAAGGCGTTTCACGGCACGCGGCACATCGTTCACGGACAAAAGCTGCACACCGTCTGCGAAGAAGCGGCTTGTCCGAATATGGCTGAGTGCTGGAGTCGCGGCACCGCTACGATTATGATCATGGGCGACACCTGCACGCGCTCGTGCGGCTTCTGCAATGTGAAAACAGGACGCCCGCAACCGTTAGATTCGGATGAACCGCGCCGCGTGGCGGAAGCGATTCGCAACATGAATCTGCGCTACACGGTGATCACGTCCGTGGATCGCGACGAGTTGCCCGACGCCGGAGCGAACCACTTCGCGGACACGATTCGCGTCGTGCATGAATTGAACCCGCACTGTAAAGTGGAAGTGCTGGTGCCCGATTTCAAGGGGATGGAGCCGAGTATTCAAGCGGTCTGTGAGGCGAAGCCTGACGTCTTCGCGCACAACATGGAGACCGTGGCGCGGCTGCATCTGCGCGTGCGCCCGCAAGCCAAGTATTGGCGAAGCCTGCAGGTGCTCGGTAAAGCCAAACGGCAGGGCATGGTGGTAAAATCCGGCATTATGGTCGGACTCGGCGAGACCAAGCAGGAGGTCATACAGCTCATGCGCGACTTGGTGGATGTCGGCTGCGATTTGCTCACAATTGGCCAGTACATGCAGCCCTCGCCGCGTCATCTTCCGGTAGAAGAGTACATTCACCCGGACGTCTTCAATGAGTACAAGCGGATTGGAACCGGGTTAGGTTTGAGGCATGTGGAGTCCGGGCCGCTGGTACGCAGTTCGTATCACGCCGAGACTCAGGAAGCACTCATGCGAACAGGAATTCTTTAGCATACGGAAAGCCAGGAGGAAAGGAAGGGATGATTACACTATCATCAGGAGCCTTGGCCAAAGTCAAGGAGATCATGTCGAAGGAAGACAAGGCGGAGTGGAAGCTGCGGATGGGCGTGCGCGGCGGCGGCTGCAGCGGTTTCAAGTATGTGTTGGGTTTTGACAGTCAGGCCACGCAGGAGGATCAGGAGTTCGAGCAGGAAGGCGTTACGCTCGTGTGTGACACGCGGAGCTACCTCTACCTGAACGGAACTGAGATCGATTACGAAGACGGCTTGAACGGTTCGGGGTTCGTGTTCAAGAACCCGAACGCGCGCAAGAGCTGCGGCTGCGGCCAAAGCTTCTCAAGCTGATCCGCGCACATTGCATCTTTACGATCACGAATGTTCCGCGGATCTCCCGAAATGAGATCCGCTTTCCTTTTCCAACCATGAAGTCAGCCCCACCACGAGCAGAAATCGAGGTTACCACCGAGAATCAGTGGTTTCTCGAACGGTATCTCAACGTTTTTGATTTCCTCGACATGTTCCCGCCGGACGCGCGGGGTGATGAAGTGAAGCGCGGGGTTCCGGTTGTGCTGCAGACGGATCTGGGCTTTGATATCGTCTCCGATATTGACGGCGCCAAGATGCAGCTGCGCAATCGTTCCAAGTTTTTCGGCTGGAGCCGTTGGGTGCGCGAGCACGGTTTAAACCCCGGCGACCGGATCATCATCGAACGGACAGGCGAGCGCACATACGCTCTGAAATTGGAACCAAAACAAAGCAATTCGGATTAAACTGTAGGGATGCTTCGGGCCCTTAGCTACGTTCTACGCGTAACTTAGGTGAACTCAGGAGTATCGCTGCCTAAGGACATTGCATGAGTCTGACGAAATTCCCGCTTGAAGACCTGATCGGAGAGGGCATCGTTCGCGAGGCCGAATTCCGCGACAAGCTGAACCGCTTCGATTTCGAGCCGTACCGGAACAAAGCCGTTCTGATTCCGTGGATTCACGGAGTAGAACTGCCGATCTGGGTGTATCTGATGACGGCCGCGCGACTGGCGCCGATCGCGGCTGTGCTGTCGTTTGGAGAGGTCTGCGCTCCGACGGTGCTCTTGCAGCGTCAGCGAATCGCCTCAGAGCCACCTCAAACTGACACGGTTTAGCTTGACAATAATGGATTTACAACGTATATTGGGATGCTACAGCACCTGTTCTCGCATTCGCCAACCGAGCTGAATTCAGTAGGCTTTTGATTTTCAAAGGGATGGAACTTCCGTGACCCCAGGCGGCGGCGGTTTTTGGGAATTAGTTTCAATTGCGTCACCATTCGCCAAGCTGGTGCTGGTGATTCTGGGAGTCATGTCGGTGGCGTCTTGGGCGATCATCATCGAGAAGTTTGTGCTGCTCTTTCGAGTGCGCCGCGCCAACAAAGGCTTGTCTGCGTACCGCTGGCGGCAGTTTGAACCGCGCTCGCTTTACACCGAAGCACGTCACTACAGCGCAGCATTCCCTGCCCAGGCCTATCTGACTGTGTATCGTGAATTATTCGACCGCGGCACTCCCGAAGGCACGGACGGTGACGTTGTGAGTCGCGAATTCGGACGCGCCGCCGCGCGCGAACTGAGCAAAGCTGAACGCTTGCTGCCGTTCCTGGCCACCTGCAGCTCGGCCGGCCCGTTTCTGGGTTTGCTCGGGACCGTCTGGGGAATCATCAGCGCGTTTCAGCGGATTGGAATCTGGGGCAGCGCCAACATCGCCGTGGTTGCACCCGGCATTGCGGAAGCGCTGGTTGCCACGGCGGTCGGGTTGTTCGTGGCCATTCCCGCGCTCATCGCTTATAACTTTCTCTCCAACTGGCTCCGTAAAGAGGCCGAGTGGATTGAGATCTTTGGAGATGATTTGGCGTTTGCGGTGGATCGTTATCTGTCTGATCGCCCGGCCGCGCAGAACACGCGAGTCGCCTCATGAGAAGCCGTCGCGTGAGGCATAAGATTCCCTATCGTCCGATCCCGGACATCAACGTGACGTCGCTGGTGGACGTAACGCTGGTGTTGTTGATTGTGTTCATGGTCGCGGCACCGATCCTGAAAAGCTCGCTGGATATCGCCGTGCCGCAAGCGGTGACGGCCAAGCCGACACAGGAAGAGGGCATCACCATTCACATCATGAAGAACGGCAAGATTCTGATTGATGATACTCCCGTGGACGAATCAAGTTTTGACGTTTCGTTCAGTCAGATCTATTCCAAGAGTGGTGAGCCGGTATTTCTGAAAGCGGACGCCGAAGTGCCATACGCGAAAGTCCTGACGGTCGTGGACGCCCTGCGTCAGGAGGGAGTGGCCGAATTGGGGCTCGTCGCGGAGCCGATGCAATCGCGGACAGCGAGACGGAGGTAGTCCCTCATGAAGGGGCCATTGCTGTCATCCATTGGCCTGCATCTGCTGTTTGGACTGCTGCTGGTGTGGGCGAATCGGGCCGCCGAAGAGAATAAGCGGCCGCTGCCGCAAGCAACGGTGGTAAAGCTGATTCGACCCGCGGCGCTGCCATCCGCTCCGGTGACGAAGCCGACGGAAGAATTCAAAGTGCCCGAGACCGAGCCGCCGCTGGCGATTCCGAAACCAAAACCGGAAAAGACGGTCGACGAAAAAGAACCGCTCAAGAAACCGGAACCGGAAAAGCCCAAAAGCAGCGCGCCTGTCCCGAAGGAACTGGTTGGCGACGGCGTCACGCTGAAGCTGTCGAATCCCGGCTTTGAATATGATTTCTATCTCGGTCTCGTGCAATCGAAGATCGAGCGCAACTTCCGGCCGCCGCCCGGCAGAAAGAGCGCGATGGCTTTGGTCGGGTTTACGATTCTCAAGTCGGGTGAGATCACGCGCATTGCGCTGGCGCAATCATCCGGAAACCTACTCGTTGATCAGGCGGCGGAGCGCGCCGTGCGCGCCGCCGGCCGTTTCCCCCCGCTGCCCGCACAGTACACGAGTGGCGAGTTATCCATCAATATTGAATTCGTTGCCAATCCCCGCGCCGGCCGATAGAATCCGAACGCTATTGCGTATGCTCTTTGAATTGTGTTTCCGACACGTCGGACGTGTTGCAATCCTGATTGCGATTTACGCCCTCACGGTCGGGGCATTTGTGTCGCCGGTTAGCGCGCAACGAGATTCGGTCACCTTGCGCATCGAAACCACAGCGGTGGGACGCATGGACTTGGTCATCATGCCTTTTGCGGCCGGCCAGGACAGCGCGTATGCGGGCGAGCTGCCGGGCAATCTGCGCGGACTGGTGAAAGGCGATCTCTCCTATTGCGGCTACTTCAACGTGCTGGAGCCGGAAGACGCGCCGCTGGATACGATCCGCCGGGGGAAGGGAGCTGATACGCTGGTCACGTTATCCGGCCCCACGCCGGCCCGCGTGCACGGCACGGTTACCGCCGGCTGGAGCGGTGCCACGGCGAGCATTGCCATCTATCAGCCGCCGCTGCGTGATCCGATTCACCAACAGGACTTTCCATTCAGCACGGACGACACGCGCGGCGCGGCGCACACGATTGCGGCTTGGATCACGCGCATGATGACCGGCGAACAAGGCGCGTTTGAATCCAAGATCGCGTTCGTGGTGAAGAGCGGCGCCAACAAAAACATCTGGGTAATGGATTGGGACGGCGCGAATCCGCATGCCGTAACGCGCGACCAGACGACGAACATGTCACCGACCTGGTCGCCGGACGGCGGTACGATCTATTACACGTCGTTCAAAGGCGGCAATGCGGATATTTACCGGATGGACGCGAGCGGTGGAAGCAGCCGCGCCTTCATTGCCTCGCCGCGAGTGGACAGCGCCCCTGCCGTCTCACCGGACGGACAGTGGATTGCGTACAGCTCATCGGCGGACGGAAATTCGGAAATCTACCGAATTCGACCGGACGGCACGAGCAAGGTTCAACTCACGATCAGTCATGGCGTGGATACGTCTCCGTCCTGGTCGCACACCGGGCAGCAGATTCTGTTTACGTCCGATCGCGCCGGCAGCGGCAGCCCGCAGATTTATGTGATGGATGCCGAAGGAGCGAATTTGCGGCGCTTGACCTTCGCCGGCAATTACAATGAAACCGGCCGCTGGTCGCCGCGCGGCGACTTGATTGCATTCGCCAGCCGCGAAATCGGCTTTCAGATTTTCACCATGGGTCCGGACGGCAGCCGCGAACGCCGCGTTGATACGCCGGGATCGAATCTGGATCCCAGCTGGTCACCCGACGGCATGAAGCTTGTCTATTCGTCGGTGCAAAACAAGAAGTCGTCGATCTGGACCTGCAATTGGGACGGCAGTGATCCCCGCCAACTCACCTTCGGCCTTGATGCATCGCAGCCGCAATGGGGACCGTCGCCGCTGACCGCCGATGCGTCCGGTAACTGATCCATATTGAACACGCGCAGGATTCAGCTTGTCCGCCGCGGGTAAACGCTCGCGCCGCGGACACCAAAACGCCGCTGAAACCAACTGACATATACATTTCATCTTTCAAAGGAGAGTAGAACGATGAAGCAAATGCTGAAAACCGCTCTGGGATTGACCGCAATCCTGATTCTCGCCCTTGGCATGATCTCGACTGCCGGCTGCAAAAAGCGTGCGCGCAAAGAGCCGCCGCCGCCACCGCCGGTCGAGCAACCGCAGACGCCGCCGGAGGCTATGCCTGTGGACACCACCGGCCAGGGCGCGCGCGATGAGCAAGCGCGCATGGATGCTGACAAGGCTCGCATCCAGACGGTGTATTTCGATTATGACCGCTCGGAGATTCGTTCCGACATGCGGGATGAAGTCCGGACCAATGCGGATATTTTCCGCACGTGGCCCAATTGGGCGATTTCGGTGGAAGGCCACTGTGACGAGCGCGGCACCAACGAATACAACCTTGCGTTGGGTGAGCGTCGTGCCACCGCCGCCAAGCAAGCACTGGTGGCCGAAGGCGTGGATGCCGGTCGCGTGAGCACGGTCAGCTACGGCGAAGAACGTCCCTCCGATCCCGGCCAGAACGAAACGTCCTGGGCGCGCAATCGCCGGGCCGAATTCAAAGTAAGGTAAACGGAAGCCTTGTCGTACCTAACAGTCAGCCGGCCGCTGAACGCACGCGCGTTCGGCGGTTCGGCTTGCCTCTGTGTGCTGCTGGCGGTCTTTGTGCTGCTGGCGTCCGGCTGTGCGACGCGCAAGGAAATCGTCGGCTTCCAGGAAGATACGCGACGCATTCGCGCCGACATTGACAGCCTCAAGGTCTGGCACTATGACCTGCAAGGATCGGTGGACTCGATCGAGGTCGAATTGCGCGATTTGCGCGCCGGTTCCGAATACGGATCCACCTCGCTGCAGGAAAAAGTAGAGACCCTGGCGTCGCGACTGGATGACATTCTTGGTCGCATGGATCGTACGGTCGCGCCACTGGAAGAGTTCATTCGCAAGCAGCAGGAGTCGGACACCAGTGACCGCGCGGGCTTGGGGATGGACTACTACGACGCCGCGCAGCGTGATCTTGCCATGGGCAACTATGATCTGGCGGAAGACGGATTCCTGCAATTCCTGGGCGCCAATCCCAAATCGGATCTGGCCGATGACGCGCGCTATGGGCTCGCCGAATCGTATTATGCGCGCAAAATGTACGCGCAGGCCGGTGATGAGTATCAGCGGGTGATTGACATGAATCCGATGGGCGGCAAAGCACCGGCGGCAATGCTCAAGTTGGGCCTGTGCCAGCGCGCCGCCGGTGAACTGCGTGATGCCCGCCGCACGTGGGAAGAACTCGTGCAGATGTTTCCGCGCTCCGAAGAAGCTAAAGTCGCCCAGCAGCGGCTGAGCGAACTCAAAGACTGATGAGCTTTCCTGGCCGGTTTTAACATGGACAATCCTAACCAGTGAGACCCCATCGCGCGCGATGGGGTTTTCGCTTCAGAACCACTCATGACCACACCCGGTTCTTCAACCGACAGTTCGCGTAAGCACGCCCGTTACTTCGTGCTCGTACTCGTTGCGGGTCTGCTGGTGCTCTTTCTGTACATGATCTCCGGCATTGTGGCCGGCCTCGTGGCGGGGATCCTGCTGTGGGTCATGACGCGCTGGATCTATGACTGGCTGCTCAAGCGCACCCGCGGACGGCAGGGGATGGCCGCAGGACTGGCGGTCTTGGCGACGCTTTTGCTAGTGATCGTACCGCTGGCCGTTATCATCCTGATCATGACCGCCGACGCCATGTCTCTGGCCGGCGAAATCCAATCCTGGATTCCCGCGGTGGAAGCGAAGATCAACGAATGGACACGGCTGATCAGCCGTAATGGATTGTCCCTGTTCGGTTATGATTTCTCTCCTGAGGAGATTTCCAGCCGCATTGTCGAATTGTCAACACGAGCAGGACAATTCCTGCTGACGCTGACCCAAAGGACCGCCAGCAGCATCGTTTCGCTGATCATCATGCTGTTCGTAGCGCTCTATACGCTCTATTTCTTTTACCTTGACGGAGATCGCTTTATTGAGTGGTTGAAGAGCACGCTGCCATTGGAAAACCAGCATTCCTCGCGGCTCATTGACGGCTTTTTCAAATCAAGCATCGCGACACTTAAGATGATCGGCGTGATCGGCGTCGTCCAGGGATTGGCGGCGGGCGTTGCGTTCTTCATCATCGGAGTACCGGCGCCCTTCTTCCTAACGGTGCTGACGATCTTCTCGACGGTCATTCCCACCGTTGGCCCCGGACTGGTCATCATTCCGGTTTCTATCGGATTGTTCATTGCCGGTCAAACCGGTTGGGCGATTGCGCTGCTGGTGTGGGGAGCCGTCGTCATCGGAAACATTGACAATATCCTCCGTCCATATCTTGTTCACAAAGCCATTCGCTTGCATCAACTGGTCCTGTTTGCGGCGATGATCGGCGGCATCGCCAAGTTCGGGTTTTTCGGCGTACTGGTCGGACCGGTGATTGCTGCTCTCCTGAATGCCGGCATTGACATCTACAAGGACGTTTATCCGCGACCCGCAGATGCCGACCGAAACGAGCCCGATACGGCGTGACACGATCGCGGAGCATTTGCACCTTACGAAACTGCCCGGCTGCATTGGCCGGGCAGTTTTACGTTTGACTCATTCGGCATCCGGCGGACGGGAGAACCGCTCCGGCGCGAGCGTACCTCCGGAGACGAGCAGTTTGATCGCCTCATCAACGGTCATCGTGAGCGGCACGATATCGTCCGGCACGCAGAGCAACAGATAGCCGTTGGTGGGATTGGGACTCTTGGGAACAAAGACGGTGACATGCTTGGCTGCGTTACTCTGTGGAATGTCAATCTCCAGCTCTCCCGTGACAAAGCCGATTGACCACGTCCGATCCGTCGGAAAGCGCACCGCCACCACCTTGCGAAACTTCGTCTTGTCCCCAAAGATCACGTCGAGAAATTTACGCACGCCGTGGTAGATTTCACGGATCACGGGAATGTGCCCGACCAGCAGATTCAAAACTCCGATC
Source organism: uncultured Alphaproteobacteria bacterium (assembly GCA_964370805.1). Classification (GTDB taxonomy): domain Bacteria; phylum Electryoneota; class RPQS01; order RPQS01; family RPQS01; genus CAYJKM01. Next base: position 8,835 of record CAYJKM010000017.1, on the reverse strand, counting down.
AGCCGCTGCCCGACCACCTTGCGCACCGTATATCCGATCAGAGCAATCAGCAGGACGGTCAGAACGAAGGCCACCAAGTCGGAGACAATGATTACGGCTCGTTCCCAAGCGCCGTGGCCGGACAAGGAGATCGCCAGCATGCGGACGTACGGGGACAGCACTCCCCCCAAGAGCCGCACGACGAGCACAATGATGTAAATCGTGATCCAGGCCGGCGCTAGCATCAGCAAACCGGTGTAGAAGTACTTTCGAAAGCGGCCGGCCTCGGGCTTGCGCACGGATGGTTCGTTACTCATTTGAATCTCCATGAGAGAAAACCCGACTTGCAAACACAAGTCGGGCGGGTAGTTTCAGGGTGATGCTTGCTACGGCTTGGGCGCCGGTTCAACTTTGATTTCATAGACTGTCTCCCCGGGCGCGACCAGGCCGTAATCACGTGCCGCCTGCTCGAGCGCCAGCTCCTTCCTGTCCTTCAAATCGGCCAGCTGCGCTCGCAGCCACGCCTCGCGCTCTTTGAGTTCAGCGATGTGCGCCTGCTGCCGTTCGTAGCGCTGTCGCAGATGGTAACTGTCCAATAGGCCGCCCGAACCAAAAACAAACCACCCGCCGAAACACAAAAAACCCGCGACGGAGATAATTGGCAGCGGCCGCAACAAGCGACGCCAAAAGGTTGATGGTGTATCTTTGCGGGACATGGCTATGCTACTTCTTCTCCAGTGTATGAACGTACGAAGCAATCTCAATCGACGCAAACGGCCAGAGGGTTTGGGTGTTCGTGACGTTTACGTTTTTCGGCCCCACCCACCACAGCGTATCCTTGCCTGCAATGACACCCAGCGACTGTTCCAAAATCTTGTTTTGCGGAGACGCGGCGGCAAATAGGAGTTGAACATTCTCGCGGTACAGGCTGTCCATTGCGGAAGGGATCTGATCAACGAGCCATTTCTGATCCAAGATCAGTGAAATTGCCGCCGTGATTCGCGTCGTGTCCATTACAATGTATCGAACTAAGAGGTCTGCCCTATCACCGCCGGTTGGCGCTTGCGCGAAACGCACCTTGCCGCCAACCGTTCGTTTCATCATCGGCGATACCGGATTGACAGGATTGTCTTCCATACGCGTGAAAACAGCGCGGGAGAAACTGTCAAGTTGGGCCAAGTCTTCGGGGAACTGGACGCTCTCGCCCTCAACACGAGAAAGGACGGCGCCCTTTACGCCGGGCAAACCACTCAGCATCTTTAGAACCGACGACGTCGAAGCCCCCGAGTTAAGTTGCTTTTCGGCATCGACTAGAGCGATTGCGTGAGGATAATAGAGCTGCTCGAAATACGTTTTGACCGCGAATACGTTTCCCCACGACCACGCATCATCCCAGCCGGCCTTGTAGTCAGTACTGGGCTTGTCCTGTGCTATGCCGATTTGAACTCCAGCTAACAGACAAAGAACAACGGTCAAACTCAATTTTCCTGCGGCCATAACAAACCTCTGGTTCAGATTTGTGTCTCGGCCAAAATGTCTGACTCGAACTTCGAGCTTCGAGCTTCGAACTTTCTGCTACTTCCACATGGCGCCGAAATACACGGCGTCGTCGCCCAGCTCCTCCTCAATCCGCAACAGTTGATTGTACTTGGCCACGCGATCGGTGCGCGAAGCGCTGCCGGTCTTGATCATGCCGCAGCCCGTGGCCACGGCCAGATCCGCAATCGTGGTATCTTCGGTCTCACCGGAACGATGTGAAATGACTTGAGTATATCCGGCACGACGCGCCAGATCCACCGTATCCAGCGTTTCCGACAGCGTGCCAATTTGATTCACCTTGATCAGAATTGAATTCGCGACGCCCTTCTCAATTCCCTTCGAGAGCAGCTTGACGTTGGTAACGAAGATGTCATCACCGACCAATTGCACCTTCTTGCCCAGCTTGGTCGTGTGATGTTTCCACCCGTCCCAATCATTCTCCGCCAAGCCATCTTCGATGGAGATGATCGGATAATCATTAACCAATTGCGCATAGTACTCGGTCAACTCCGCCGCATCGAGTACTTTGCCTTCGCAGGTAAGATTGTACTTGCCGCTCTTCGCGTCGTAGAATTCCGAGGCGGCCGTATCGAGCGCCACGGCAATCTCCGTTCCCGGCTCATAGCCCGCGGCTTTGATCGCCTTCAAAATGAATTCAATCGCGTCGCGATGCGTCGGCAGATTAGGGGCAAAACCGCCTTCGTCACCGACATTGGTTGAGTGCCCGGCCTTCTTCAGCACCTTCTTGAGGTGATGAAACGTCTCCACTCCCGCGCGCAATCCGTCTGAGAAGGTGGTAAAACCGCGCGGCACAATCATGAATTCCTGAAAGTCGAGCGGGTTGTCTGCGTGCGCGCCGCCGTTGATCACATTCATGAACGGCACCGGCAGGATCTTTGCCGCGACACCGCCCAAATATTGATAGAGCGGAATATCCAATGCGTCAGACGCTGCGCGGGCCACGGCCAGGCTCACGCCCAACATCGCATTTGCGCCGAGCTTGGACTTGTTCTCGGAGCCGTCCAGATCGATCAGCAGTGAGTCGATTTCCTGCTGGTAGATCGCATCCTGCCCGACGAGTTTGTCGGCGATCTCGGTATTCACGTTCTTGACGGCATCCAGTACGCCCCGGCCAAGATAGCGGGACTCATCCCGGTCGCGCAATTCGAGCGCTTCATGTTCGCCGGTGGATGCCCCGGACGGCACAGTGGCCCGCCCCATCGCGCCGCCGGACAGGACGATTTCCACTTCTACGGTCGGATTGCCGCGCGAATCAAGTACTTCACGCGCAAAAACATCGGTAATTTCGGTCATTGGTGTCGAGTAAAAGCTGATTGAGGTGCGGCCGGATTATCGTTCCCGGCACGATAGGAATTTTGTCGTAATATAAAGAAAGTTGCCCGAAAAGGCAACTCTCATAGTTATCAACAACGGCCTGTCGCCAGACCCCTACACTTGGTTTTCCGGCTCATTCGCCTCTCCGCCTGCCCCCAGCAGCGTTTGGTAAACTTCCATCGCTCGGTCGTAGAATGGTTCCGGAACTTGAATCCGCCAGGCCTTGCCCAGCGGCGAGGTTCCGGTCACCACTCCGAGCCCTCCGGCCGCCAGATCCGTCTTAACTATGTTCGGAATCTCCTCCTTGTCGAGGACCTCCGTTACCATCGCCACCCATACGCCGCCATCCAGCGGAGGAAGCGATTTCCAAGCCGTGCGCTCGGCATCGTGATCGTGACCGGTCTTATCCGTCATGGCGGTCTCCTTCGTTGGTCTCCACGCCGCTTTCGATCCGCTTGAAATAGTAGTATTGATCTTTCAGCTTGATGTAGCTAAGTTCCTGTCCCTCGGCCGATTGCCGTTCGCGCAGAAAGGCGGCGGTCTGACTGTCAATCTCATCGCAGTAATGCAACACCAGCGCTTCCAGCGTCGAGGGCTTGACCGGCGAGCTCACCTCTTCTCCGCCGCCGTGATGCGACAACATCAGATGCAGCACCTGCTTGCGGGTCTCGCTGGGAAATTCCTCCATCGCCATCAGCTTGCGCTCGACAAACAGCACACCCTCGGTGATGTGACCAATCAGCCGCCCTTCCGTGGTATAGTCGAACGCGATCTCCGCCGACAGTTCAAATACCTTGCCGATGTCGTGCAGCAGCGCCCCGGTCACGAGCAGATCACGATCCAGATCCGGGTACAACGCGGCGACATTGTCGGCCAACTTGGTCAAGGAAATCGTGTGCTCAACCAAACCGCCAATCGTGCAGTGATGCCATTTCTTCCCGCCCGGCGCGTCCAGAAACCGGCTCAGAAACTCAGCATCCTCGAAGACAGTATCCAGCAACTGTTTCAAGTGCGCGTTGCGGACCGTGTCGATCAATGTCGCCAGCTCCTGCTTGGCATCCTCGGCGCTCAGCGGCGAGTGCGGCAGAAAGACCCGCTTGTCCGGGACTTCCTCTTCCGACGCGATGCGAATGCGCGAAACGATCAGGCTGGGCGCGTTATTGTAGTGATCGACCTTCCCTTCGACTTTGATCGGGTCGCCGATCTTAGCCTCACCGTAAAATTTCTCGAACTCCTCCCACTTCTTCGCATCCAGACTGCCCGAAGCATCCTGCAACTTCAAAACAAGAAAGAGGTTTCCGTCTTTCTTCTCGCGAGTCTCAATCTTCGTCAGCAAGTAAAAGCCGGTAATCAAGTCACCGGCCGGCAGCGCACGAACTTGTGCAAGAGGTGGAGTGGTAGAAGGAGTGATCGTCATGTGCGTACAACGTTTGTCCCCCCGCCAGGCGGGGGGGACAAAGGGGAGAAACTACATTCTATAACTAAGCGTAAACAACGCCGTGCTCGAACGAATGTCTTCCGTCAATCCACTGGTAACGTTTTCGCGGTAGGACGACATGCGGTAGCCCAGATCGAGCATCACGCTGCGATCCACCAGCACCCCGGCACCGAGCGAGAAGACGTTATGATTCTCGTCCCCCGATCCGACTTCCTCGTATGCGGACGGCTCGAAGCTGTACCCGGCGCGCAATCTCAGCCCGTAAACCGGAAACAGATATTCCCCGCCGATCGAAAGCCGCGTCACGCTGTTGTAGGTGTCCTTGATCTGCTGATTGGCTTCTGCCCGGCTGACACCGCTGTAGGGCGGTTCCGTGCGGAATTCCATCGTTTCCCAATCGCGATACTCGAGATCCGCCGCAAGCAGCCAGCGCCCCGGAGCAAACGACACGCCCCCCCGCATGATCGCGGGATACGTCATCCGGTAGTCAAAGAAACCGCCGTCCGAATCCTGCGTCCAATCCTCTTCAAGGAGCATGGATACCGGCGGTTGAAACATGCCGCCGATGCGCGCATAACGGCCAACGCGCAGCAGCCCGCCCACATTCAACATCCAGCCGGAGAGATCGGTGTTGATCTCGCTTTCCGTGTAGGTCAGCATTCCGGCGTCCGAGTAATTCCCCGTAAACGTGTAGTCATCCGCACCGGCAAAGTAGTTGATGCCCAATCCCAGTGCAAGATTCGGCGACACGTCCACCGCGCTGGACAGGTTCCACATTCCCAACCGGCCGCTCTCGAGTTCGTCAAAATCGTTCCACTCGGGATTCGAAATGTTTGACGGAGCGACAATCCGGGTCCGGCGGTCAAAGCTTACGATCTGATTGTATCCGAACGCAAAGCTCATGGCGCCTTGATAGACCGGGATCGGAAACACGAAACCGAGATTATTGAGGCGGATATTGCTCGTTGAACCATCCCACGGATTGCCATAGTAAGATGTCTCGTTCGTGAAGCCGGAGCGCGACAACGACGTCTGCAGCTCGATCCGCTTCACTTGCGCGATTCCTGCCGGATTATACCACACCGACGAGAAATCATCGGCGATTCCCGTATAGGTGCCGCCCATGCCCAACGCGCGCGCGCCGGGCCCGACATACTGTCCCGTGCTGATCAATAGCCGCTCAGGAATCTGATCCTGCGCAAACGCCGATCCGGCCAACAGGACCAGACAGATGCTGATAAAGATGCGTTTCGTCATGGAAGGGAGTAGTTAACGACCTCGACGTCCTTCACGCTTGTTGGTATCTTCCGGCTTTGGCGGCTGTTTCCGCGCGTCATTGTTGGGCGGCGGGGTGCTGGCCGGCGGACTCACATAGCCGCCGCCGCTCGATGGCGGCGGAGCGACATATCCGCTTCCGCTGTTGCCCGGTACGCCGCGTCGCCCGTAATCACGCTGTGACGGCGGCTCGGCCGGAGTTCCGTCTCCGTTCCAGCCCCAATACCACCACGGATTGTAGTACCGGTCCCACCACGGACGCGAGTAGTAATCGTAGTAGCCGTAGTACGTCCAGTAATAGCCCGGCGAGTAGTTGTAGAAATCGAAACCCCAGCGCGTGTAGCCGCGCGGACGACCCCAATAGTACCAGCCGTAGTCATCATCCGGATACGTATCCGTGATTTCCGGTCTGGTCAGAGTCGTGTCAATGGCCGTCGAGTCATACCGGTTGTACAGCGTGTCGTACGGTCCCATTCCCGCCTGCTCCATGCCGGGACGGTAGAACTTCGTATAGCAGCCTGCCGTCAATAACGACAGCAGCATTGCAATCAGTGTCAGCTTAGTCATTTTATCCATCTCACGCTCCTTGCGGGTTGAGCGTTCTTATCAGAGTTTGTCCCCCTGCGCTGCGGGGGGACTTTAGGAAGGTCACGCCAACAGTTTCAGAATAATTGCCTTTTGCGCATGCAGCCGGTTCTCCGCTTGATCGAATACCACGCTGTGCGGCCCATCCATCACGTCATCGGTGATTTCACGGCCGCGCTCGGCAGGCAAACAGTGCATCACGATGCAGTCCGGAGCGGCCTTGGCAACCAGTGACTTGTTCACCTGAAAGGCGCGCAGCGCGCGTTCCTTGTCAGCAGCCTGATCCTTCTGTCCCATGGAGGCCCAAACATCCGTGTAAATGACATTGGCGCCCAAGACGGCCTCCTGCGGGTCATGACTGATGGACACCCGCGAACGACCCGACCACCGCGCCTTTTCAAAAATCTCCATGTTCGGCAGCGTATTCGGGGAAGTTGCCACCACTAATTCGATTCCCAGCAGCGTGGAAAGGTTTAACCACGAATTCGTGACATTGTTGCCGTCACCGATATACACGAGTTTGAAATCCTCAAACCGCCCCAGTTTTTCGTAAATCGTGAGGATATCGGCCATAATCTGACAAGGATGCAGAAGATCAGTCAGTCCATTGATGATTGGAATGTCCGCCCAGTGCGCAAGCTTCTCAACGTCGGTATGGCTGAAAGTCCGGATCACAATGCCGCTTAAGTAGCGGGAAAGCACCCGCCCGGCATCCCCAATCGTCTCCCGCTTCCCAAGTTGTATCTCATTATCGGTAATGTAGATACAATTACCGCCCAGCTGGTTGATGCCGACCTCGAACGAGATCCGCGTGCGCAGACTGGGTTTGTGAAAGATCAGGCCCCAGGTTTGATCCTTGAGCGGATAACTGGGTGCATGGTCGTGCTGCAAATCCTTTAACTCGTTGCCAAGTATGATAGTTTCAATGACTTCCTCTCGCGAAAAGTCCAGTTCCGAGAGGAAATCGCGATGCGCTCGCATCGTCGCCGTGCCGTTTCCGGCAGTTGGAATCATGACGCTCATGGAAGGTATGGGGAAAAGGGTGAAATCACCGTTGAGTTTCGTTTGTCACCGTAAGAGCAGGACTTTGTGCGTCGAGACGTGGCCATTCATGCGCATCTGCACGAAATACAACCCGGTCGGTACAGATACTCCGTGAGTGTCTGCTCCGTTCCATAAGTACTTGTAGTCACCCTCAATCGCAATGGCCACCTGCTCGGTTCGGACCAGTTGGCCGCTGATGTTGAAGATCGCCCATTCTGCCGTTCCGCTCCCGGCGGTCTGGTAGCGGATGGTGGTCGCCGGATTGAACGGATTCGGGTAGGCATCCACAATCCGGTACGACCGCGGCAATTGCGTCGGCGGTTCCGGCGTACTGCTGTCGAGGCCGCTGTACACCTTGAGATTGTCCACGTACATGCCCAACTCGCCGACCGCATGATCGCTCACCAGCCGGAAACGAAGATTGAAATATACCGGAGTCCACTCGGACAGATCCACGTATGTTCGTGTCCACGGCACATCCAAGTCTGAGAACCCTGCCGCCTGATGCCAATTCTGTCCGTCCACTGAGACTTCGACCAGGAAGCTGTCAGCCGGTGCTTCAAGTCGGCCACGGCGATCGAACTGCAAGTACGAAATGTTGCCGCTCGGAACATTAATGGTCTGGTACTGCATCCACGTATTGGCGTCGTTTGGATAGACATACGGCCACAGCGAGCCGGTGGTCGGATTCGTATAGAGCGACTGCCCATACATGTACGTCGTCGTATCGGCCGCCAGATGCCAATGGTCTTCGTCGCTGCCGTCTGACGTCCAACCGGTAAGACCGTTTTCGAAATTCTCACTCCAATTCAATTCCGATGCGGGACACCACACATCCAACGTGGCATCGCCGCCCAAATCGAAGTCTCGCCACATCACCATCAGCGCGCCGTCGTCCGGCACAATCATCGCGCGGTACTCGCCTTCCGGAAGACTCTCGACCCGGCCTCCGGCCGGAACAGCCAGCCACTTCGGAAAATCACAGTCGAGATAGACGCGCCCTGAAATTCCCTCACCCGCGGCATTGCGAACGTTGATGGTCAGGTTGTGCCACGACAGCGGTTCCAGATATAGATACAGGTCTTGCTGCCCGGAAGGATTGATCGACGTTGATGCCGTGTCCGCAATGTAACCTTCCTTACGTGCCATGATCGTAATCCACCCCAGCGGCGGATGGAATGTCGCACGCCCAAACTGTTCGTTTGTGTACCACGGTGCAAGCGATGGAACGGGCTGTGTATTCAGAATTCGCCACTCCGCAGAAATCGGAGTGTCCGACGTATCTCGCGTGTAGATCCTTAGCACCGCCGGCTGGCTACCCATGTCCTGACCGTTGTTGATCAAACGGCGATGCAGCCAGTTGAGGGATGCTCGGTCCGCGTCTATCAAATCCTCAAGAGTCGGGCAAGGCGGCTGAATGTTTACCGGCGGTCCAAGCTCTGTCAAAATCTGAATGCATCCCAATCTCCAGTAAAACCAGTCCTGCAAACAGCCGTTATGCGTACCGCCGAAAACTGTGGAATAGTCAAGGCCATTTTCAAAGCCACAGTAAACGCGATTAATATTTCCAATCGCGGTACAGTCTGGCGCCCACTTATATGGGCCCGGGTCGGTTCCCCATTGCCAGGCCACAATACCAT
>CAYJKM010000016.1:0-29261 GCA_964370805.1 uncultured Alphaproteobacteria bacterium | reverse complement strand
GCGTACGCGAGAGCCCCAGTCGATCGAGGGCGTCAAGCGTAGGCTGAAGTTTGGGCCGGTTCCTGTCCCCACCAAGCGGAAGGCGGGATTCGTAGTTTATTAAGGAGTTAAGGTAGTTCTCGACATGCTCGAAAGTGGCCAACATAGAAAAGCGCGCTATCTTTGGTTGAAGCAAGTTTCAACAAGATAGCACGCTCCATAACAGCTCGCAAGTCATTCAGGTAAGTCAGGCCTGCGGCATTTAAAGCAGTTCTACAGGGTTATTTGCACCACCCGCACTCAGTTGCGCTATAGGGCGTTTTTGATGCAGCCGGGAAACATGTGACCGAGTCAAAGCGTTTGAATTATGTTCGGCGGGAGGTTGCCTCTCTTTGCGGAGCGGCCGGACTGCGAGCGTAAGAACAGCCGACGTACGCGACGCCATAACAAATTGAAGTGCCGGCTGGTGCGAGTCGTGCCTGTACTCGTAGTAGTTTGCAGAGCGTTAGTGGGACAGAACGGCACGTGATTTTGATCAGTCCATTGCTCGAAGTCCGGATCAATCCGCTTCATTTGAACCGCCTTGACAACGTTGATTTGCTCGACTTTCCGCTTGCATCAGCAAAACGGAGACAGTATATTTAGTAGGGTTCAGATCAGCCCGCACCGAAGCGTTTGCTGACCGCCACACTGGCTCAAATCCCCACATTCGCCGACCGTTGAATCAGAGGAGTTGCGTATGCCATCGTTTGAAGAGACTATGGAAAACAGCCGGGTGTTTTTAACGTACAGTCTTGCCATGACCATGCTCGGCAAATCGGCGCAAATCCTCGCGGAGCGCGGCGCCGACGCCAAGGCCATGAGCTTCATCACCACCGGGATTGAGCTGCTCGCCAAGCAACTTCGCGAGTATGCCGATTCCAAAGACCTGGAAGAGGGTGCGGAACAGGAGCTCGAGAAGCTCTGCCGCACGCTCGATATCAAACGCGCCGTCTGACAACCGCACGAAATATTCACAGAGTCAGCAGCCGGAACGTAATGTTCCGGCTTTGTTTTTCTCAGACCTTCTTCATCTTCCGCAACTTTTTCTCCATCAGCCGCAGAACTTTCTGCGCGACTTTGTTGGGAGTCGTGCGGCCGTTTTCCCAGCGATTTACCGTCGCAAACGTGACGCCGATTTCGTGCGCGAAGCTCTCCTGCGTCATGTTCAGTTCGGTACGCAGGCGGCGGATTCGCTCATTGGTGAACTCATCGCCGGTTCCGTTGGAGGTGCTGACGTATGGCGTGCTAATCGTTGAAGTCATGATCGATTCCTATGGATCTTTTGAAACGCGGTTTACGAACTGCTATGTAATTCAGCAACTCGTGTGCCAGCATAAATAATCAGTACACTTGAACATTCTATTTATGAATAAACAATAAGTTATGCACATACGATCACGCCGGAATGTGGTAGGAGACAGGGGCCATTTCGCGTCTCTTTGAGGCAAAAAAGAACCCCGGATCGGCGTTCCGGGGTCCAAAAAAGTCATGTGTGACTTAGTTCATCGCAGCAGTGCGCGCTTGTTGAGATAGCGGATCAGCGCGTCGCCGTAGTTCGTCTGGGTGTTCAGCAGGTGATAGTCGATCCGATCCTCACGACAGCCACGGCGCAGTTTGTCCATGAATTCGGAGACCAGATTGCGGTACTCCTGCCGCAGATGCCACGGCTGAGTAGGCAACTCTTCCGCTGTTTCCAGGTCCTTGAAGCGTACGTCGCCAGAAAAGGCAAAGTCGATCTCGCGCGGATCGAGAATATGAAATACCAGCACCTCATGACCGTCATGGCGGAAGTGCTTCAGCCCTGCCAAAATGTTCGACGGATCATCGAGCAGATCGGAAAGCACAATGATCAACCCGCGCCGCGAGATGCGATCGGCAACGGCATGGAGGTTTTTGGCGATGTCCGTGCGGCTGGACGGCTGGGTCGCTTCCAGCTTGCTGAGGATCACATTCAAATACGTGCGCACGGAACGTGGCGGCAGATAGGCACGCAAATCGGTATCGTACGTCATCAGTCCGACCGCGTCGCGCTGCTGGATCATCAAGAATGACAGAGCCGCCGCCAGATAAGATGCATATTGGAACTTTGTCAGGCCCGTCGTGCCGAAGTTCATCGAATTCGAAACATCGAGCAGCAGGTACGACTTAAGATTGGTCTCTTCTTCGTACTGCTTGACGTAGAAGCGATCGGTCTTGGCGTAAAGCTTCCAGTCTAGGTTGCGCAATGGATCTCCCGGCATGTACGCACGATGCTCGGCAAACTCCACTGAGAATCCGTGATACGGAGACTTGTGCAGCCCGACGATGAAGCCTTCGACGACCATCCGCGCACGCAGCTGCATGTTCTTCAAGCGCGAGACGAACTCGGGGGAAAGGTATTCGGTGGAATTCGTAATAGTGGACTCCGGTGCGATCAGGCTTTACCGTCCAGCAGGCGACCAACGAGATCCTGCACCTTGACACCATCCGCCTCGGCATTGAAGCTGGTAACGAGGCGGTGGCGCAGGACGGGAAGCGCGGAAGCGCGGACGTCCTGTTCTTCCGGGGTCGGACGGCCATCGAGCGCGGCCCGGGTCTTAGCGGCGAGAATCAGGTATTGAGATGCGCGCGGGCCGCACCCCCAGCTTACGTAATCCTTGATGTACTGCGGCGCATCCGGTGTACCGGGACGCGTCTTGCGGACAAGCTTGACGGCGTATTCGATGACGTTATCCGCCACCGGAACGCGGCGAACGAGTTCCTGCAGTGAAATAATCTGCGCGCCGGTGAGCACTTTGTTCACGTCGCTCGTCGCCGCCGATGTCGTCGTCTTGACGATCAGCTGTTCCTCGCTCAACGACGGATAATCCACCCACAGATTGAACATGAAGCGATCCAGCTGCGCTTCCGGCAGCGGATAAGTGCCTTCCTGTTCAATCGGGTTCTGCGTTGCCAGGACAAAGAACGGCTCTTCGAGGCGATAGGTGATACCGGCGGCAGTTACCTCGTGTTCCTGCATTGCTTGCAACAGCGCGGCTTGTGTCTTGGGAGGAGTACGATTGATTTCATCCGCGAGCACGATGTTGGCAAACACCGGCCCCTTGATGAACTTGAACGTGCGGCGACTGGTCGTGCGATCCTCTTCGGCGATTTCGGTCCCGGTAATATCCGACGGCATCAAGTCAGGGGTAAACTGAATGCGGCTGAACTTGAGATCGAGCACTTTGGCCAGAGTCGAAATCAGGAGCGTCTTCGCCAAGCCGGGCACACCGACGAGCAGACAATGGCCGCGCGCCAAGAGCGAGACCAGCAGGCCGTTGATTGTCTCCTCCTGTCCGACGATCACTTTACCGACCTCGCGCATCAGCAGGTCGTGAGACTGTTTTAGCGACTTCAGGGCATCCAGATCACCGGACGGGCTCATGTACGTTCCTCGCAGTAGCGGTTTGAATTTTTGGACACTTCATTGTATATTGGGTCGTGGACGACAAACTGAGATTAATCAATCCGGCACAGAACAAGCCGATTCTCACCGGATTATCCCGTGACGAGCTGGTGCGGTTTGCAGCTTCTTTGGGTGAACGGGCCTACCGGGGGCGGCAGCTCTATCGTTGGATCTATCACCGGCGCGCAAGAGACTTCGCCGAAATGACGGACCTGCCTGCGTCGCTGCGCGAACGGCTCGCACAGGAAGCGGAGGTGGGCGCACTCGAATTGGCCCGCGAGGCGAAGCGCACTCCCGATCGCTCGCAAAAATTCCTGTTCGAACTGACTGACGGCTTGCGCGTGGAAACCGTCTATCTCCCCGAGAGTCCGGGCGAAACCGTTTGCATTTCGAGCCAAGTCGGTTGTGCGCTCGGCTGTCAGTTCTGCGCGACCGGACGCATGGGTTTCTTTCGCAATCTCAGCGCGGGAGAAATCGTCCTGCAGGTGATTGAGTGCGAACGGCGCGCAAGGACTAAACTCACCAATGTCGTTTTCATGGGGATGGGCGAGCCGCTGCACAATTACGATCACATCGTCCAGGCTGTGCGCTTGCTCGCTGATCCGGAAGGACTTGGAATTTCAGCCTCACGCATCACGGTCTCGACCGTGGGAATCGTGCCGATGGTCGAACGCTGGATACTCGACAATCCACCGGCCAAACTGGCAATTTCCTTGCACGGCACGACGGACGAACGCCGCACTCAAATCATGCCGGTAAACAAAGCCTATCCGCTCGAGTTACTCATGAAATCCGTCCGCAGGCTGGCACATGTCACCAAGTATCCGGTGACTTTCGAGTACATCATGATTGCCGGACTCAATGATCGGCGCGAAGACGCGGCAAACCTGAAGCAACTCCTGCGCAACGTGCCGGCAAAAGTCAATTTGATTCGCCTCCACCCTACCGGCAGCGGTCTGATTCCCAGTACCGACGAGGCCATTGATCGCTTCATGGGCTGGCTCGTCGAAGAAGGGATTGACTGCACGCTGCGCGAAAGTCGCGGCGTCGAAGACAAAGCGGCGTGCGGGATGCTCTATACAGAGGAGCCGTTCCATCCGACAAAAGCGCGTGCTTGGGAGCGACCGGATTCCGGGCGGGCGGCGAAGGCCTAACCAAATCAGAGGAAATACTCAGTCAGACTTCTGTAAAAGAGCGTGGCTGATTTCGTACGGCGATCTATTGGAACGGATCGCCGTTTCCAATTCCTGCAAGTGATCATTTGACCAGAACTCGCTAACGAGCCGGTGCTCGACGAGCCGTTTGATGCGACGGCGGATCCGTTCCTGCCGGCGACGCTTGAATTCGCCCGATGACTTCAGGAATTCGATGTGGCGTTGAACCTGTTCGTGAAACTCCGTGATCCCCTTATCCTGCGTGGCCACCGTCATGATGGATGGAGGGGTCCAGCCGTCCCAATGTTTCAAGTGCATGGCGCTGCGCAAGTCGGCGGCGAACCGTTCCGCGCCTTCGCGGTCCGATTTATTGATCACGAAAATGTCGGCGATTTCCATCAGTCCGGCCTTCATGCCCTGGATCGTATCACCGGACTCCGGAACGAGAATCACGACGGTCGTATCGGCATACTGGGCGATTTCCAGTTCGGATTGCCCCACACCTACCGTTTCGTACAATACGTATTCAAAGCCGCACGCGTCCATGACGTCGGCCATATCACCTGCCGCTTCCGCCAGTCCGCCGAGGTCGCCGCGAGTGGCCAGCGACCGGACAAACACGCCACCGTCCAGCGCAATCGAATTCATCCGAATGCGATCTCCCAGCAGCGCACCACCGGAAAACGGACTGGTCGGATCGACGGCGATTACTCCGATGCGCTTTGCCTCAGCGCGCAGCAACTTGACATAGGCGGTGACGAGCGAACTCTTCCCCGCTCCCGGCGGTCCGGTAAAGCCCACGCGCAGCGCCGATCCGACTTGCGCGGCGACGCGTTTCAGGATCTCGGCCGAATGTTCGCGATCATTCTCGATCCGCGAGAGCACTCGCGACATCGCCAGCCGCGAGCCTTGCAACATGTCATCGATCAGGCTATTCAAGCTCATAGGGAGAGCAAGAGACTTACTGTTCACCGACGGATGGCTGCCGCCGCTCGCTGCGCTCGACATACGTACGGACTTCCGGGAGCAGGTAGATCTGATCGAGGTTTTCCGTGGCGAGAACTTGCGCCAGCAGTTCGGCGCGCTCCTCGTAACTCATGCGGCGATTGAGAATGACGAGCCGCTCATCGGCAAAAATGCACTGGCCGCCGCGAAAGTTGCCTTCCTCAACACGGAGCACATAACCGGTCTTGCGCACGGCGTCGGATAAATGTTGAACGAGCTTCTCGGCTTTCATACTCGCTACAAGTACTTTTTTAATCCTCGTTTTTCCAGCGCCTCCACCACGGCGCGCACGTCCTGAGATTGCTCGCGCGGGCAGACCAGAATCGTGTCGCCGGCGTCCACGACGATAATATCCTTCACTCCGACCAGCGCGATCAAGCGTTCCTGCGCAAGCACCAAGCTGTCTTTCGTATTCACCGCAATGGCATTGCCCTTGGCCGCGACGCCATGCTCATCATGCGGCGTAAGCCGCCAGATCTCGTCCCAGCTGCCGACGTCGCTCCAACCGAAAGTCCCCCGCACAACCGCAACATGCGGCGCGTGCTCCATCACTCCATAATCGATGGAAATGCCTTTCAGAGCGTTGAAAATGTGCTTGGTGACTTCCGCTTCCCGGCTCGTGCCGATGGCCGCGGCAATTTCCTGCAAGCCGCTGTACCATTGCGGCAAGTGCTCGGCAAGCTGTTTCATGATGGCATCCGCTCGCCATACGAAGATACCGCTGTTCCAGAGAAACTCCCCGCTCTTTACGAATGACTGCGCGATCTGCAGCGTCGGCTTTTCGGCAAACGTCTTCACTTTGAAGACGTCGTCTGCAAGCGGTTTCGAATTCTTATCAATCTGAATGTAGCCGTAGCCGGTTTCGGGACGCGTCGGCTTGATGCCGATCGTGACCAGAATCTCGGAATCGGTGACGAGTGCTGCTGCCTTGCGAAGCACGCCCAGAAACTCATCGACATTCTCAATGCGGTGATCAGCAGGCAGCACGATCATCACCGCATCAGGATCAGAACGCAACAAATGAACGGCCGCAAGTCCAATTGCCGGCGCCGTGTTGCGTCCGGCCGGCTCAAGGATGAACTGCGTTTCCGGCACATCCGGCACGACTTCACGAATCAAGTTCATCTGCTCGCGATTCGTGACGATCCACTGTCGCTCACCTGGAACTAACGATTCAATACGCCGGATTGTCAATTCAATCATCGCCCCTTCGCCCATCAAATTGACCAGTTGCTTCGGACGGTGCTTGCGGCTAAGTGGCCAAAAACGGACACCGACGCCGCCGGCGATGATGACACTATGCAGCATGAAGATGTTCTTTCAGTAGTTTTCCGGCCATGCGATCGTTACTTCCTGTTCCCAGCGGGCGCGAATGGAGAACGTGTCTGGCGGCAGGATGAACGGTTCCGAGAATTGCAGCGGCGATACCGAACCGTAATCGAATCCAAGGTTGTTGTTGGCGTCGCGAATGACCTCGATCACATACTTGCCCGCGGGAAGTTCCGCAATCGTGAACTCGAGCTCAGGATTCGAGACCACCGTATCAAATGGCACGTGATCTTTCACGACAAACACATTCATCAAGTACTGACCGGCCGGGGCTCTCTCAAGCTTGACGCGCAGGCTGCCCATACTGTCCGGCGCGAGCACGCCGAAGCGCAGTTCAATCGACGAATCAGCCAACGCGTTTCCGCCGAGGTCGCGGAACAGACGGCCGTCAAACTTGATGAAGTACGAGCGGCCTTCGGCAAACCCCGGACTGGGAACCATGTCAACAATCCGGGGACCCTTGCTTTCAACCGCAATCGCACCGGAATCGCGCTCTACAGACGAGTAGAAAATAGTGTCGGCCGCCACCGTGTCAATAACCAAGACAGGCTCGCTGAATTCAAGCCGCAGGACGTCGGGTACAGTGCGTGACTTGCGCTTCAATTCGGGAAAACTGCGAGCAATCACCGGGCGCGAGGTATCGGCGCGCGAACGCACTTCAACCTGCTCGCTGTCGCTCCAGGCCACGCCCCGGCGAGACGTACCTTCCGCGAGCACAATCCAATTGCCCGGACTCAATTCAGAGGACGGAAACACATGCCAGGTGTCCGGCTCATTCAGGTCGGCATAATTGCCAAAGGTTGAAACGGAGTCTCCGGATGCTGAGACAATGCGAGTCTGCAGGGAATCGACCGGAACGGTGATTCGCAGGTCTAATTCGCGCTGATTGACCTGACGAACACTGCGGATGGCGGGGGGAGCCGTATCCTGTTCGGCCAGTCGAAAGCTCACCCACGGATGAGTCGAATCCGTCACCATGACATCCCACGGAGCGATTCCTATCAATTCGGCGGAAGGATTCCAGCGTCCGTTGAAGTCCCTGTCTAACACCGCAAAGACACGATAGGTTCCGGAACGAAGATACCCGAATTCAAAGAACCCGCTCTCCAGTGGCTGCGAGCGGTAGTTCGCCTCCTGTGTCATCGGGTCAATTACAGAATCTGGTTCGAGCTGGTAAGCTAACAGAGAAACGGCCTGGGGCGACTCTACTCCCGCCACCCACCCTTCCATGCGACCGCGGTCGATGCGATCGCCGGTGGAGAAGGCAATCGTTTGAGGCTGTTCGGCCGGATTGCCGCGAATGTCCTTGGCTTGGCTGCCGATGGTGATTACATACGTGCGATTGGCTTCCAGTTCGTCAAGGTAAATCAGTTCGAGTGTATTGCCGCGCCAGCGATAGCGCAGGCGTTGCCGTGGATCCGGGGAGAGAAAAAGCGCTGCTTCGACAGAGGCACGATTGACAGGCTCGGAGAATTCCAGTCGCGCAATCATACGGCGCTGGACATTGACAGCGTCCAGGTCAGGATAATGGGTCACGAGAAAGGGGCCGGCTTTGTCTTCCGGTCCCCCCGGGGGTGCACCCATCTTCGCGCATGACATTAACAGGCCTGCGGCAAGAACAAGTAGGATTAACGGTGCGCGCTGCGTGACCCGCCTCGCGCGCATCTACCGCCGACCAATCGAATAGTACTCAAAACCGCGCGTCCGCATTTCATCCGGCTCGAATAGATTGCGGCCGTCAAAAATCAACGGCGTCTTTAACAAATCAAGCAACCGCTCGAACTCAGGATCGCGGAATTCCTGCCACTCCGTCAAGATCAGCAGTGCGTCCGCATTCTTTAACGGAGTGTAATAGTCGTCAAAGTACGCGATGCGCTCGCCGAAAATCTTGCGGGCCTCTTTCATGGCCGCGGGGTCATAGGCGCGAATCGCCGCCCCGCGTTCCAGCAGCGCGTTGATCGCATAAATCGACGGAGCTTCACGCATGTCGTCGGTGCGCGGTTTGAATGAGAGACCCCAAACGGCAAAAGTCTTGCCCTTGAGATGCTCACCCATTCGGCTCACGACTTTGTCCACAAGACGCAGCCTCTGCCTGCGATTGACGTCGTCAACCGCACTAAGCACTTTGAGCGGATAGCCGTTGTCTTCGCCGATCCTGATCAGAGCGGCAACATCTTTAGGGAAACACGAGCCGCCATAGCCCACGCCCGGAAACAGGAAGTGCGGCCCGATGCGGCGATCCGAACCGATCCCGTGGCGTACGGCGGTAATATCGGCGCCAACTTCTTCGCAAAGGTTGGCGATTTCATTCATAAACGTAATCTTGGTGGCGAGCATCGCATTCGCCGCATACTTGGTCATTTCGGCCGAACGCACGTCCATGACAATGATCCGGTAATCCCGGCGCTGAAACGGAGCATAAAGCCGTTCCATGGCTTCTTGCGCGCGTTTGCTGCTCACGCCAAGCACGATCCGATCCGGTTTCATGAAGTCGCTGATCGCATCCCCTTCCTTCAGAAACTCGGGATTGGAAACGACGTCAAACTCGTGCGTGGTGAATTCGCTCAGCTTGGCGCGCACGCGATCACCCGTTCCGATCGGTACCGTGGACTTATTGACAATGATCTTGTAGCCGTTCATCAGCTTGCCGATTTGTTCGGCCACGGCCAGCACGTGCGACAAATCCGCCGATCCATCTTCCTGCGGCGGAGTGCCAACGGCAATCATGACGATTTCCGCAGGTTCGATAACTTCCGAAAGTTCCGTGGTGAAATTCAGGCGGCCTTTTCTGATCGTGCGCGCGAGCACTTCTTCAAGGCCCGGCTCATAAATGGGTACGACACCCTTTTTCAACGCTTCGATTTTTTGCCGGTCGATATCCACGCAGTCCACGTGGTGACCGGTATCGGCGAGACACGCGCCGGTCACCAGGCCGACATACCCCGTGCCAATGACGGTGATTCTCATGGGAGGAATTTCCGGAGTGAGAGTAAGGTTCTGATCGCGCGAGGCAGCGGATCAGCGGGCGCTGTCCGCAATCACCTGGCGCATGTAGAGACTGATGATGTGATCGAGGATCAAATGCAGGTCTTCAACCGGGCCGTATTCGCGGCAACTCACGGTAATTTGGTGATCCACGAGCTGCGCCAGCTTTCCACCGCCGAAACCGATGAGACCGACGGTGACGGCGCCGTGCTCGCGCGCCGCTTTGGCGGCTTCCAGCACGTTGGGTGAATTGCCGGATGCGGTCAGCAGCACAACAACGTCCTTTGGACGCACGAAGGTGCGCACGGGTTCCGCGAACACGCTGTCATAATTCACATCGTTCGCATAGGCGGTGAGCATCGGCAAATTGTCGCCCAGACAGATCATGCGCATGCGCCTGCCGTCCTTGGCTACTGTGCCCTTTGCGAAATCGCACACCCAGTGACTGGCCGTGGACGCCGAACCGCCGTTGCCGCAAATGTAGATCGTGCGGTCGTCACGATAAGCACGCTCGAAAACGTCCAGCACGGTATCGATCTGCTCGACCGAGACTTCAGACAGCAGAGTTTGGAGACTGCTTAGGTATCCGGTGATGTGAGCGCGGCGGTCGGCCATTTTACTTAAAGGAGTATCGTTTCTGATTGAAAATCACTTTGCTGCCGTCGTTCTCAGGAAGGAACGGAAGTTCGCGCAGGTCGGAGAGCGCATTGCGCACATGATCCTGATTGGCCGGCGGAACATAAAGGAGCAAGAATCCGCCGCCGCCTGCACCGGCGATCTTCCCACCCAAAGCTCCGGCCTGAATCGCTCGGTTGTAAATCTCGTCAATCTGCGAATCCGAAACCTTTGAAGCCAATTCCCGTTTCAGCATCCACCCTTCGTGCAAGGCATATCCCACGGCATCATAGTTTCCCGCCACGAGCGCGTCGCGGATTCGATCCACAAGCGGCAACATGGCTTCGAGCGTGCTGCGATTCTTGGCCGTGTCGCGCTTCTGCTCCGTCAAGATCTCCGCGGAACGTCGCGTCCGATGCGTGTAGAAAAGCATCAAATGCGTCCCGAACTGCCAACGGGATTTGGACGACATGGGCACTCGGTCGGCCGTGACCGATTCGTCAGGATTAAAGGTGATCGTCTGCAAGCCGCCGAGAGCAGCGATATACTGATCCTGCTTGCCAATTGGCTTGCCGCAGCGCTCGATCTCGATTTCACACGCTTCGCGGGCCAGTCGTTCGGCGGTCACTTGCTCGCCCTGATATTGATACATCGCGTTGAGCAGGCCGACCACAAGCGACGAGGACGAGCCTAAGCCGCTGCCCTCCGAAGGAATGTCCGCCAGCGTGGAAATTTCGACGCCGCAGATCAATCCCGTCTTCTTCATCGCTTCGCGAATCAACTCGTGCCGAATCTCCGGAACACTGTCCACGATCTCCTTGGACATATAGTTCAGGATGATCTTGTCGTCGAAGCGTTCTTTGAGAATGACGAAAACGTATTTGTCAATCGCGGTGGAAAGGACTTTGCCGGCGCCTTCGCGATAGAACTCCGCGAAGTCCGACCCTCCACCGGCGAAACTCAGTCGCAGCGGGGTTTGGGTAATGATCATTCAGATTGCCCTGGCCGTGAACAATTCCTGGACTCGCGCGTAGGCCTCCGGCGAGCCGATGTCTTGAATGTACTCGTCCGTAACGTAGCCGTACATCTTTCCCACCAGTTTCGGCAGCACATGGTAGCCGAAGTCAGCCGGGACGGCGTCGGGGAGAAAACTCCGTAACTCGGGACTGGCGACGTGAATACCTGAGTTCGCCAAATTGCTCTTGGGCTGCGCGGGTTTTTCTTCAAACGAAATCACGCGCTGATCGTCGTCCAGCTCCAAGATCCCGCATCGCTCAGGCTCTGGGGTCGGATACGCCACAAGTGTCAAGATTGGATTTTGTTTCTGCTGATGAAATGTCTGCAGCCGGCTCAGGTCCACGCGCGCAAAATTGTCGGCATAGGCGATGAAAAAGCACTCTTCGTCAGCTACGAAGTCCCACGCCTTCTTGATCGTGCCTGCGCTCCCCAGCAACTCCGGCTCATACAACGTTTCGACACGCGGCCCTGATGTGCGGCCCTGCAGGAAGCTCTTGACTTGATCCGCATGGTGATGCAGATTCACCAACACGTCAGTTACGCCTGCCCGGGCAAAGCTCTCCAGCCAGAAATCAAGCAATGGCCGGCCGCCAATCGGCAGCAAACACTTCGGCGAATTTCGCGTCAAATCGCCCAAACGACTTCCCACCCCTGCCGCCAACAGAAACGCTTTCATGTGGTGGCAAGTGCCCGCGCCTGAATCGCCCACTCGACCGTGTGACGGAGACCTGTTTCAAACGTGACGCGTGGTTCCCATCCCAACACGCGCCTCGCCTTATCTACCGCCAGATAAATGTTCTGAATCTCTCCTTCTCGCGGCAGAGCATAAACCGGCTCAGTACGGAAATTCAGAATCTCAGCGAGAATGTGATAGAGCTGATTGACGGAGACCCCGAGTCCGGTGCCGATGTTGACGATCTCGCCCGTTCCGCTTGTCAATGCTGCTACATTGGCATCGGCCACGTCGCCGACGTAAACGTAATCGCGAAGTTGTTCGCCATTGCCGAAGATCGTCGGCGTCTTGCCGTCGAGCATCAGGCCAATAAAGATCGCGTTTACTCCTGCTTCACCGTGCGGATTCTGCCGCGGGCCATATACATTAGAATATCGCAACACGACGTACTTCAAACCGTTCAGCAGGCGATAGAGCTCAAGATAATGTTCCACAGAGTGCTTCGAGATGCCATAGGCGCACTCCGGATGCACCTCGTGTGCTTCATCCGCCGGGAGATAGCGCGGCTCGCCGTAAACGGCCCCGCCGGTTGAACCGTAAATGAACCGCTGCACTCCGCTGCGCGCACTCTCAACGATCAAGCGGATCGAACCGATGATGTTCGTATCTGCATCAACGGCCGGGTCGAGGAGCGACTTGCGGACGTCGATCTGCGCGGCATGATGGTTGACCACCTCGGGGCGGAACTCATCAAACACTCGGCGCAGGAACGCCGCGTCCCTGATGTCACCTTCGAAAAAACTTGCGGAGGCCGGAAGATTTCTCCGAAAACCTGAGCTGAGATTATCCAGTACTGCGACATCATGCCCGGCGGCAAGATAGGCGTCTGCGACGTGCGAACCAATGAACCCCGCGCCGCCCGTAACCAGAATCCTCACGCGACCGCTGCTCCCTTGGCCGCTCGCACCACGTTCAAAGAGCGCATATTCTTCTCGGCAAAATCCATGATGTCGTCAATATCCGTTTGCGCTTCCAGATAGTCTCGATACTGCTTCACGGAGTCCGCCGGGTTCAGGCGCGGCTCCCAACCGAGCTGCTGCAGCTTCGTGATGTCCGAACAGATATGCCGGGTGTCGCCGAAGCGGAACAAGCCGGGAATTCGCGGCCGCAAGTTCTCCTGACCGAATTCCCGCGCCACGATGGCGCAGAATTCCTTCACAGTACAGGCCTTGCCGCCGCCGACATTGAACAGCTCGTAATCGGCGCGTTCGTCGTTCAGGACCAGAAGATTGGCCTTGACGACGTCGTGAATATTTACAAAATCACGCACCTGCTCGCCGTCCTCATAGATCAACGGCGCGCGCTTGAAAAAATAGCTGAGCGAGAAGATGCGACACGCGCCGGAATAATTGTTGTAGAAGCTCTGTCGCGGACCCTGCACAATGGAATAGCGCAGCGCCACTGAAGGAATCTCATAACGCTTCCCAAACGCGAGCGTCATTTGTTCTTGCGAGTATTTCGAAAGCGCGTACTGATTCTGCGGGCTGACATGTGATTCGGGCGTTGGCTGCCATTGCAGGACGTCTTCGTTTGCAGGATCGCGAAAGTCCCAAACTCCCGCTTCAAGCTGGGCGAGTGGACGAAGCTCCGGTTTGAACCATTCGCCGCGCCGTGACTTATACACGCCTTCCCCGGCCACGGCTTGCGAAGACGCCACAATCACTTTTTTGACCGGCAGTTTCTGCTCCACGATCAACTCGTAGATCAGCGCTGTGCCGACCGCATTCACATAAAAGAACTTGCTGAAGTCGGGAAGATAGTCCTGGTAAGCAGCAAAATGATAAACAGCCTCCACACCCTCGAGCGCCTTGAGCAAGTCATCCCGATGTCGCACATCACCTTCAATAAACCGGACTTGCTTGGGAATGTAGTCCGGTTTGCCCTTCATGTGAACGGGTTTTTCGAGGCTGTCCAGAATCGTGACGTCATGTCCCTGCGCGAGCAGCGCGTCGGTCGTATGAGATCCGATGAACCCGGCGCCGCCGGTGACAAGGATTCTCAATGGGCGCCTCGACCGGAGAGCACGACAGGAACCGTCTTGAAGAGAATCTTGAAATCGAGCCACAACGACCAGTTGTCGATGTATGCAAGATCCAGCTTCACCCACTCATCGAAATCCGTAATCGTGCTGCGTCCCGATACCTGCCACAGGCAAGTGAGACCCGGCTTGACCGAAAGCTTGCGCCGATGCCAACTGTCAAAGCGCTGCAGTTCCGACTCCAGCGGCGGCCGCGGGCCGACCAGCGACATGTCGCCTTTGAAAACGCTCCAGAGCTGCGGCAGCTCATCGAGGCTGTACTTTCGCAGCAGCCAGCCGATCCGCGTGACCCGCGGATCGTTTTTCATCTTGAAGACGACGCCCTGCATTTCGTTCTTTTCGAGCAGCTTCTCTTTGATGGTATCTGCGTCGAGCACCATGGTGCGGAATTTGTAGCCGGTAAATTTCTTCTTATTCAACCCGACGACCTTCCACGTATAGAAGACCGGCCCGCCGTCGTTCAGCTTGATCGCCAGCGCAATCAGCCCCAATAACGGCAGCAGCAATGTGAGCAGAATTCCCGAAAACATGACGTCAAAAAAACGCTTGACCAGCAGTTGCCACTCCTTGTGGAAGGCCGTCGCATAGATCAGCACCGGCTGATCGTATTGAATCTCAGTCTCGACGCGCGCAACCAGTCCGGAAAAGAAATTGGATAGAATGACCGCGCGCACGCCTTCCTGCTCGCAGAGCGCAAGCATGTCCGTGCACTCGGCGAGTTGCCGCGTGGGCACGGCGTACACGACTTCGTCAATCGGGTGCTGATGCAGGATGCGGGGCAAGTCTTCCGGAGTTCCGAGCACCTTGGCGCCCATAATCTCCTGACCCACTTTCGAGCGGTCCAGCTCCACAAAGCCGACCAAGTCTACGCCCCACTCCGCGTGCTCAAGGATGCTCTGCAGGAAGCGCTGGGCCTTCTCGCCCGAACCGACGATGAGAATCGTACGGTTGAGCCCGCCCTCTTCGCGCAGATATTCGCGCAGCGAATGGAAGAAGATTCGGTTGACAAAGAGCAGTGCGGTATTCAGGATGACAAACAGCGCGATCGTCGAGCGCGGCGGCAATTCAATGCGCAGCACATAACCCGTGGCCAGCATGGCCAGCGTGCCAAAGACGACCGTGCGCACGATCAGCTTGAAGTCGTGCGCGAGCGGCTGGCGGCGCGTGTCGGTGTACGCCTTTTGAATATCGAGCAGGAACCACCACAACACGATCACGATGATCAGCACATTGTAATAGCTCTCGACCGACTGCGCGCTGCCGAAGAAGTAGAGCGTGCGAATCTGCGAACGGAGTTCAAACGCCGTGACGAACGAGACCACCGTCATGAGGATATCCGCGACCTGCGCGAACAGCCTCATCCACGTGGATTGTTCATTCGTCTGTGCCATGAATCATCGCCCTCCGTCAGCCATGAATCCGCCCGTTCGGGACTTACGCCCCGCCGCCGCCATAGAATTCGCGAATCGCGTTCGCGACCGTCTCCACCCCGGCTTCGGTGATCTCCGCGTTGATCGGCAGCGCGAGCGACTCTTCGGAAATGCGCTCCGACACCGGGAACCGCCCCTTCTTGTAGCCAAGATACTCAAAGCACTCCTGCATATGCAGCGGGAGCGGATAATAGATATCGCAGCCGATGTTGCGTGATTTCAGAAAGTCACGCAGCTCATTCCGTTTCGGCGCTAAGATCACATATTGATGAAATGTGTGATACGCATCGCCCGGGACTTTCGGCGTCCGTACCGGCGATCCGGCAAACAACTTGTCGTACAGCGCGGCCGTCTTGCGGCGGTGTTCGTTCCATTCGCTCAAGTACTTGAACTTCACGGTCAACACCGCAGCCTGCAACTCATCGAGTCGTCCGCAGATGCCGATGCGATCATGGAAATAGCGGTCGTGGCCCCCGTGGACCCGGTCACGCCGGATGTTGTCCGCGATCTTTGCATCGCGCGCGAGCACCATGCCGCCGTCGCCGGCGCCGCCGAGATTCTTCGTCGGATAGAATGAAAATGTGGAAATATCACCGATCCCGCCGGCCGTGATGCCGGCGCGCTTCGCGCCGACAGCTTGACAAGCATCTTCGATCAGATACAATCCATGCCGCTTGGCCAGTCCCTGCCACTCGACCGGGGGAATGACCAAACCAAACAGGTGAACCGGCAGGAGCGCGCGCGTACGCGGCGTGATCGCCTCTTCCGTTTCGCGAATGTCCAGATTGAAGCTGTCCGCCTCGATGTCGGCGAAAACCGGCTTCGCTCCCACGCGCGCGATTGCGCTCGCCGTCGCGAAAAACGTATAGGGTGTCGTCACGACTTCATCGCCCGGCTTCACGCCAATGCCGAGCAAGCTTAAGATCAGCGCGTCAGAGCCGGACGAGACGCCGATCCCGAACGGCATTCCGGCCAGCGCTGCCATCTGCTCTTCAAGTTTCTTGACCCGCGGTCCAAGCACAAAGTACTGTGTCTCGAATACGCCGGCCACTTCATTCATTACTTCAGCTTTGATTTTGCGGAACTGCGTCGGCAGATCCAGCATCGGAACGTTCATGCCAGCACCTGTGAGAAATGCGCCACGGTCTTTTCGAGCCCCTCACGGAAGGTCACTTTGGGCTTGAAGTTCATGGCGCGATGTATTTTGGAAATATCGGCCAGCGAGTGCTTCACGTCTCCCGCCCGCGGCGGTTCGTGAATAGCCTTGACGGCCGTTCCCGTGATGTGATTGATGATATGCAGCAGATCGAGCAGCGAGAACCGCTCGCCGCAAGCCACGTTGAAGAAGTCTCCGCCGATACCGGGCACTTCGCACGCCAACAGGTTTGCATTGACCACATTGGCGACATAAGTGAAGTCGCGCGACTGCTCGCCATCACCATAAATGGGCGGGCGGGTGTCGTGCATCACAGCACTAATGAAGCGCGGAATCACGGCCGAATATTGCGAAGTCGGATCCTGCCGGGGACCAAAGACATTAAAGTACCGCAGCGCAATTGCTTCCAGACCGTACACTTTATGAAAGGCAGCACAGTACTTTTCCGCCGCGAGCTTGCTGACGGCATACGGCGACATCGGCAGCACCGGCATCGTCTCGACTTTGGGAAGCGTGGGAGTATCGCCATAGACCGATGATGACGAAGCGATCACCACGCGCTTCACGCCTGCATCCCGCGCGGCAAGCAGCACGTTCAGCGTTCCGGTGACGTTCACTTCATTGGACGCAAGCGGATCTTGAACCGAACGCGGTACCGAAGGCAGCGCGCCTTGGTGCAGCACGTAAGTGCAGCCATTCATAGCGCGGCGAACGGCGTTCAAATCGCGCAAGTCCGCTTCAAAGAGTTCGACATCGGCCATAAACGGTTCGAGGTTCTCGCGCCGCCCGGTGGCGAAATTGTCGAGCACGGCCACATCCTGCCCCCGTGCGAGCAATTCCTCGACGATGTTCGAGCCGATGAATCCCGCGCCCCCCGTCACAAGATACTTGCTTTGGCTCAAATGGCCTCCGGGTCTTTGCGCACGTACGTGTAGCAGGGATTGACCATGCCGCGAAATGCCCCAAATGTGTAATCGATATGTCCCTTGCCCAGGGACTCGTGGCAAGGCAGCACGATGAGATTGTCGCGTTCGTCGTATTCGCAACTCACTCCGAATTCGGCCACGCGCTCATGAATCAGCTTCGCCGTGTAAGGGTCTTCCGCCTGCAGCAGATACCCCATCGGGGTAGCGTGCGGATCCAGTGTCACATCGCGCATTCCGAGCAGCGAGAACAATTCATGAAATCTCATCCAATTGCGGCGGCGCAGCTCCGCATATTCGGTCCGCTTCGGCCAGTGGATTTGCAGCAGCTCACGCACGGTATTGCGTTTCGTGACATCCAGGCAGTGCAACTCGTCCCACACGCGCTGATCCGGAACGAACTCGCCGGCGAGCACCGCGCCGTATTGCATCGGAAACCAGCGTGCCAAATCGAATACGGCGTAGCGGCCATAGCTGCCCGGATGCTGGTCGCCGGGCTCGAAATAGAGATAGTCGCGGCAATCCTCAACCAGCGGCACGGCCTCTGTGGAGAGCGCTTCAACATCTTTACACGGCACACCCCAGCGATGACACGCCAAATAACAGTCTGTCTGCGTGTCGCGCGCGCGAAACGTGTAACGATCTCCGTAGAGGCGGTTCAGCTCCTCCACATATGAAGATTCGCCAACCGAACACCAGACACCCACGGCCGCGTCTTTGGGTAGTTTCAACAATCGCAAAGCAGATTGCAGCGCGAACTCCCATGATGGCAGATAGGTGAACTCGGCGCCAAAATACTCGGACAACTGCGTATTAATCGCGATGACCTGCTGCTCGTCCCAGTCAAGGTCGCCCGGCATGAACGGATTCAATCCAAACTTGGGTCTGACGTCTTCGGGTGGCACGCGAAACAGGATCGGGTAAGGCTGCGTGCAGTACTTTTGGAAATAGTGCTGCAAGTCAGGCCGGAAGCTTACGCCGACGTCCAGGTATTCATATTCGGAATTTTCGAATTGCTCAACAACGTGCCAAAACAGGTAGGCATTCGCCTCAATCGCTCTGCCCTTCTCGTTCGTGCCGCCGTAATGGTAAAAGAGCGTGTTCGCGGTTACCGGAGTCACGATAATGCCGCCCACGAGTTCGTTCTCAACATAGGCGAGGAATAACTTCTGCGTGTCGTCCAGCGTCCTGGTCAGCGTATCCGGGTCATACCAGACTTTTTCCATCAGCGACAGGTCGCGGCTCTCGACCATGCGGATGCCGGCGCGCTGCGCTTTGCGAATTCCCTGCTTAGCCCGTGATCTCAGTCCGGCCCACGCTTTCTTGCGATCCAGATGCAGGAGTGATCCCTGCGTGAGCACGTCCTTGCCGATGTACTGCAATCTCTACCCCAGGTACAGCATTAGTTGCAGATGCCCGCGCCCGGCGGACACGATTGAACGGAATAAGGCTGAAATACGACTTCCGGACACGACGGATCTTCGTCGTCGTCATGAATCATGCTGCCGTCAATGTGACCCGACGTTTCGCCTTCACCCCAAAAGCAGTTCTCGGCGTGAATCGTCTCGGTATTGGCAAAGCATGACTGCAGAAAGATGTTCCAATTGTCAATGGTGGTCATGCAATTGAACTGGAATGTCGGGGCCGACCAGTGCTGGTCGCCGGGCGTTGCAAAGAAATGCAGCACGCGATTGATGCGGTCAAAGGTGTTGTAGTTGATGTGCACCGACGTATCTACCCATGACTGCATGTAGAACGCATACCACGACTCCTGAAAGTGATTGTTGGTGATCTCGAGGTGTTTATCATATTCGAGGTAAATCACTCCGGTAACGCCGCCGGTGGAGTCGAAGCGCCCGCAGTTGTGAAACCAGTTGCAATGCACGGACCCGCCATCCGCGTTCGTCAGCCAGAGACCAAGCTGCCTTGAGCTGTGGATCACGTTGTTGTCGATGCGAACGGAATCGGATTCCTTGGAGCTGATCGAGTTGATTACTGTGTTGAACACGGAATGGGTGACGACATGCTTGCCCCCCACCAGATCGATGGCCTGCGAGAAGATGTTGGCAAAATAACAGTGATCAATTTCCACTGACGCCACATGGGACGAGGAGATCGCGTCGGCACAGTGTTCAAAGCGCGTGTAGCTGATGCGGCCTGTGCCCGGCTCTCCGCCCAGGTTGTGAAACGTCACTCCCTCCCAGTCACTGTTGGTGAAACCACTCTGCCGGTTGGACGTAAAGGTGATCCAGTTGCTCGCGTCGCCATTACAGACCATTGTGCCATACACGAAAAACTCCGAATCGACGCTGACCCTGATGACCGCACCCGGTTCGATGGTAAGTGTGTCCGGCTGGCTGACGTAGAAATTTTCGAAATCCGGGATGACGTAATGATGACCGCTTTCAAACGTGCGGCTGCCGGAAGTCAGGCCGAAGATCACTTCTTCGGGATAAAGCTGGAGCGTGCCGACGTCGAGGCGATCTACATTCAGGTTCACGCGCATCGGCGCCGTCCACCCGTAGCCGTCCTTTTCCGCAACCAGAATGTAGGTACCGTCTTCCTGTCCGGCAATATTGAATGAACCGTCGGCGCCGGTGGACGTTGACGTGACAAGGAGTCCGCTGGCGCCCGTTTCTTTGCGCCAGTCAAACGCCGCTTTCGGATCGTACGGAAAGCCCACACTGGGCTCGCGCGCGGTCGTGTACCAGACCGTAGTGGCGTCGAAGCCCCCGGACGGATCCTCAAACAGCATCACGTTGACGCCATCACGGGTGCCGCCCTGCACCGAGAGTGTGCCGACGATGCCGTTCTTTGCTTCGTCCTGATTCTTGCAACCGGACGTGAAATAGAGGATCCCCGCGGTGAGCGCGAGCAGTGCGAGAGTTGCTGTAATCAGCCTCATGACCTGAGACCTCACGGTTAAACTTACCGGAAGTACACGATCGCCGCTGAAACGACGCCCCACAACATGACGTTGATCAGCGTGGCCCGGTCCTTGACCAGCAGACTGGATGGATCGCCGCCTTCGCTGCGGTGATAGATGAGATAGAGATAGCGGAACAATCCGTAAACCACAAACGGCAGCGTCCAGAATAAGTTCCGGGTGCCGTAATGCGCAAGCGTATCGTCTGAAATTGTGTAAAGGCTGTAGGCTACAATCGTCGCCCCGGCCAGTGTCGCCAGCATCTGATCGATAAACGTCAAGCTGTAGTTGGCCAGGCTGGCGCGGTGGGCGGCGGCGGCATCACCGAGGATCGCGATCTCGTGCCGCCGCTTCGCCAATGCGAGAAACAGCGACAGCAGAAACGCGCACAGAATCAGCCAGTAGGATAGATACGAATCAACCAGGAATGGCCTGATCAGAGCCACGCCTGCCACCGCGCGATACACAAACCCGGTGGACAGCAGCAATACGTCCAGAATGACAACTTGCTTGAGTCCGACCGTGTAGCCGATGTTCGTGGCCAAATACGCCGTCGCGATCCAGCCGAATGCGGGATTGAGAACAAACGCCCAGCCAATTCCACCGGCCGCACAAATCGCCGCTACCATCCAGGCCGCCGCCGGAGTGACTCTGCCCGACGCCAATGGCCGGTGTTTCTTGCGGGGATGATTGCGATCCGCTTTAAGATCGAACAGATCGTTGAATGCGTACACGCTGCCCGAGAGCAGGCAGAAAGCCGCAAAACCCTGGAAGACAACGAGCAGAACATGCGGGTTCTGCAAGACGACTTTGGCCGGCGAGAACAACACGGCGGCGAATACGACGCCGTTCTTTGTCCATTGAGCCGGACGGATCAGTTGCAGCAGGCCGATCAGGCGATTCACTGCGCCTTAGAGTTTCACCACGTTTTTCGGATGACCAAGCTTCTTCGTGGCATTACGCGCATCGAAGACCAGTTTCGCGTTGCGCACGATCATGTCATAGTCGATCGCCGTGTGATCGGTGCTAACCAGCACGGCGTCGCTGTCTTTGACGAGCTGCTCCGTGAGTGGCACGGAATGCCAGCGATGCTCACCGATCATGACGGACGGTATGAATGGATCGTGGTATTTCACGTCGGCGCCGCGCCGGGCCAGCATCTCGATGATGTCGAGTGACGGTGACTCGCGCGGATCGTCAATGTCGCGCTTATAGGCCACGCCGAGCACGAGTACCTTGGAACCCTTGATGGATCGTTCGTGGTCGTTCAGCGCCCGCGCCAGGCGGTTGATGACATACTCCGGCATCTGCGTGTTGATGTCGTCCGCCAATTCGATGAAGCGCGCTCGATATTTCAGCGTTTTCAACTTCCACGAAAGATAGATCGGGTCAATCGGGATACAATGCCCGCCGAGGCCCGGTCCTGGATAGAACGGCATGAATCCGAACGGCTTGGTCGAAGCGGCGTGAATGACTTCCCACACGTCCACGTTCAGCAGATCGCACATGATTGCCAACTCATTCACCAGCCCGATGTTGATCGAACGAAACGTGTTTTCGAGCAGCTTGGCCAGTTCCGCCGCCTTGGTGGACGAGACCGGCACGATGTGCTTGATCGCCAGACCGTAGATCTCCGCAGCGATGTCCCGGCACGCTGCCGTATGCCCGCCGACAACTTTGGGTGTGTTGTCCGTGTGGTAGACCGGGTTGCCCGGATCCACGCGCTCCGGCGAAAACGCGATAAACACGTCCTGGCCGATCTTCAGTCCGCGCTCTTCGAAGCTTGGTACCATCAGTTCCTCGGTCGTGCCGGGATACGTGGTGCTCTCCAGCACAATCAAGAGTCCGGGATGGGCGTACTTGAGAATCTCGTCGCGCGCGGCAATGATGAACGAGATATCCGGATCACCGGTCTTGTTGAGCGGTGTCGGGACACAGATCGACAGCGCATCCAATTCGCGGATCACACTGTAGTCGGATGTCGACGTGATCAGTCCCTTGTCCACCAGGGACTTCAGTTGCTCGCTCGGGACATCGAGCACATAGGAATCGCCTGCCTTCAGCCGGCGAACTTTTTCAGCACTGACTTCAATTCCGGTAACGTGGATGCCGTTCCGGGCAAACTCAACCGCCAAAGGCAAGCCAACATAGCCCATTCCGATCACGCCCATCCGCAGAGACCGGTCTTGGACTTTCTTCCGCAAGGTATGTAGAGCCATAGAATTAGAGAATGTACTTGAGGTTTGCAGACCAGTAATATAGTTAGACAAACACAAAAAAGCAATCAACTTCGACCCGGTTACGGGTCGGTTGACTGCTTTTTTGCAATTGTTATACCAGAATTTACAGCGAGGACTCTATGGCGTTAGACAGCCTCGGTTTGTATGTGAAATACTACTCAATAGCCAGGAAATACACACGCCCGGCGTTCTCAGACTCCGAATCGTTCCAGCGAGCGGAAACTGCGACCGTACCGGCTGGCGCGCCCACGGAAGCTCCCACAAAGACCGACGCGTTCCCCAGCTGGTCAGCCGGCATTTCGCCCGTAAAACGGTGAAAATCGGTGTCCCAGCCGCCATAGTAGAAATACAGGACGCCGCGGCTACTGCCATCGTCTCTGGCCTGAACCGCCCAATCGCCCTTGCCGTCGCCGTTGATGTCCGATAGGGCATGAACGCGCTCACCAAACCGGCCGGCTTCAGCGCTTCCCCAAAACGTCGTCGCTGGAGTTGCAGATATTGTTGACCCACCATGGTAAAGATAGACCTTGCCCATCTGCTTGCCGTCGCGCTGAACTTGAGGTGCGCCAATCACGAGATCGGCCATGTTGTCCCCGTTGACATCACGGACGATCGCCACGGCACGACCGAATTCATCCTGAAACTGCGTAGCTTCACCGCTGATGATCTGTGAAGGCTTCGTAAACACGGCTCCCGGGCCGCCAAAGAAGACAAACACGGAACCGGGTATTTTGTCACCCAGATTATGATGCGGCGCTCCTATGGCCAAATCCGCCTGTCCGTCGCCATTGATATCCCCTGTGGCGATATCGGTTCCAAACAGATCATTCGTTGTCCCCAACGGGATCTCGACATCGGCCTTGCCGGACGGCGAACCATCGCGCTTCCCGAACCAGATATACACACGACCGGCCGTGGCACCCGCCTTTGCCGAGCGCGGGGCACCGACCACAAGGTCTGCCAGGCTGTCGCCATTGATGTCATCTTTCAATTGCACCATCTCGCCGAACCCGGCCCCCTCCTCGCCAGAACCCAGTGATCCGGCAACAGTCTGTCCGAAGGACGCTCCACCGAGATAGAGATACACCTTTCCCTGACCCTTGGTGGATACCTGAGAGTTCGGCGCGCCTACGGCGAGATCGGGGAAGCCATCGCCGTTCCAGTCCCCGCCCCCGGACATGGCCCAGCCAAACAACTCACCTTCCGTGGGACCGCTGATGACAATCACAGGCTGATCAGCGAGAATGCTGTCGTAAAACAGCACTTGGCCCGCGCGAGTGGGACCGTCAGTTTCTCCCGACGCGGAGATGGCCAGCAAGGAACGCTGTCCATCCCACAGCTGCGGTTCCACAATGGCCGAACCGTAATAGCCGCGCACGTTCTCACCCGACAAGACGCGCAGCAGGTACTTGGCGTTTTTCGTCTCCAGTTGTGCCATCGAGAGGGTGAAGATCATCAGGAGGGCGACGGACGACAACAGAATGTAGCCGATGCGTTTCATAGGCACGTTCTCCGCAGTTAATGCAGGAATTTACAACGAGAGAGAGCGAGGAGTACAGCAGAACGGCCGCACTCCTCGCACCTGTTTAACGTTTCAGACCGGTCAGCGGATCCGCACGATATCGATGCGGCGGTTCTGGTAGCGACCCTGCTCCGTGGCATTCGACGCCACAGGGCGGGACGAGCCATAGCCCTTTGCCGTCAGACGGTTCGGGTCCACACCGCGGGAAATCAGGTAATTCCGCACGGCATCGGCACGCGCTTGCGACAACGGATTGTTGATCGCGTCCGTACCCGTGTTGTCCGTGTGACCCTGGATCTCCAGCAACTGGATTTCCGGATGCTCGCTGATCAGCTGCGCCGCGCCGTCGAGCACGCGCGCAAATTCATCCGTGATGTCGGCCGAACCCGTGGCGAAGTTTACGCCGGGGAAGCTGACGACACCACCGGTCTCCGACCAAATCGCCTTAATGGAATCCTTCTGCTCCGGACGCAGCAATTCGAGACTGAGTTTCAGCGACGGATTGCCTTCGAAGATGTAGCGATGGATGAATTCCTTCGGGCCGCTTTCCTTCATGTGAACTTCGTGCTCTTTGCGGGCGCGCTTGAGCGTGCCATACTTGCTGCGCCAGCCTTCTTCGCGTTCGCCGAAGTAGAAGTTCACACCGATGCGGTGGTTTTCCTGCAGGAAATTCTCCGGTTCCTGAACGAACGCATACTGCACGGCAAAGCTTTTGAAGCCGATCCCAAAGCCGGCCGTGAATGCGCGTTGCTCCTGAATGACATCGTTGAATCCGGCCGCGAGATAGAAATTGGTGTTGTCGCTGATGTCAAAATGATACGCCGCACCGAGCGCCGCCGTGGCCTCCTGATCCTGAACCTTGATGATATCCGTCGTGATCAGGAATGAGCGCCACGCCCACGCGCCGATCCCGAGCCGCGCCTCAAACGGCACGTCGTCATCGCCGTGCTTGCCGGCAATGTCGCGCACCATCGCGCCGAACTGCAGTTCATCCCACGGCTTAAAGAGGATGCCGGCGTCCACGCCGTATCCGTCGTTGTCCGCGAGATCTTCCTGCAAGTATTTGCCGCTGAGACCGAGAGCAAAACCATTGCCGAGCGTGCGCGCATAGCTGAGCTGGAACGCGTTGTTGGACACGTCGAACGCGCCGGTGGGATTCCCCGATCCATCGCGGCCATCAACCCCTGCGATTCCGGCATTGAGCCAGGAGAGACCGAAAGTCCCAATATCGTCGAACCGCAGCGCGGCGCCGACGTAATTGAGATTGCGCTCGGCCTTCAAACCGGCCGTGTACATGAGCGAAGCCTCGAACCGGCGCAGAGTCGCCAGTGCGGCCGGATTCCAATATGCCGCCGTGGCGTCTTCCGCAACCGCGGTTTGGGCCGTACCCATCGCCATTGCCTTGGCACCCACACCCATGCGCAGCCACGGATCGGCAAAGTTCTGCGCATTGGCACTGGTGGCCATGAGTGCAGTGAGAAGCAACACGCTTATCACAGCCAACCGAACTCGGGACGTCATATCCCTCCTCCTGCTATATCGAAAAATCACGTTTTGTTGCAAGGGATTGAAGTTAGGCTGCGGGATCACGGGGTGAGCCGTGATCCCGCAGCTCTGTGTTTAGTTATTTCGCGTTCTTGAAGGCGACCTTCAAGATGTCTTCGCGTGACTTGCCACCCGCACTGGTGCGGACATGCGCAAGGTACACGCCATTGGCGACCTGATCGCCGTCTTCGCTCTGACCACTCCACGTCGGATCACCGGCGCTGGGGCTGTAGGAACCGTCCCAAACCGTGGCGACGTAGCGGCCGCCGAAGTCGTAGATCTTGATCGTGAGTTGCGCCGATCCCATGTCACCCGTCAGCGGAATACGGAAGTTCGCATTCTCACCCGGGAGGAACGGATTCGGATACACGAACGGAGCTTCAGCGCTCAGTTCGAGCGGAGTACGGTGCTCCACTCTCACGAAGTAGGTCCACGTCGCGGTGGTGCTGTTGCCGGCGATGTCCTCGACGTAAGCGAACAGGACATAGTCGCCCTCGCCTAACTCAGGAGCCTGCACCGACACCGAACCACTCGTCCCGGCCGGATCAATCGTTACGTCACCCTCTCCGGCTTCCGCGATTACTTCACCGTTGTGCATCAGCCGGAGGATGGTAGCACCGCCGTTCAGCGACGTGTTACCCTGCTCCACGAATGTCACGATAAAGGTCGGAGACGTCGGCGGTCTGAGCGTGTCCGCCGGATCCGGCGACACCGAAGTGATCGCAGGACCGAACACGTCCACCACGCAGATGTGGGTCACTGTGGGCAGCGGGGCGCCACCGTTGAAGGTACCCGTCAGCGTCAGACGCAGCGACGAGAAGTTACCAAGGTTTGGAATATTCGCCGGGTACCAACTCGAGTCACCCGCCGACTGGACCGGCGCACCGACGATGATCGGCACGTAGGCACCGGACGCATCCTGGCCTTCAATCGTCAAACGCAGCGAGGACAGGTCAATGTTCTCGCAGGCACGACGGAAGACGAAGGTATGCTGCGGGGCCGACACGAAGCACGGATCCGCGAAGATGAAGCACGGTTGATCGGACGTTACCGTGAAGTTCCAGTTGATGCTGGCCGTGTTGCAGACGCGGTCGCAGATCGTCAGAACCACCGTATAACCGCCCTCTTCGAGGTTGCCGATCCACGTAATATTATTCGGCGTGATGATGGCCGCATCCGTGAGGTACTGCGGTTCACCGCCGCTTAGCGGGATCAGGATCAACTCGATGCACGCCGGATCGACACCGCTGTCGCCATCCAGTTCATCGAGACGGCCGCCGGCCACGTGATCTTTCCACGCACCGAGGCTGTTGCGATCACCCTTGCCGCCGTCATCCAGACGATCGGCGCCACGACCCTTGCTGCCGCCCAGCGGATCCTTGACCCGTGGGATGGAAGCCGAGCCGCCGCCACTGACGTCGGAGAAGTCAGCGCTGATCACGACCGCCTGCGCGTTCGACACTACCGAATTCGGCAGCGGCGACACGATGCTGATCGTCGGCGGCGTGCCGTCCACGATCCAGGTCTGCGTACGGGTCTGGGTTTGACCCAGCACGTTGGTCGCAGACACTACCAGCCGCAGTTCGACAGACGCCAGATCAACGTCAAGGTTGTACGCACCGGAAATCGTGAACACCTGATTACGGTTGTTCGGATCCGGCTGTTCGCTGATGTCATAATCGGCACCCGCGACCAGCGTATCCGTGCACAGGCCGGTCTCACAGTTGTACACGCGGAGGATATCCACCCGGATTCCGCTCAGGGTCGTGTTGACATTGTCGGTCTCGCGAATCGTCGCGCACAATTGCAACGGCAGATCCGGATTCCAATAGTTGTCGAACGAACAGGAGTCTTCCACCGGACAGAAGGTAATGGACGGCGCCACGCTCGTCACGCGGAATTGCCACTCGCAGCCACCGAAGTTGCCGACGCAGTCGCACAGCGTAACGTTGACCGTGTAGGTACCCGGATTCTGTCCCGACGGCAGGATGAACTTCGCATGCGCGATATTCAGTTCATCAAAGTCCTCGGACGTTTCCGGACCCACATTGGCGCCCTCCGGATTATAGATGTTCAGATCGAAGCAGTCGAGGCTGATGCCGCTGCCGTTATCGTCGAGCGAACCACCGCGGTCGGAACGGCCTTGCGGCAGATCCATGACGCTCTTCGACACCGGCGTGATGTTGCCCTTCGAATCGCGGCGGCCAACCAGCACCGTCGCCTGCGGCGTCTCAACCACGCTCATCTCGTCACCACCGCCGATGCTGTTCGGTCCCGGCGTGCTGGCACAATCGTCGGTGAAGAATACTTCCACAACGATCGCTTCTTCACGCGAGAAACTGTCGAGGTCGGCCGGCGTGTGCGTCACGCAGGTCGGCGCGCAGTTGTCCGCCCAGAAGGTCATGCGGCTATGGGTAATACCGTTCAGCGTATCTTCCTCCGGATTGGCCAGGACACTCATGGCCGTCACAAAGATCTCGATACCGGTCTGACCCGTCGGGAAGGAGCCGCCCAAGAAGTAATCCACACAGACACTGTCCTGACCATCCGGGTCAACAGTCGTCGGACCGGAGATTCTGGTACCATCCGGAATCGTGAGCACTTCATAGCTGATTCCGCTCGGAGCAATCGGCACGTCTCCAGCTTCTTCCACACAGAACGTGAACTGGTTGTCTGAGCCGATCGGATTGAACCAGACACCGCAATCGGTCGGCTGGAAGTCAATACTCGGACCCGCGCAACGGACATAGTAGTGCCAGTTCATCGTCTGCGCACCGATGTTGCCGGCGCTGTCGGCCGCCGCCACCGTAATGCTGTGATCACCCGGCGTGTAGAATTGATCCGCGGCTTCACCGGACGGCGGTCCACCGAACGTGAAGTACGCATCATCCGCACCGTACGGCCACAGCAGGTGGAAGTTGATCTCTTCGTTGGTCGTGTCGGCCATCGTAAAGATCGTACCATCGATGTTCAGCCAGAAGGTCGTCAGATCCACGCCCGAGGCGCCGCTGCCGCAGACCACGAGGTCGTTGATCAACGCTTCGATGGTCGGACGCTCGCCGCAATTGATCGTATCCGTCGCAAAGTTGACCGGATCTTCATCAATGCGCTCGTGCCACAGACCGTTGATGTCATCCCACCAGAAGTCGTTATCGTTGTTGATGCAGTCACGCCAGTCCTCGTTGACGAGACCGTCAC
>CAYJKM010000015.1:0-32235 GCA_964370805.1 uncultured Alphaproteobacteria bacterium | reverse complement strand
AAAGCCGTTTGAAAACCCGCATGCTCCAAAGATACGGCTTCGCGCGGAAAAGATCAAGCGCGGAAAAACAAAACGGCCGGTGAGTCTTCACCGGCCGTTTCACGTTTATTCCAGTCGCCGCTACTTTGCGATCGGCGTCTCAGGTTTGGAGACTTGAGCCGAAGCGGCAACGGCCTCGCCACATTCACTCACCACAAGATAGAAGCGTTTCGGCAAGAGGGCCGCGCCGACATCAACTTGCTCCATAGACGCCGCCGGAGCAAGGCCGCTGGCCAGAACCGTCCATGTGCCGGGGAAGACATCGAGAGTGCTGTTCCAGTATACGGAATACGTGCCCTGCAAAGCCGGATCGCCT
Source organism: uncultured Alphaproteobacteria bacterium (assembly GCA_964370805.1). Taxonomy (GTDB): domain Bacteria; phylum Electryoneota; class RPQS01; order RPQS01; family RPQS01; genus CAYJKM01. The sequence goes on along the minus strand of CAYJKM010000015.1, from coordinate 31,880 downwards.
GACCATCTCAAATGGACATCAGTGGACGGCGCCAGGCCTCGGTACACTGTAAGATTGGTGACCGTATCGGGCTCACAGAGATTCAGACCCCAGATAATCATGTCGTCGAAGTAAAATCCGGGATACGTGATCGAACCATCCGATCCCATGGTAAACCGGAACTGAGGAGTCTGTCCGTCATACTGTCCGATGGGAATGACAACATAGGTCCACGCTCCGCCGGCATGCCCTGTCCAAGCCGGCTGACTCGGATTGCATGTGTTCGTGGCGTTCGTGCTTCCCGGATAGCCACCGACCGGCGTCACAACTTCCCACGTCGCTCCCTGATCAATGCTGACTTTGAAATTGCAGCCGTCGAAATTCGCTTCCGTGTCGTACCAGCGCCAAAACTCAACCGTCGCGCTCGGAGAACCCACAGGGAGGCCAAGTGACAGCGTGAGATTGAAACAGGCATCGTCGGGATAATCGCCGGCCAATACCGTGCCCCACACATTAGCTCCGCCATGAGCTGCCGGTCCGTCCGGCGCCGTCGGCGCACCCCATTCCCAACCGCCCGTTGCCGGATCAGCGACCCATCCGCCATTGGTCGTCTCAAAATCCTGAACGTACGCTGGATTTCCTACTACCGCCGACACGGATGTTGAAGCGCCCACGCCGCCATTATTATACGGGCGAACAAAATACGTCAGGGCGCCGTCAGGTGCATTGTTGTGAACAAACGACTGTATTCCGGGGCCAACCGTTCCAAGCTGCGTGCCCGTGTCCGGCTCACCCAGCCAGACCTGAATGCTGTCCACGACGATTGGATTATTGAAAATGTCCAAGGTCGGATCGGTCCATGTCAGCGTCACACTGCTGCCGTTTACCTGAGCCTGAAGATTGGTCACAGGATTGGGGGGGCCATCATTCGTTGCCGACACACCGAAGATCATCACGTCATCTATGAACACACCCGGGTAAGTAACTGAGGCGTCCGAGCCAAACCAGAACCGGAAAATCGGAGCCTGCCCCTGGAACTGACCAATCGGCAAAACTACGGGAATCCAGCCGTTCGAGTTGCCGCCCCAATAGTCGGTGGTCGTGCCCAAGCAGGCATTCGTTGTGAAATCGTCCTGTGGATAGCCGCCTTCCGGAGTGACAAGTTGCCACGTACTGCCGCCATCCACGCTTGCATGGAACTGGCATCCGTCGTAGTTCGTCTCGGTGTCGTACCAGATCCAACAATGCACGGACGCTGTGGGGCTGTTCACCACCAGACCCAGATCGAGGTCGAGTGTCCAGCAAGCATTACTGGGATAGTCACCCGCCAGCACTGTGCCCCAGACGTTCAGACCGCTATGAGCAGCAGGTGGGCCATCAGGCGCGGTCGGCGCGCCCCACTCCCAGCCGCCGGTTGGTGGCGTGGGTACCCACAGACCAGCATCAGTTTCGAAATCTTCGTTGTAGACAGGCGCAACGCCGGGCGCGCACGCCAAAGTCAAGCAGTAAGCCTGATCGCCAAACGTCTCGATGAAGGGCGCGTAGACGTAGACGTTCACCTGGCCGGCCGGCACCGAGTAGAGAGTCCGTGTTTCAATTTCGCACCGTCCAACATCGTTGATGGTGGCCGCCAGCATGTCAGGACAGATGCCATCAGTGTCCGTGCGAATCTCAATAATGGCGTCGAATTCCGGATCAACCGTCACGGTTACGTCGCTCCAATCCCCGATCGTAAACTGGAAGACGTCAATATCCCGCACCGTCGGTGTTGCGGAGACCGTGCCGGAAATGACATCCGTGCACAAGACCGTATTGAATGTGCCATCCACACCGCAGCCGTCATTGGCTCCGTTTTCGGTGAATGTAGGAGTGCACGTAATATCCGGGCAGGGTGGGACGTTGTACCATTGAAGTGTGAAGTTGCCGCAGGCCGTCGTATTGTTGTATCCGCCCACGACGAAGTACACGTTCTCGGTTTGGCCCGTCGTATTCGCCCAGACGAATTGTGCCGTGTCCGGGGTATCCAGACAGCCGACGAGGTTTGCGCCCGGGCAATCCCCGCCCCAACGCAGCGAATGACGGCTGTCGAAGCTGTTGACGGACTGCCAGATGGAGGCGAGATTACCGGCTGGAACACTCATGACGAAGACCATATCTTCACCGGAGTTGTTGCCCGCCGTACCGCATTCCTGTCCCGGGCTCATGTCACCCATTCCGCAGTTGCTGTAATCGGCGGTCCCTTGTTCGCCGGCGAGTGCGATCGCGCTTGAGCAGTCATATCCTGGGGGAGCGGGAGTTACCGTGGCCGTTCCCCAGTCGCAGGCCGAACAATTGTCCGGATCAACGCGCCAGGCTTTGCAGGCATAGTCGCCACTGACCGTCGTCGCATACGTGGCGGACGTCGCGCCGTTGATTTCGTTTCCGGGAGTGCACGTCTGCCCGGTGTACCACTGGAATTCGAGCGGGCCGCCCGCCCCGCCGGTTGCAGTGCAGACCATGACGGCAGTTCCGATGGCCGTACAATCGGCGACCGTAACGGCTGGCGCGACACAGGCACCCTGCTCATAAATTTGCACGTCATCGATGCGCGTACGGCCGGCAGATCGCTTGGTCAAATTGTGCCAGCCAAAATAGTAAACACCATCAGAAGCAGGTGTGAAAGTACCGAACTGCTGCACGTACGCTGTCGTTTTCAGCGTGTCTAAGGGCATCGCGATTTCGGTCATTGCGGATGAAATGTTCGCCATACCGACCATGACTTCGAGCGATTCCGGAACAGTCGCCGACGCCGCACGCCACCAGAAATCTACGATATAGGTCGTGCTATTCGTTAAGGTGATGCCGGGGCTGAAGAGCCAATCATCATTGCCAACAGCCGCGCCGAGCACGGAAGCACAATTCACTCCGGTGCGCGGCGTCGTCACGTAATTCTCCCACATGGGAGAAGTCACAGCTGTCAGCGGAAATGCTTGTGCCGTGCCCCAGCAATCCGGCAGCACAGGTGCCGTGGGACCTTCAAAACCGTCTATGAACGGCACGGATATTGGGTCGGGGTGCGGGTCGCAGGTTGTGAGTTGCCACGCCACTTTAAAATCACCGCAGGTGCCGGTCAAACTCGTGAGGCCGACCGTGTAGTAGGCCACGTCATCTGCGCCGGAGTTATTGACGAAGCGCATGCGGCGTGTTTCAGTCGTGGAGCAATCGATGAAGTTGTCGCCCGGGCAGGCACCGCCCCAACGCAGCGTGTGTCGCGCCGTGATGGTGTTGGTACCGAGACCGACGACTAATTGGTAGCCGTTGGGGACGTCAATTGAGAAGACAATGTCGTTGCCAGAGGCGCCACAGGGCTGGCCGGGGGTATCGTCCGACATTGCACAATTGTTAAACTGCGCGCTGTCGGGTCCGAATCCGGACAGCGGAACGGCATTCGCACAATCGTCACCACCGACCTGGATGGTCGTCCGCACCGTATCATTGCCGCGAGCTTCATCGGTAGCCAAATCAGACCAGACAGTCAGCGCGTAGATGCCCGGTGTCGCAGGAGTTGTAAGCTGCGCGGCAAACGTCACCGTGTCAGCTTCGAATTGCGCCAGCACTTGCGTTGTTGCAGTCTCCACGGGCCCACCGTTGAACGAGTATTTGACCGGCGAGTCTTGGGTAATTAAGCCGACGTTGGCGAAGCGAGCCGTAACATCAACCACGGCGTTCGGCGGCTGATAGGAGGCCGGGCTGAAGATGTGCGTGGCGGCAAAATCATTGTCGTAGAAGAACTGGTAGAACCAAATGGCGCGATTGTCAGTGGGCTGAATACCGGTCGTGTTACAAACGTAAGTCAAGGCGGCACTGCCGACTGTTCCGTTTGACTGGATCCCGATCGTCTGCGTGCTGTCGCAGGCGTCAGGCACTGGGATCGACAAATACTGCATCTTGATCCGGCCATCATTGAACAGAATCACTTCAAATTTGAAACTCGTCGGACACGAGACATTGTAAAGCCCAATGGAATCATATTCAATGACCGTGAAGTCTCCGAAATTGCGATAGCCGACCACATCAACGCCCGTCGGTATGCCGCCGCGGTCCAAGTGCAAGTCATCCCAATACACGCAAATGGCCGGACCGGAAATGACCGATGCCGGGAGACAGGCATTTGAAAGCGTCCCGGACGTCGACGTAAACTGAATATTCCCGTTACACATGACCCTGAATGAATCCTGCAATACGCCATAAAACGGGAAATTGAAACCCATCGGATGACGGGACGTAGAATAGCCGTCATCATGCGTTGTCCACGCATTGATCCAGGTCGTCAATGGATCACCGCGTAATTCAATCCACTCAAACGTTGCCGAATCGCCGACGTTATCTACAAAATAGTAACTGGCGCCATCCGGGCCGCCGACGTTATCGAGCGGATTTCCAGTGCGATCACCGGGAAGTCCGGCACGGGCCGCCTCGTACTCTTCGATGAGCACTTTTTCTTCCGGCGTGAGTTGGACACCGGCGTTCAAATGCTCGAAGACCGCTTGAAGTCTGATGTCTAATTGTTCTTCAGGCGACAGCGCAGTAATCTCCTCGCCGTCTGCGGGCTCCCCTGCGGCATCCTCAACTTTGACTTCCTCTTCAGTAGAACCGAGAGGAATCATGTCCGGCATGGACCGCGGTGCCCCATTGTCAGCGACTGCTGAACCTTTTGCGGCAGGCGTATTGTCTTGAGTTTTGAGCTCCTGCTTATCCACCTTATCGACACCGCGGGCTTGAAGCACCTGATAACCAACCAGAGCACAAAGAACTCCGAGCAGCACGAAAAAACCGATCTTCCTTGTCATAACAACATCCTTTTCAATTCGCGTGAGCCAACGATTTGCCAGATCCAGTGTTGGAGTTGCGTCAGGTCATTTGCACTCTGGCATCCAGAGGAAACAGACGAGATTTTAATCTACGTTGGCCGCAGGCGATTGTCAAGGCAGAACGCTTACTATCCGCAAAAAACAGCCGGCCGCGACAGAATGTGAAGAGTGATTGCTAAGTTTTTTTAAAATTAATGTTTTAATGGCTTTATGGTGCCGTCGGATCAATAGTGTTGGAATCCGAGCAGTTTTCGCATGTTATGGTTTTCACTTGAGTTTCGTGCCCAGAACTTGTATATTGTGCAACCCGTGTGGACTGCCGGAATCCCGTCTTGTCCCCCCTTTGACCTACCGCCCTCTCCATAAGTAAATAGGAGCGAATGTGTCCGCTGCTGAGAGCCCTGCCTCCCGTCCGGTCAAACCGGAAGACCTCGAACGCGAGTGGTATGAAAACGTCTATCGTGGCGACGACATGCCGCAGCTCACCTGGCGCGCGGTCATCATGGGCTCATTTCTCGGCGCCTTCCTGTCGCTCCAGAATCTGTATGTGGGACTAAAGACCGGTTGGGGTCTGGGCGTGGCGATCACGTCGTGCATTCTGAGTTTTACGATCTGGAAGACACTCCGCAAGGCATTCCCGAGATGGGTCCGAACGGACATGTCCATTCTCGAAAACAACGCGATGCAGTCCACGGCGTCATCCGCGGGATATTCGACAGGTGGAACGATTGTATCCGCAATCTCCGCGTATGTGCTGGTGAATGGAGTGCACATCGGATACGGTCTGCTCACGGCCTGGGTCTTTTTCTTAGCCGTGCTGGGTGTGACGATGGCGATTCCGATGAAGCGACAGATGATCAACATCGAGCGCTTGAAATTCCCTTCGGGTATTGCGGCGGCAGAAACTCTGAAGAGCCTGCATCGCGTGGGACACGATGGCGGGGAGTCCAAATCGGCGAAGCTGCTGTTCACGTCCGGCGGACTGGGCATTGCGATTGCCACCCTGCGTGATGCCTTCGCTTGGATTCCCGTTTCCATTGCCACCTTTGGGCACCGTCTCAGCCTGTACACGATTGAACTCGACATGAGCATGATACTGGTGGCCGCGGGCGGGCTCATGGGATTCAAGGTAGCATTCAGCCTGCTACTTGGCGGGCTTCTGAACTGGGGAATCTTGGTACCGGAGATGATTGAGCGCAAGGTTATCGAGCATCCGGCGCCGGCAATTGTCAGTACACAAATGCCGCGTTTTCCACTGGAGATTCCGGTTGGATCCACACTCTCGTTTACACTGACGGAAGCGACGACAGGACCGCTCGTGGAAGACGGAAGCGAAACACACACATTGACGTTCACCTGGCCGAACAATGTGCGTTATGATTCGCTAGCCGCACTGACTTCTGCCATGAACGCCGCGATGTTGCCGGACGGCATGACGCCGAACCCGCTCAGCGGTGTGATCATTGCTGCCGAGCCGGCTGAGGCGTATCGCAAAGGCGTGTTGGAAATGCGCGCCGCTCACGCGATCCATTACGAGGCGGAACTGAAACTGAATGACGAAGCGACGTCAGCAGCGGAACGGCTGGCGTTGACCACGAAGTCGGTCTCGCACCAGACACCCGGAGGATTTCGTAACGCGGTCGCCTGGAGTTTGTGGGCCGGTGCGGCTTGCATGGTGACCAGCGGATTACTCACGTTTGTCTTTCAATGGCGAACCGTGCTGCGCGCGTTCTCGGGACTGAAACGGATCTTTGCCCGCGGGAAACCGCAAGAGCAAGATCCGCTGGAACGGATCGAAGTGCCGGGAACATGGTTTGCCGGCGGGATGTTGGTGGGCACGGTGGGCATTGTGGCGTTAGCGGCGATTTACTTCGGCATTCCGATCTGGATGGCGTTATTGGCGGTTGTGCTCTCGTTCTTCCTCGCGTTGGTGGCCTGCCGGGCTTGTGGAGAAACCGATACGACGCCTGTGGGAGCGATGGGGAAAATTACGCAGCTCACGTTCGGCGCGCTGGCACCGCGGCAGATGAACACGAATCTGATGACCGCCTGCATCACGGCGGGCGTGGCCGACTCGGCTTCCGACTTGTTGACTGACCTGAAGAGCGGATATGTCTTGGGCGCCAATCCGCGCCGTCAATTTCTGGCACAGTTCGCGGGCATCTTCATCGGTACGGCCGTTACCGTTCCGGCGTTTTTTCTCGTGGTTCCAGACGTATCGGTTCTGGGATCGCAGAAGTTTCCCGCTCCATCTGCTCAGGTCTGGGCCGGCGTGGCGCGACTGCTTTCGAACGGTTTGGAATCACTGCATCCGACCGCGCGACTCTCGCTGCTCATCGGTGGGCTGGTGGGGATTCTCATTCCAATGATTGAAACGATTTGGCCGCGGGCGCGCAAGTTCATGCCGTCGGCCATGGGATTGGGACTCTCGTTTGTGCTGCCGTTTTACAATGCGCTGTCAATGTTCATTGGCGGGTTGGTGTGGCTGATCCTGACCAAACTGCGCGGCGAGCAAAAAGCGGACAGCTTCATTATTCCGTCGGCTTCGGGAATCATTGCGGGTGAAAGCCTCACAGGAATATTCATTACGCTGATGGCGGTCATGGGCTGGATCGGATAAACCCACCTGCACCATTCATGATCTGCACCATGAATTTCGTGTGCAGCAAGTACCCGACAATCAAGGAGTTTGGCTCCCTTGCGGATCCGGCCAAAAATGCTTAGGACACGCAGACTCTCAGCTGCGAACACCTTCTCTCAATTTTGGAACATCTGAACATGGCTCCCTCAGCGGAGACTTTGGAACGGTCACAAGGCAAACGGCGGCCGCCAAAGTCCGAAATTACATCGACACTTTCTCCTATCAATAGTTTGGAGCAATTGATCAACAAGCCGTCCGCCGATTGGTCCGTGGACGATCTCCTGCATGTTTGCCGGGATCAGGAGATCCGGATGATCAGCCTGATGCATGTCGGCGGCGACGGCTGGCTCAAGACGCTGGATTTTGTCCCACACGATGAGACGCATTTTCGCGCGGTGCTCTCAGGCGGCGAGCGCGCTGACGGTTCGAGTCTGTTCAGCGGAATTCAAGTCGGCGCGTCCGACATCCTGCTGCGACCGAGAATTGAGAGCGCATTTCTCGATCCCTTCTCTGAGTTTCCGGTACTCGTGCTCTTGTGCCGCCACTATACGCGCGATGGCCAGCCGCTGCCGGAATCGCCGGACACGATTGTCCGACGCGCATATGTCAGACTGAAGGACATCGCAGACGTGGATCTGTACGCGCATGCCGAAGTGGAATACTACCTCGGTAAACGGCGCGACGACGCGGAAATTCACGGGACAGACGATCGCGGTTATCATGCATCATCGCCGTTCGTGTTTGGCGAAGCACTACGCCGGGAAGCGTTGTTGATCCTGGCCGAATTGGGCGTGCCGATTAAGTATGGTCATGCCGAAGTCGGTTACATCGAGTCCGGCTCGCACAAAGATCGAATCTGGGAGCAGCACGAAATCGAGTTGGCCCTGCAGCCGCTGCCCGGCGCGGCGGACAGCGTACTCCTGACGCAATGGGTATTGCGAAATTTGGCCCAGCGAGAGGGTTTCACGTGCAGTTTTGCACCGGTTCTTTTGAAGGGGCATACGGGAAGCGGCATGCACTTTCATTTTTGTCCCATGACGAACGGCGAGTACATGGCTGCGATTCAGGATGACCACGAGCTCTCGGACGCGGCGCGCTGGCTGATCGGCGGATTAGTGCGCTATGGCAGCATGTTAATGGCGTTCGGCAATCGTGCTGACAGCTCATTGCTGCGGCTGACGCAGGCCAAAGAAGCGCCGAATGCAGTGACATGGGGCCGCTACAATCGCAAGGCGCTGGTGCGCGTCCCGATTGTGGCCCGGGATGAACACGGAAGTCAAGTTGCGCCGCAGACGATTGAGTTTCGGCTGCCGGATGGCTCGACGCATCCGCATTTACTCTTAGCGGGCATTGCCCAAGCAATGGCGGCGGCCCATAACATGGTTGATCTTGACTTGTGGATTGACCAGGCCGCTGACAAGGGTGACAGGCATGCGAATGCTCCGCGGATTCCAACATCGCCGGAAAAGATCCGCGCCGCATTAAGGAATGAGCGGGCAACGCTGGAAGCCGGGAACGTATTTCCGCCGGAGCTAATCCGCCAGATGACGCAGACCCACGAACCAACCGACCTTCCGGACTCGATTTAGTGATCGTCTTTCGGCACGCGCATGTTAAGGGCAAGAATCCTCAAGTTACCAAGCTACGTTACTGTGCGGCTTCTGGCTGCTACAGAATAGAGAACATTTCTTAAGAACTTGGAGGTTTATCATGACACACGGAAATCTTGGACTCCTAACGGAAAATTGGATCTGGTTGCCCAATGACCTACTTCGTCCACTTTCAGTATTTGATGGCGATGAAGTATATGCATTTTACTACCCTACTCCGCGTCACGATGGTAAACATGATAATTGTCTGCTCATAGATGACATTATGCTCACCCCCATTCCACCAAACATGTGGGGGCGAGTGGCTCGCATCGTCGTCCGGCTAAATCAAAAACAGGGTATGCTCGCGCCAATTTGCGAATTTCTCGCTAAATCCGGGATCTCTATTGTGGATGCTGAATGCACGCGATCAGCTCACCGCTATGCAACATGGAACGCCGTCCTTGGATTTGACAGCGACTTAGGCCAAGATTCAGATGTCCAGGGAAGGCTCGATCAACTTCGCCGCGAACTTCGAGAGAATTTCGATGGCACATGCCTCTTTGTTGAGCCTGATATTTGCGGGTTGAAAGAGCCTGTTGAGACCTACTCAATGCATTCCCTTCAGTATTTTCACAGTCTTCTCAAACACAACGGATCTGGAGGCGGACTGGAACACCGCGATTTCAGATTCAAAGTAGTCAAGGGAAGGCTTCAAGACCAAGAACATCTCCTACTACCTCTGATTGCCAAGATGCCCGGGTGGGACCATAGCAATTCACGACCGCTCTGTGTGTTTGCCGAAGCAGACACACGCGCTTTTGTGATAAGAATGGCGATCGTGCCACCGAAAAAACTGAATTCGTATTTCAAGCTAACAGTTCCCTACACACGAATCAGCGGTGGGTCAACTTCCGGGCTGCTGTCTGCTATTCTTGACAAATTCTCAGACAACTACAATCTCTGGAGAGTGTTCAATGATACGAATGTTAATAAGGACCACTTCGAAAAGGGGGAAGCCACACTCTTCGGCCAGGACGAAAGCACGCTCGACGATCACGGGTCTGGAGAAAGTGTGGCCGCGCAAGTCCGAACTCGCCTTAAAGATTTGGATGATCGTGACGTGACTTTGCCGCAGTCAACAGTGCATATGGGTCCTGTGAAGGTCAAACCACTGCGTTACCAAGAAATACGCGCGAACCTTGAAGAGCAGCACGAGCACGATGCGGAGTTCAAGTACCAAGTCTTCCTTAGCTCGGACGACACAGACGTAGATTACGCCAGAGAGATCTTTACGAAGCTGAAGGCCGCTGGGATAGGTTGCTTCTGGTATAAAGTCAATATTGTCGGAGGTACCAGAATTCCCGATGCAATTCTGGAGGCAATAGAACAGTCAGAGGAGATGTGCGTCTTGGTCACACAAAACAGTGTGAAGAGCATCTGGGTAGCGTCAGAGTGGGGTGCTATGTGGGCCAAGGGAAGGCGGATTATCTCGGTACTAACGCAAGAAGTGAACGAGCGGCGACTGCCCGAACAATTGCGATCACGTGCATTTTACAAGTACCCGGCTGGCGTGGAGCAATACATCAAGTTGCTTGAACAGCCTTTGTGATCCGAAGCATCCGCGGCTTACCTCGATTCCATAATGCTCGCATCGTTCAACACTCAGCACCTTAGTCAGCATCTGATCTGCTTGATTGATCACGTGATAGATCATTGTATATCTTAACCTTCTTCTACCACACAAAGCATGGCAGAACCCTCCCTCATCGAAACGAAAATCCGGCAGCAGCAAGTGCGCGTGGACGAGTCCTATTCTGAACTCACCGTGCGGGCGGTACTCTCCGGACTCGTGGTCGGCTCGCTCATTGGAGCATCCAACGTTTGCATCGGGCTCAAGATCGGCTGGACCTTCGGCGCGTCGATCACGGCGGCGGTGATTTCGTTTGCGCTTTTCAAGACGTTTGCGCGATTACTATCGCGGCCTTATGGTGCCAAAGAAAATCTGATTACCGCTACGGCGGGCAGCGCCGCGGGAACGATGGCATCCGCCGGGGGATTTGTCGCGTGCATTCCGGCGCTCGAATTGTACCGCCAGCAAACGATGGGACCCGGCAATATCTTGACATACGGGCAACTCGTGTTGTGGGCGATTGCGGTCGCGTTTCTGGGCGTGTTCTTTGCCGTGCCGCTGCGCAAGCAGATGGTCGTGCGCGAGAAGCTGCGCTATCCGACTGGAACGGCAGCAGCCGAGACGATCAAAGCGATGTACTCGTCCGGCGTGGAAGCGATGAAGAAAGCCAAGCTCCTGCTTTGGGCAGGCGTCATTGCCGCCGTACTCAAGCTGCTCTTCAGCATCAAGCCGTTGGGACTGCATGGCCTCTCGGATTTTTCTCTAGACGATATTGGTTTGGCTTCGGTCGGAATTCTGGGCGTCGGGTTCGCCGCGCTTCGCATGGGGATCAGTCTTTCGCCGATGATGCTGGGTGCGGGGATTCTGATTGGACCGAAAGTCGGCTGGTCATTGTTTGCAGGAGCAATCCTCGCTTGGGGAATCGGCGCGCCGATCCTCTACGACTTGAACGTCGTCGGCGGCACGCATCAGCAGGTGTACAGCAATGCGTTTCGCTGGCTGCTTTGGCCGGGAGTCGCGTGCATGGTGGCGTCGGGTTTTGCAAGCTTAGGTTTGCAATACAAGGTGATCGGACATACGTTCACGTCGTTCAAGAACCTGATGAGCGGCAAGAAGAATGCAGCCGTCGCAGGGGATGAAGATGACGCGCCGGATCCGTTCCCGATCAAGTGGTGGGCGGTCGGAATGGTAGCGGCGACGGCCTTGACCACGACGCTCGCGCACGTCTACTTTGACATTGCGATTTGGATGGGCATTTTGGCTGTATTCCTCTCGTTCCTGATTGCGAGTATCGCCGTGCGCGCAACTGGTGAAACGGATATCAATCCGGTCGGCGCGATGGGCAAGATCACTCAGGTCGTGTACGGCGCGCTGGATCCGGGACGCATCCCGACCAACTTGATGGCGGCGGGAATCACGGCGGCGGGTGCGAGTCAATCCGGCGACCTGATGCACGATCTCAAAGCCGGGTACATGCTCAAGGTGTCGATTCGACGGCAGGTCATTGCGCAATTGATCGGCGTAGTCATGGGAGTGTTTACGGCCGCGGCCGTCTATCGCCTGCTCACCGCCGCGTACACGATTCCGGGCGACGATTTTGCCGGTCCGGCCGTGATGGCGTGGCACGCGATGGCGGAGCTACTCGCCAAAGGAATCAAGTCGCTGCCGCCGCACGCCATGACCGCGGCGCTGGTCGGCGCAATTGTCGGTCTGGTCATTCCGTTCATCGGCGCGGCAAACAAGAAAGTCGGCAAGTGGCTGCCGTCGCCGATTGCGCTGGGCATTGCGTTCATGGTGACGCCGTACTCGTCGATCGCCATGTGGCTGGGAGCTGTGGTGACAAGCATTTATGCCAAGCGCAACGCAGATGCCGTAGATCGCTTTGGCGCGTCGCTCGCGTCGGGGCTGATTGCCGGCGAAGGACTAATGATGGTTGTGGTTGCCCTGCTTCTTATTCTGGGAGTGAAATGGGTGTGAGGAATCCAGTGCATGTATTCTTGATCGGTGTCGCCGTCCTGCTGTGCGGGGCGGCGTTTGCCGTTGCTGATGATGCGCTCAGCCTTAATCAGCGGGTGAGGAACATCTACAGCGACGTTGAGCATCTCATCGCCGACTCCAGCAAACCGGCTGCCGTGCGAGCTGACGCGGCGTTTCGCATCAGCCGACTTGAAGCCGATCCGGAATTGCTGACCGAGCTGAGGTTGACAGATTCCGCCGCTGCAGACGTCTTCGCCGTACGGGAAGTGCTCCGGCAGTACGAATTCGCCCGGGCGCGTGAACGGATTGAGCCGCTTCTGCAGTCATCCAGTCCAGCGGCACGGCGGCTGCACTACCATTGGTTGTTCTTGATCGATGACTTGCCGACGGTTGAGCAATTGTATCAAGCTCAGCTTGCCGCGGACAGCAAGAATACCACGGCACAGCTGGCGCGGGCGGAATTACTGCTGCGAACGCTGCAGTACGACGCAGCGGCAAAAGAGTTCGAGTCGGTATTGGTGACAAGCACCAATCCCTTGGAGCTCGCGGATTCCAAATTGGGTCTGGCCAAGATCTACGGCAAGCAGAATGACTCTCAGCGCGCGCTGGACACGCTGCTTACCACGTTGAATGCAGACATGTTTACCGCCGACATTATCTTTCAAATCGGGTATCAGCTGATTGACCAGAGCCGGGTGAGCGAGGCGATTGACATGTTTGGGGAGGCGTTGCGCTGGAATCCCGGTCACGAGCTGGCACACTATTTCCTCGGCAATGGTTATGCGCGCTTGAATTACACGCAGCTTGAAGAGAAGTACCCAACCGAATTGGCCGACAAAAGCGCTCATGCTCGCCTGCGGAAGGCCATAGCGTCTTTTGCCGCCGGTAATGCAGAACGCGCGAATCGCCAGACAATGCAGGTTCACGATGCGTACCCGCGCTTTGTGCCGGCGACGGCGTTCATGGCTTCATTACATTGGTCACAGGGGGAATACGATGAAGCGGCGGATTGGTTTCGACAAGCACTCGCTATTTGCCCTGAGTATGGCCGCGCGCATTCCGGCCTGGCACGAACGCTGGAAACCAAACGACTGCGCCTGAGCATTCACCGTGAACGAGCGGATTCGATCTTGAATGCGACGCCCCTGCCGAATGTTCCGCGCGTCGATGAATATGTGCTGAACTGGAAGAGCCTTTCGCCGCGGCATCAAAAGCAGGTTGCGCTGGCCGTCGAGCCGTGGAGACTTTACCTTCCGCTGCTGGTGGAAAGCGGTCATCATCATTACATAAAGCCGCTGCACGAGAAGCTTTCGGAGAGTCCCGGCTTGGAGACGCTGGTGGATCAGCGCATCGGCTATGATTCACGGCTGTGGGATGACGTGCGCGGCTGCGGCGGATACACCACGGTCACGGGAATCGAAGACGTGGAGCGCAGTATCTATTGGAGCTACAACACGGTGCTCCACGAACTGACGCATCAAGTGCATGGCGTCTTTCCACCGGACGACGCACAGCGGCTGGTGGATGCCTACCATGTGTCACGTAATCTGGAAGACGCCGGTACGAAGGTCTTCATGAGCCAGTACCAGTCCGCCAGTGTGTGGGAATATTTTGCGGAAGGGGCGAACGGCTATTACTCTCCGCGCCGTGACGAGTACGACACGCGCGAAATTGTGCGCGAACGCTTGTTTGAGCTGGATACGACGCTGGTGCGGCTCGTGGAACATTACGTCGCGGCTCCGAATCTCGCTGCGTGCTATCCCGTCGGATTAGTAAACGCCGCCGATGATCGCGTCGAGCGGAACGAGATTTCGCAGGCCTTGTCGTTCAGCCGGAAAGCGTACGAACGCGCACCTCAGGCGGATGTCGTGCTCGCGGAACTTTCATACCTCTATTCGCTGCGGAATGAAGACCGGAAGGCGCTGGCGTTTGCCGAGAGCCTGCGTGTTCACTACCCGACTAAAGCGGAAGCGTACTCGCGCTGGTACTACGCAAAGTACTTTACGGACGGCAACGTGCGGGCGGGCGCGGAGTATCTGCGCGGCGGCATCTCGATGGTTGATTCGACGGAACGCAAGACCGTTCGCCAGGCGTTGGGAAATGCACTCTGGCATGACGGAGATTATGCGGGTGCCGCCGACCTGTATCAACACGTGCTCGCCGAGCACGCCAATGACAGCGATGCGCTGTGGGGGTTGGGGCTTGCGTTCGGAGATGCGGGCCGGTATGCCGAAGCAGACAGCGCCTTTCAAAAGGCACTCTTGGAACGCAGTGGGATCGCGGATTTGCGGCTGGATTACGCGCGGATTCTGCTTATGGCCGATCGCCTTGCCGACGCCGAAACACAAGTTCACGAGGCCGAATTGCTCATGCCCGGCGATCCGGCGGTGGTGACCATGCAGGGGTGGATCGCCGCCATCAAGGGCGACTGGAAGCAAGCGCTTGCTGCCTACAATCAGGCGGTGAACAACGCACCGCACGATCGCTTGGCCGCGGTTCTGCGCATTGACGCGCTGCGTCACACCGGTCAAGAGAAGAAAGCGGCTAAGGAGCAGCGGCGACTCTCTAAACAGCGCGAGATCGACGTGCCGGCATGGGTCTATTCGAAATCGCGCTCTGCCTTCGCCACCGGTTATGCGTGGCCGCATTACCTGCGCGACTTGTTGTCAGAATTCAAGAACAATCAGGTGCGCCTATGAACGTCTCCCCGCTGCTCATGCTGCTCATCGCCGCGAGCGTGGCAAGCGCGGCCGTGCATCATGTTTCCCGTGATCTTCAGCACTTTTTCGACATTGCCGCAAGCGGCGACACCCTCTATGTTGCCGCGGGACGGTACGAAGCCAAGCCGCAGGAATTCGGCGAACAGACCTGCGGCAACTGTCAGGAGCATCGCACGACGGTTCTCGCCACGCGAGGGTTTCTGATCTCCGGCAAGCAATTGCGTGTTGTGGGCGACAAGGCCGGCGGCAGCGTGCTGGTCACGCGCGCGGGTTACGGACTGCTCGTATTGGACTCGCGCGGCACCGTCATCGAGAACCTTACGATCACGGGCGGACAGCGTGACCTGGACGGCGCCGCCACGGACGCAGCGGTCGTGATCAAGCAGAGCACGGTTAAGCTTCACAACTGCACACTGCGGGACAACACGCAGTTCTTCGATTCGACGATTGTTGGGATTGGCGGAGTGATGATCCGGGAAAACAGCGAGGCGTGGCTCACGCGCTGCCGGATCATTAACAACAGTTGGGACGGCGTGGCCCTCTATCGCGGGGCGACGGCGATGATCACTGATTGCGTGATCGATTCCGGGCGCGGCGCGGGGATCGGCGTGACGTGGGACGCCGTTGCAACCTGTTTGCGGAATAACATTTCGCACTACTGGAAAGGGATCGGCTCGTTTGGAACCGCGACCGTCGTTGCGCGCAACAACCTCGTCCGCGATAATCTCGGCTGGGGAATCATTGCCTCCGGCGAGAGTTCCATGATTGCCGAGCACAACACGTCCGTGCGCAACGGAAACTGCGGCATCGCGATCTGGAACGCGGGAACGCGCGGGCGCATCGTCAACAACATATCCGCGTTTAACGGCTGGCGAAAAGAGTGGGTCTGTCCGTGCGTCGGCTTCTGGAATCAGGAGAGCGATACGGCAGGCTGGGTGGTGTCGGACAATCTCGTGTGGCAGAATCGCGAGGGTGACGTGCGCGGGATGGACTCGACTCGATTTCTGAATTTCGATCCGCAGTTCACGGATACGCTGACCTTCCGCTTAAAGGAAAGCTCCCCTGCGCGTGGGGCCGGAGCGAAAACACTGACGAATCTGGACGGAACTATTTCTGACTTGGGTCACACCGGCGGGCCAGCCGCGCGATCCGGAGATTAGTGAACGGAGGAGACATGGCCGTGTTTGGCGAGAAGCTTTCCGTTGCGACAAAGGGTTTTTCTGACATCCGCAACGTTACGGATCAAGTGCAGCAGATCGTGAGCAGGTCGGGCATTCACGAGGGACTGGCGAATGTGTTTGTGATCGGTTCGACTGCCTCGGTGAGCACGATCGAATTCGAGCCGGCGCTGGTCGAAGACTTCAAAGAGTATCTGGAGAAGTTTGTGCCGCATAAGGCCGCGACGCGTCATGGCGAGACGTGGGGAGATGACAACGGCTTCTCGCATATTCGCGCGACATTTATGGGGCCGGGAATTACGGTTCCAATCAGCAACGGCGAACTCGTACTCGGAACCTGGCAGCAGATTGTCATCATTGACCATGATAACCGCCCGCGCACGCGCGAGTTGTTCGTGCAGGTGATCGGGGAATGAACCTTTACGATGTCCGGAATCGAGAATCAAAACGGCCTCTGCATGCAGAGGCCGTTTTGATGTCAGCGGGAATGGGCGCGGCAGATTCGCAATTGAGACTACCTCACGTCAGGACAATCTGCGGTGACGAGATAAAAGAACTGATCCGAATCGACCGGGGAAAGTTGGTCAACGTACAACATGCCGTTTTCCCCGGCGACTGACGGAACATGGGTGGCGAGTTGCAGCCATGCGCCGTTCGGGAAGGGCTCCGCGGAATCGCCGCTGCGAAAAATACTGTACGTTTCTGAGCCATTGCCGGTGGCCGTCCAACGGAGAAAGACATCCATGCTGTCAATCGAAATCGTGAGGTTGTTGGGCGACGGATTAAAGCAGTCGCACTCATCGGGAATGCTATTGCTGTTGGTGTCGGGACTCATGCCGGAGGCGATGTCACAGAGATCGGAGATGCCGTTGGTGTTGCAGTCGTCCACCAAGTCCGGGACGATTTTGAAGACTTCGCCGCCGATCAGGTCGCAGATGTAAATCTCGCCATACGCATCCTCGCCGAAAGAGGAAATGTCACCGATAGTGAAACCCGGCGGATCGAGTTCGGCCGTGCGGTTGGTGACGTCGGTCAACGTGTCATTTACCGGATCGTAGCGGCCGCTCCAAATGAGGTCCGTGCAGTAATCAGCGAAGAAGTAGAGACCGTCGAACTCCGGAATGGCGCAGCCGCGATAAACAAATCCGCCCGTAATGGAGCAGCCGGTGCCGTGACTGTATTCGTGGATCGGATAGGTAAGCGTCGGATCGTTGCACGTGCAGCCCGTCAATCCGGTGCAGTGCTGGCCTTCCATGCAGCGCCAGCCATAGTTTTCGCCGCCGCCGCTGGTGTCCGATTGGAAATTCACTTCTTCCCACGCGCCTTGGCCGACATCGGCGATGTACAAGTCGCCGGTTACGCGGTCAAAACTCCACCGCCAGGGATTGCGCAGTCCTTTGGCCCAGATTTCGTCTCGCGGCGGCAGATCAACAAACGGGTTATCCGGCGGAATGATATAAGGTTCGCCTCCATTCACATCAATCCGCAGCATTTTGCCAAGCAGCGTAGTGTCACTCTGCGCGCGATTGCCGGGATCGTTGGCGCTGCCGCCGTCCCCCATGCCGATATACAAATAGCCGTCCGGACCAAACGCGATCATGCCGCCTTTGTGATTGCTTTGACCCGCCGGCTGAGTGATCTGCAATATGGTAAGGCGGCTCGCGGCATCCGCCGAGTCCGGATTGGCCGTCACGGAGTAGCGGGCAATAACTGTGTTCCCGGAGTTATTATTGTAATGGACGTAGAAGTAGCCGTTGTTCGAGTAATCGGGATGAAAGCACAGTCCAAGCAAACCGCGCTCATTGCCGCTGCCGATGACAATCGAGTCAATGTTCAGGAACGTGTCGATTTCTCCCGAGGCGACATGCAGGATTTTGATCAGCGCTGTCCACTGTTCGACGATAAAGATGCGGTCATAGTCCGCCAGCGGAGCGGTCACGTAAAGCGGCCGGGACAGTCCCGAGGCGATCCGTTCCGTGGTCGCCGCCTCGACCCTAAAGCCTCCGAGTGCGCCCAACAAGAGCATCATCCAAATCCATCTCATCCGGTTCATTGCTCAACTCCTTGTACATCTTCTTGCCATGCTTCAAATATGCCCAGAATCTATCAAGTTGTCAATCATTATCGGAAATGTACAATATTTCACATGTGGTTGTGCTTGAAAGAGAAGGTGTTTTGTGTTAATTTAGTGCAATCCATTCTGAGAAAGGAAGCCAAGATGCGCCTGAAAATCTTAACGCTCATAATCCTGGGATTAATGCTGGGCTGTTCCGAAGATGAAAACGAGCCCGTCGCCCCGCCGGTGGAACCCGAACGCTTGAAGGGAGTGAGCATCTCACCGCGGTCAGGGAGCGTGGGTGACTTCCTGGCGTTCTATGCCGAGGCCGACTCCGCCGGCGACCTGATCACGTGGGCCGGTGACTGGGTCGAACTTGGCATCCCCAACGGCCCACCGGCTCAGACCGTATTGAACGGGCCGACATACCATTATACGCCCGTGCTCATCGCGCAGTTCTTCACGCAAGGCACCGGCGAACTTTTGCGGCCGCTGCATGACTCCACGAAGCAAGTGTACAAAAACTATGCAGCGTCCTTCGCACAAACATATCAGCCGCCGTACATGGCTTTTGGGATTGAAATCAACATGCTCTACGAGCATTCACCGGCCGATTTCAATGACTATGTCGCCTTCTTTCCCGACGTGTACGACACGGTGAAACTGCACTCACCGGAGACCGTGGTGTTCACGATTTTCCAGCTTGAGAAAATGAAGGGCTTGAACGGCGGCTTGTTCGGCGGAATCAATGATACCACGAACACTACATGGTTTTTGCTGGATCAGTTCCCTGATGCGGATTACATCGGCATTACGACCTACCCTTGCTTGGTGTTTCAGGATCCGTCAATAATTCCGGCCGACTATTACACCAGCGTGAGCAACCACACGTCGAAGCCGATTGCGATTACCGAAATGGGCTGGCACACTCAGGCGTCACCGGCGGGTTGGGAGAGCAGCGAGGCGGAACAGGCCGCATTTGTGGCGCGTTTCTTTGATATCTCCGATGTGTCCACGCTTGAGTTTGTCATCTGGAGTTTCCTATACGACCCGGACACGAACGAGAGCGTTTTCGGTACGATTGGATTGAAAGATCGCACGACCGGATTGGCCAAACAAGCGTGGCCGGTTTGGGTCAACGGAAGTTGGTGACCCAAACGGCGGCCGGCGAGACCCTTCATGCTCTGGAGAGGAATCCAAGAATTAGGAGGGTTCTGTTCGTCTGCTTCGACGAGCGAACATACGACCGATACAGACTTATTCTGAACAACACTTGATTAGCTTTCAACTTTGTCCAGAGGCGTGGCCTGTAAGTTGGAATCAGGCTTGCCTCGTTTTTGTCCGTCATCCGCTCCCATCCACAGTTGTTAATTAAGTATTTACAATGGAAAACACAAAAGACTACAGAGTGCATTGGACGCTTTTCTCTTGGCCAATTCGAGTGAAATGTGTATATTCAGGACTTAGCATGTCTGATTTGGATGATTCGCAAGTTGCCCCCGCGGTTTTGACCGACGATAATCGAATTAAGTTGCATAAAAACAGGATTTAAGATGAGTGTTCCGGCACAGAAGACGACCACCCATCTGGTAACGAACCAAAAACCGAAAGTCCCGATACGCGCCGATCAACCGTCGCTGTTCGAAGCGTTCTTTCCACTCACTGGAAAGCGGCTCGAAATTCTCGACACAACCGGCAAGATCGTGGCACCCGAATGGATGCCCGACCTCTCCGGCGAGCAGATCCGCGAGGCCTACAAAGTCATGCTCAAAGCGCGAATCGCTGACGTAAAGGCCGTGTCCTATCAGCGGCAAGGACGGCTTTACACACTGCCGCCCAATAAGGGTCAGGAAGCGGCGGCCGTCGGCAGCGCCATGGCGCTGGAGCAGCGCGACTGGATGGTGCCGGCATTTCGCGAATTGGGCGCGCAGCTCTGGCGCGGCGTGCCGCTGAAAACCGTCTATATGTTTCACAGCGGCAGTGAGTATGGAAACGTCTATCCCGATGGCGTCAATGTGCTGCCGAACACCGTGCCGATCTCTTCTCAAATCCTGCATGCGTGCGGCATCGGACATGCCATCAATTATCGCGGCGGGAAAGAGGTCGTCATTACTTATTTCGGCGACGGCGGCACGTCCGAGGGCGATTTCTACGAAGGAATGAATTGGGCGTCGGTGTTCAATTGCCCGGTCGTCTTCTTCTGCAACAACAATCAGTGGGCGATTTCCGTCCCGCGCAAGCTGCAGACGAAAGCGAAGACGCTGGCGCAGAAAGCCATTGCGTTCGAAATGCCCGGCATTCAAGTGGACGGCAACGATCTGCTGGCCGTCTATCGCGCGACCAAGGAGGCCGTGGATCACGCGCGCAGCGGCAAGGGTCCTGTGCTGATCGAAGCCGAGACGTATCGCATGGCCGCGCACACAACATCCGATGACCCGACGAAATATCGCACCGCGGAGGAAGAAGCATTGTGGGCGCCGCGCGATCCGCTGATCCGCGTCAAAGCTTATCTCGAGAGCAACGGACTTTGGAACGAAAAGCAGGAAGCCGATTACACCGAGCAGGTGACAGCGGAAGTCGAGGCGCAGTTCCGTGAAGCAGAGCAGTTTCCACAAAACAGCGTGGACGAAATCTTCACCCACGCATACGAACAGCCGACCGATACCTTGCGCGAGCAGCAGGAAGAGTACAAGAAGTTTCTGGCGTGGAAGGAGGGCAAGTAGCCATGGCCGTGATGACAATGGTACAGGCGCTCAATTCCGCGCTGGATAATAAGCTCACGGAAGATGAAAACGTGCTGTGTTTCGGCGAGGACGTCGGCGTAGAGGGCGGCGTCTTTCGTGTGACTGAACACTTGCAGAAGAAGCACGGGGTTAAGCGCGTCTTTGACACACCGCTCGCCGAGTCGTCAATTGTCGGCGCAGGCGTCGGCATGGCGATCATGGGCCTGCGTCCGGTCGTCGAGATGCAGTTTGACGGCTTTGTTTATCCCGCTTTCAATCAGATTATTTCGCACGTGGCTCGTTACCGTTATCGCAGTCGCGGGCGCTTCTCGGTGCCGATGGTCATCCGCTTCCCTTACGGCGGCGGTGTCAAAGCGCTCGAATCGCACAGCGAGGCCAACGAAGCGATTTACGCTCACATTCCCGGTTTGAAAGTCGTTGTGCCTTCCACTCCCTACGATGCAAAGGGTCTGATGATCAGCGCCATTGAGGACAACGATCCGGTGATCTTTCAGGAACCGAAGCGACTCTATCGCGCGATCAAGCAGGACGTTCCGGAACAATCGTATCGCATTCAGATCGGCAAAGCCAAGGTCGTGCAGGAAGGACGTCACATCAGCGTCATTACGTACGGCGCGATGATGCGCACCGTGCAGGAGGCGCTGCCGCTCTGTGAAAAGGCCGGGATTTCCGTTGAGCTGATTGACTTGCGCACGATTTATCCGCTGGATCGCGAGACGATTGCCGAATCAGTTAAGAAGACGGGACGCGTGCTGGTGGTGCATGAAGGCCCGCGCAGCTTTGGCGTGGCGGCGGAAGTGATCGCGGTCATCAACGAAAAGGCGTTTCTCTATCTCGAAGCTCCGCCCGCACGTCTGGCCGGTAATGACACCATGCCGCCCCTGCCCAAGAGCGAAGACCTGTATTTCCACACACCGGATCGGGTCTTCTACGAAATCAAGAAGGTCATGGAGTTCTGACGAGTCTTATTGCGGCGGCCTGAGGGCAGGCCGCTCGCACCGCACTCCGAGCGGGGTGCCCTCACCCCGCCGGAATTCACCAGTAACAAGAAATGCCATACTCTTTCAAATTCCCCGACATCGGCGAAGGCATCCACGAGGGCAAGATTCTCGAGTGGTATGTCAAGCCCGGCCAGAAAGTGCGCGAGGGCGACCCGCTCATGAAAGTGGAGACGGATAAGGTCGTTACCGACATTCCGATTCCACGCACGGGTATGATTGCCAAGACTTTCGGTGAAGTGGGTCAGGTCATTCACGTCGGCAATGTGATTGCGGAGATCGAGACAGACGGCGCCGCCATTGTCGCCGCAGCTCCCGTGCAGGCGACCAAAGAAGCGGCCACGGCCCATACGCACGAAGAAAATGTCGATGAACCCGGCTTTGGGGTCGTCGGTTCCATTCCGGTAGCGGACACG
Organism: uncultured Alphaproteobacteria bacterium; assembly: GCA_964370805.1. Taxonomy (GTDB): domain Bacteria; phylum Electryoneota; class RPQS01; order RPQS01; family RPQS01; genus CAYJKM01. The sequence continues at coordinate 9,099 of CAYJKM010000015.1, read as the reverse complement.
AATGAGTTTCTTCCCGCCACGGGTGAAGGTCTCGAACTTGAGCATGAAAAGGCAGCCGTCACGAATGGCCGCAAGGCGCTCGCCACTCCCGTGGCACGCAAGCTGGCGCGCGACATGGGCGTGGACATCAATGCGGTTACCGGATCGGGACCGAGCGGCCGCGTGATGAAAGAGGATATTCTGAAAGCGGCGGAGCGCAAGACGTCCGGCGCGGCGCCTTCGTTTACGTTCACTCCTCCCCGCTCTACTCCCATGGCCACACCGGGCGAGCGCACGGAAGTGGAAGAGCTGTCGCAAATCCGCAAGTCGATTGCCGCGCGGATGGCACAGTCGAAATACACCGCCCCGCATGCCACGGCCTTCGAGGAGTTGGAAGTCTCCAAGCTCGTTGCGCTGCGCAATGATTCCAAAGCACAGGCCGCCGAATTGGGAGTCAAACTCTCTTACCTGCCGTTTGTGATCAAAGCTGTCGCGATGGCGCTGCGCAAGTTCAAGAAGCTGAACTGCCGTCTGGATCTTGAACACAACCGCGTGATCTACAACCGCTACTATAATATCGGCATTGCGGTGGATACCCCGGACGGCTTGGTGGTTCCTGTCGTGAAGGATGCTGATCAGAGAAGCGTATACGAGCTCGCGGCGATTATCACCGATCTCTCCACTCGCGCCCGCGAGCGCAAGCTCACGTTGGACGAGATTCGCGACGGCACGTTCACGATTACGAATTACGGCTCGCTGACCGGAACGCACGGAGTCCCCGTGATCAATTATCCGGAAGTGGCGATTTTGGGCGTGGGTCGGATCCTCGAAAAACCGGTCGTGAAGAACGGTGAAATTGTCCCGGGACATATCCTGCCGCTATCCTTGAGTTTCGATCATCGCATTGTGGACGGCGGCGATGCCGCGCGCTTCCTGATGGAAATCATGGCGCTGCTTGGCGAGCCGGTCAACATGCTTTTGATGTAAACAAATGTCCTGCGCGGGATCTATGAGTGGCAAAGCTATGATTGAGCAATCCATAGATCTCGCGCAATAATAAACTGGTACATGAAGAACTTTGATCTGATCATCATTGGTGCGGGGCCGGGCGGATATGTCGCGGCCATTCGCGGCGCGCAGCTTGGCATGAAGACCGCCGTGGTGGAAAAGCAGAAACTCGGCGGCTGCTGCCTCAACTGGGGCTGCATCCCTTCGCGCCGGCTGATGGAATCCGCTAAATTGTTTGACCGGATTAAGCACAGCGCGGCCGGGTTTGGCGTTGACGGGATTGATCCAAAAACGCTCACGTTCAACTGGAAGAAGGCCCTGGTCGAGAAGGATCGCATCGTCACGAAACTCGTCAAGGGCGTTGAGTTCCTGATGAAGAAGAACGGCGTGACGGTCATCAACGGCAGCGCATCCCTCGATGGACCGACCAATGTGCGCGTCGGCGATGACGTGTATATCGGGAAGCACATCATTATCGCCACAGGTTCTCGCCCCAGCCGGTCGTTTGCCGCGTCACTGCCCGCGGGCATGGCCCTCGAGATTGACGATTTCTATGCGCTGTCAGAAATTCCAGATCGTTTCGTGATCAACGGCGGTGACACGGTGGCCTGCGAAATGGCCAACATGCTGCATCTGATCGGCAAATCCGTAACCGTCGTCACTTCAAACAAGGCACTAATGCCGTGGCTGGACGAAGCCTGCACGTCCTTCGTGCGCGAGCGCTTCAAGAAGCAAGGCATCAAGGTCCATTTCGAATCGCACATCGGCGACGCCGGCGATGGCGTGGTCATGATCGGCAAAGAACTCGTCGAGTGCGACATGGTCATCAACTGTTCACAGCGCGAGGCCGTGCTGCCGGACATGACCGACGTCCGTCTCGACCTGCACAACGGCTTCATCAAGACAAACGAGTTCATGCAGACGAGCGTGCCAAACGTTTATGCCATCGGCGACGTCACGGGGACGATGTTTGCACACTTTGCCTCCGCACAGGGATCGACGGCCACGAATCACATGGCCGGTGTGAAGGATGCGCTCGATTACGGCAAGCTCCCCGTCAATATCTACCTCGATCCGGAAATCGCCGCGGTCGGACTGACCGAGGAGCAGGTCAAGGCGCGCAGCATCGAGTACGTGAAAGGCGAATTCCCCATGTCCGTCAACAGCAAGGCGATGGTTGAAGGGCAGACGGACGGTTTTGTAAAGATCCTTGCCGACCAAAAATACGGCGAGATTCTCGGCGTGCATATCGTGTCGGCGCGCGCCACGGATTTAATTGCGGAAGCCGTGATGAGCATGATGCTCGAAGAAACACTGGATGGGATGACCAAGGCCGTCCATGCGCATCCAACGATCAGTGAAACGTTCATGGAAGCGGGGTTCAAAGCCATTGGCAAACCGCTGCACGTGTGACAACGGATAAGGGATCACGGATGAGGGATGAAGCCGATCCTCGTGAGTTTGAAATCATGCCCTATGACCTCGCCGACGCGAGGTTTGTCGAATCAGCCGTTGAACAAGATGAATGTCTGATTTGGCAGCCGCCCCGCACGGTGGTCGTCATTGGCAAGGGTTCCGATCCGGCGCTCGAAGTGAACATTGAGAGTGTCCAGCGCGACAACATTCCTGTGCTCCGCCGTTCGACCGGCGGCTGCGCCGTCGTCTTGACGCCGCGCATGCTCGTGGCCTCGTTTGTGCTGCGGCGCGCGGAACAGCTTCCTTCCAAAGAATATTTTCGCCGGTTTAATCAGCTCATCATCAGCGCGCTCGCGCGGCAAGGGGTGGCGGAGCTTGCGCATCGCGGCATCTCGGACATTGCGCTGGGCGACCGCAAGCTGGCGGGCACTGCGATCTATCGCAATCGCCATCTGGTTTTCTTTCACGCGATCATTAACGTGTCCGGTGGAACGGAGGAGATGGAACGCTACTTGAAGCATCCGCCGCGCACGCCTGACTATCGCTTGAATCGCTCGCATCGCGAGTTTGTGACCTCGCTGGCAGAGCAGCGCTACCACCTGAATCCTGCCCGGTTCTCTGCCGATCTTGAAGCGGAATTCACCGCGGCGTCTTTTGCCGTTCCGGAACACGCGTCATGAAAGCGGGACTCAAGCCGGGGCTGGAAGAAGTTCTGTACGTGCAAGTCACGCAGGAGATGGTGGTCGAGTTTGGCGGCAAACCGCTGCATCTGTTCTACCCGACGTACTGGGCTTGTCATCATGCCGAATACGTCTGCCGATTGCTGCTCGAACCCTTTCTCGAAGACCATGAAGACGGCATCGGCAGCGGCCTGTACATCCATCATCATTCGCCGGCGCTCGTCGGGCAGCACTTGAAAGTGTGGTGCATCGCCACGCGCGTGCGCGAGCATCATCTCGCCTGCAAATTCGAAATCACGGAGGGCGGCCGCCGCATCGCGCACGGCAACGTGCATCAGGTCGTCCTTCCCAAGCACAAGATCCTGCAAATGCGGGAGCGCGCCGCCGCTTCCGGCTCGCATTCCACCCCGGTTTCTTCAACCTCATAACGTATGTACCAACTCGTAGCTCTGTTTCGTCAGCCGGCTGATCCGCAGGCGTTCGAGGACGCTTACTGGAATTCTCACGTCCCGCTCGCGAAGAAGATCCCCGGCCTTGTCTACCTTGGCGTTTCAAAATTCCATCCCGGCAAGGATGGCCCGGCCAAGTATTACCAAATGTCCGTGCTCAGTTTTGCCGATAAGGACTCCTTCAAGGCGGCCATGAAGTCGCCGGAGAACGCGGAAGCGGGGGCCAATCTGATGACATTTGCCAAGGACATCGTCGAGTTCCACACCGCCGAAACGGCGGAACAGCGATGACGGAAGACTTTCACGCAAGACCTGCTGAGAGCTTCGGCTTCGAGTATATTATCTATCAGAAGTCCGGTGCGCGCGCGACGGTTACGTTGAACCGTCCGCAGGTTCACAACTGCTTCACGTTTGCCATGCTCAAAGAGATGAGCCGCGCGTTTGAAGATGCGTCGTACGATGACGCGGTTCGCGTCCTCATTCTGACGGGGGCCGGCGACAAAGCATTTTGTACCGGGGCGGATCTCTCTGAGCAGCAGCAGTTCTTTGAGCGCCCTCACGATTACTGGAAGTGGATGGGGGCATTCATTGAGGCGCATGACCGCTTGCGCAACATCGGTAAGCCCACGATCGCCCGACTGAACGGCATCGTAGTCGGCGGCGGCAATGAATTCAACATGAGCTGTGATTTGGCGATTGCCGCGGATGACATCTACATTCGCCACGTCGGAGCCGCGCACGGCAGCGTCGCCGCGGGCGGCGCGACGCAATGGCTGCCGTTAATGATCGGCGATCGCCGCGCGCGCGAAATGCTCTATCTGTGCGAAGAAATTCCGGCGCGAAAAGCTCTGGAATGGGGACTCGTGAATCAAGTCGTTCCGCGTGCCGAACTGGACAAGGCCGTGGACATCATGGCAACCAAGCTGGAAAATAAGCTGCCCGACGTGACCCGTTATTTAAAGCAGCAGCTCAATTTCTGGCGCGACTTCTCGTGGCAGCTGACCGTCGGTCATGCTCGCGACTGGTTGTCCGTGCATTCCAATTCGCCCGAAACAAGAGCCGCTGTTACTGCCTTTGCCAACAAGCAAAAACCCGATTACGATAGTATCCGAAAAAACCTTCTGCCAGGAAAATGAAGGAGCACGTTCACAAGGTCTTTGATTACGATCACTGGGCAACGCTTCGCGTCGTAGAAGCACTCGGGAATACACCGAGCGCCCCGGACCGAGCGCTTGAACTGCTGGATCATCTGATTACCACCAAGGTGTATATTCTCGAAGTCATCCGCTTCGGCGACCGCGCTGAGCCGCCGGAGCGCCCCGTCCGTTCGCTGGTCGAAAGTTCTCGAGAAGAGCAGCGATCTCACGACGAGTGGATGAATTATCTGTCCGTCGTGAGTGACCGTGACCTGAACCACGAACTTCATCTGGCCGGAGAGCGCGGCCACCTCGATTGCAGCGTAACTGACTTGTGTCATCACGCCGTCAACCATGCGACGCATCATCGCGCCCAGATTGGCATGATCCTTCGGTCATTGGGCGTCGAGCCGCCGGGACTCGACTACACCAGCTTCTGCTGGACGGAGCCCACAAATGGATAACCTTCAGTTTCTGAAACTCGAGCGCTCCGGCCACGTCGCCACCGTCCTTCTGAACCGTCCCAAGCAACTCAATGCCTTGAACATGGCGTTGATGGATGAACTGGTCGCGCTGCTGGAAGAGCTGGATCGCGACGACGAAATCCGCGCGATTGTGCTGACTGGAAACGAGAAGGCTTTTGCCGCGGGTGCGGACATCATGGAAATGGCAGGTGCCGATTCCACGACGATGCTGGTTCGGGATCAGTTTGCCAAGTGGGACCGCATCCGCAAAATCAAGAAGCCGCTGATCGCGGCCGTTTCCGGATTCGCTCTGGGCGGCGGCTGCGAACTGATGATGCACTGCGACATGGTGATCGCTTCGGAGACCGCGCAGTTCGGTCAACCCGAAATCAAGATCGGCGTCATGCCCGGTGCCGGCGGTACACAGCGTCTCACGCGCGCGATCGGCAAAGTTCGTGCGATGGAGATGGTGCTCACGGGCAAGTTCATCAGCGCGCAGGAAGCCTGCCAGTTCGGGTTGGTGAATCGCGTCGTGCCGGTTGAAGTGTATCTGTCTGAAGCGCAGAAGCTCGCCCGCGAGATTGCCGCCATGCCTCCGGTTGCCGTGCGGCTCGCAAAGGAGGCCATTTTGAAAACCCAAGAGTCCTTCTTGCTCGACGGTCTCGAATTTGAGCGCAAAAACTTCTATCTGCTCTTCGCCACCGAGGATCAAAAGGAAGGCATGCAGGCGTTTATCGACAAACGCCCCGCGCTGTTCAAAGGCAAGTAACCCTTTCGTGTTTGATTTGAATTCTCGCTGCAGTCGTTCCATGGAGTGTCATCATGCGAGTTCTTTTCCGTTTAGCGTTTCTGCTTTTGTCCCTGCTTGCCGCACGGGCCGACATGATCATTGTCCCCACGGACGTCGCCACCATCCAAGCCGCCATTAACGCCGCCGCTGAGCATGACACGGTACTCGTCGAGCCCGGCACGTACGAAGAGAGTGTCGCGTTTGGCGGTACCAACCTCGTGCTGGCCTCGCGCTATCTCTTAACCGGCGACACAACGTTCATTGAAACCACGATCATTCGCGCCGTTGGCAGCAGTTCCGTCATCAGCATTAACAGCAGCGAAGACAGCACGACCGTGATCTGCGGTTTCACCATCACGGTGGGCCTGACCTGGGAAGGCGGCGGCATCCGCTGCGAGGATGCTTCGCCGGTCATTCGCAACAATCTCATCGAGAATAACGTTGCCGATTCCGGAGGTGGAATTTACTGCGCAAATTCGCGCGCGCGGATTCTGCACAACGTGATCCGCGACAACAATTTCTATTCGCCGATCGGCAACCCGGGCGGAGGCATCTGCTGCGTTGACGGTTCGGATGCGGAGATTGGTTTCAATCGCATTTCCGGCAACGCGAATCAGGACGGCGGCGGCATTGCTTGCGTCAACTCGAGTCCCTGGATTCATCACAACGTGATCGTTGACAATATTGCGATGGATCTGGGCGGAGGGATTCGCTGTGACAACTCCGATCCACTGATCGAGAACAACGTCTTTGCCTACAACGAGGCCACAACCAGTGGCGGCGCCATGTTTCTCAATCTCGGATCGAGTCCGATCGTGCGCAACTGCATTCTCTGGGGAAACGAGGCTTCCGGCAATCCGAATCAGATTGTCCCGGGAAGCGGCTCACCTGTCTTCTCCTACTGTGACGTGCAAGGCGGCTGGCCCGGTGTCGGGATGATTCAGAGTGATCCACTGTTTCGCGACGCATCTGCCGATGACTACAGATTGTCCTACGTTTTTTGCGGCGACTCCGAGGATTCGCCATGCATTGATGCGGGCGATCCTGCGCTCATCGATTCGTTCGACGGATGCTGGTTTGGTCTGGGCTGGTCGATCTGCGATATCGGCGCCTATGGCGGCGCGGGTGATTCCGTCGGTTCGGGTATCTGCATTCCGGAACTCCCGGTAAATTCAGATCTCTGCTATGCCTTTCCGAATCCGTTCAATGCCACAACAACGATAGCCTTCTCGCTCGACAAGTCCTCTGAAGTCACTCTGAAGATATTTGACCTTCACGGCCGCCTTGTCCTCGATAGGACCTTGGGAGAGATGCCTGCTGGAACTCATCGGCATCTGCTGGCTGGCGATGCCTTTCCTTCCGGAGTTTACTTTGCGCAACTGCTCACCGCTGAGCGGATCTTCGTTACGCGGCTGGCGCTCCTGAAATAATCGACCCGAGCATGTACGAAACCATCCTCTACGAAAAGTCCGGCGCGGTTCTCACGATTACTCTGAACCGCCCCGACCGCTATAACGCGCTGACTGAGACCATGCACCGCGAAATCGGCGAGGCCTTCAAAGCAGCGGCCAAGGATGACGACGTGCGCGCCGTCATTCTCACGGGCGCCGGCAAGGCGTTTTGCAGCGGTCAGGATTTGAAGGACATCAAGGACATGCCGGGACGCAACCTCGGCGATTCCCTGCGCAAGAATTATAATCCGAATATCCTGCGCATCCGCGGCTTGGAAAAGCCGGTTTTGTGTGCGTTGAACGGGGTAGCGGCGGGCGCCGGAATGAGCTTTGCTCTCGCTTGTGATCGAATTATCGCCGCCGAATCCGCCAGCATGATCCAGTCGTTCATCAATGTCGGACTGGTCCCGGATTCCGGTTCGACGTGGTTTTTGACGCGCTTGCTCGGCTACTATGATGCGTTTGACATCACCACGACGGGGCGCAAGGTGGACGCCAAAGAGATGAAGGAGTTGGGACTCGTTCAGGAAGTCGTCCCCAACGACCATGTGATGATCCGGACGCGTGAGCTGGCCGAGCAATACGCCGCCGCTCCGACTAAGGCCATCGGCCTGATCAAGCGCGGCCTTAATCGCACCTTCACGGCGAATCTTGAGCAGACGTTGGAGTACGAAGCGTATCTGCAGGAGATTGCCGGACAATCGGAAGACTACACGGAAGGCGTAGCGGCATTCAACGAGAAGCGCAAACCGGCATTCAAAGGAAAGTGACAAATAGCAATACAAGGGAGCAGCGATCATGACTGAACAAGACAAAGAGCAGCGATTGCTCGAGAAAATCCGTCGGGGCGAGACGGTCAACAGCCCCGAAGAGATGACCGAAGGCTATCGCGAGAACTTGATCAATTTGATGTTGATGCAGGCGGATTCGGAACTCGCCGGAGCGTTCGGTTACGTGCCGTGGATCATGAAGGCCGTCTCCACGAAGGAGATGCTCACAGTTTCTGCGATCACGCACGATGAAGTCCGTCACGCCCGCGTGATGTACCAGCTGCTCGAAGATCTCGGCGTGGACGTGGAAGATCGCGTCAAGCAATTCGATTTCACCTTGCGTGTCGGTGATGAGATCGAGCTCGGCGCCACCCGGGCCGCGCAGGATCAGCGCGTCAATATCTTCTACTACCCGATCAACACCTGGTACGACTTCATCATGTTCAACGTGCTGATGGATCGCGGCGCCGGCCACCAGCTGCAGGATGCGACGGAAAGTTCCTACGGCCCGTGGAAAGCCGTCATGGAAGGCATCATGAAGGAAGAAGAGATGCACATCGCCCACGGCGACTACTGGCTGAAGCGTCTCGGCCGCAGCCCCAAGCACAAGGAGGCGACGCAGGAAGCGCTCGACCGCTGGTTTCCGCGCGTGATGAATATCTTCGGCCGTCCGAACAGCCCGCGCAACAAGTCATACGTCAAGTATGGCCTCAAGAAGCGCGACAACCACGACACCCGCATGACGTTTGCCGAGGAAGTGTACGGCGTGGTGGCGGAATCCGGCTTGCGCAAGCCCGTGTGGGAAGTCCCGGCGGATTGGTCAAAGCTGCCGATGGATGCAGCGGTGGCGGGGTGAACGATGCCTGAAACAAAATTCGACAAGAACACACCGCTGCACGACATTCTCAAGTACAATCCGGGATTGATTTCCGTGTTTGACGAGTGGAGCCTGCACC